>CAYOGR010000152.1:0-4990 GCA_964403605.1 uncultured Chthoniobacter sp.
ACTGGGACGCCGCCATCCTCGCTGCCGCTCAGGAACTCGGCTGCCACACGCTTTACTCCGAGGATTTCAACCACGGGCAGGACTATGGTGGCGTTCGGGTGGTGAATCCGTTTCTCTGACTGCGATTCCGCATGAGGACTTGGAAAAAAAATGGAAACGCGTGGGTGCCTTGCGAGAGCCTTCCGCTGGCGGATCGCGGGTTTCGCTACGGGATGAGTGTCTTTGAAACCATCGCCGTCCGCGAGGGGCGGCCGTTGATGCTGCAGGAGCACCTCGAGCGGCTCGAAAGGGCGGCGGAGAGTTGTAGGGCGGGCGTCCCGCCCGCCATCGATGGATCCATCGCAGGCGGGACGCCTGCGCTACATGCTTTTGATTTCTCCCAACTCCCGACCGGCCTGCTGCGCTTTTACCTCACGGCCGGCGAGGGCGGGCTGGAGGCACCATTTGCGGCCGACGCCTACGCGCTGTTCGACGAAGCCGAGGTCGGGTGGAATCTCCCGGCACTTCGCGTGGCCTCGAGCGCGGCGCCGTATCTGCCACGCCCGGGTGGCTGGAAGACGGGAAACTACTGGCAAAACCTCGACGCGCTGGCTTGGGCGAAACACCATGGCTGCGACGAGGCTTTGGTGTTCAACCCCGCTGGAATGCTCGTCGGCGCGGCGATGGCGAATGTGTTTCTGCAAATCGACGGACGCTGGATGACGCCGGCGCTCGAAACCGGCGCTCGGGACGGAGCCGTTCGGGCTTGGGTGCTCGGGGCGATGGAGGTCTCCGAGGAAATCCTCGATGCCGAGGCGCTCCAACGCTGCTCGGCGGCTTTTCTCACAAACAGCCGGATTGGCATCCGCCCGATTGCAGAGTTGGATGGTCGTCCGCTGGAGGTGGCGTGTGCCGAAATCCAGCGCCGGTATTTTGATGAAATTTTCTCCCGTTGATTCGTTCCTCGGCTCGGTGAAATTCGCCAAGCCGAAGGCGCCGCTTTATGGCGTCGCCGAGGCCGCGCAGGCGTTCGTCGCGGCGCTTTGGACAGGCAAATTGGCGGGACGCGTTTGGATTGTTTGCCGCGACCTCAAATCCCAGGAGGAATTCGCCTCCGAGCTGTCGGCGTGGTGTTCGCGGGTGCGATTGTTTCCCGATCTGGAAATTCCCAGCGAGGAGGCGTTGCCCGATGCCGAGACCGAGTCCGAGCGGCTCGACCTGCTTCGCGCGCTGGCTGAAAAAGGCAACGAGGTCGTGGTCGTCCACGCCGCGCAGTGGGACTCGCCCGTTCCAGCCAAATCCTCGGTCTTGCGCGAATTGTTCCAGCTTCAACGCGGAGAAAAAATCGCCATCGAGGAGGTCGAGCGCCGGCTGGAGGAGGCGGGATATTTTTCCACCCCGACCGTCACCGCGCGCGGTCAATTTGCGCGGCGCGGAGGCATCCTCGATGTCTTTTCTTGGCAGCAGGCGCGGCCCGCGCGGATCGAGTGGTTCGATGTCGAGATCGAGTCGATGCGGGAGTTCGATATCGACACGCAAGGCTCGGTGGGAGCGGTCGAGCGGATCGAGATTTTTACCGGCAAGGCGGGAGCCTCCGCCGGAACGCTTCGCGACTTTGTCCAAAAAACCGACACCATCCTGGAGATCGAGCCGGGCGAGGGCTTCGAGGGCCATGCGATTCTTTCGGCCCCGGCCGAGGAGGGCGCGGCGCTGGAATTCCACCCCCCGCCGTTTGGCGATCTCGCGGCCGGCGATCTGGTGTTGAACGAAGCCAAGCGCGACCGTTTTTTCAATCAACTCCACGCATGGGCCGCCGACCGTTGGACGATTGCCTTCGCCTGCGCCAACGAGGGCGAGGGGGAGCGGTTCCGCGAACTGGCGTCGGATTTTGATTTCGACACTTCGGAGGTCGTCTTTCTCGCCACGCCAGCCACGCGCGGCTTTGTGTGCCCTTCCCAAAAGTTCGCCGTTCTCTCGGAATCCGAGGTTTTGGGGCGCTCGGCCAGTCAGCGCGCGCACCGGGCGGCGTTGCGGCGCGAACGGATGCGCGCGGGGCGGCATGCCATGGATTTTTCCGACTTCGAGGAGGGCGATTTGGTCGTGCACCTCGAACACGGCATCGGTCGTTACGAGGGCTTGGAAAAAGCCCCGGACGGCTCGGGCGATGTGCTCGTGTTGGAATTCGCCAACGAAGCCCGCCTCTATGTGCCGCTCGATCAGGCCTGGCAAGTCGCGCGCTATGTCGGTCTCGGAAAAAAATACCCCGACCTCTCCGAACTCGGCTCGGGGCGTTGGAACAAGGCCAAGGAAAAAGCCACGCGCGGCATCTATGATTACGCCGCGCGCATGCTCAAGGTGCAGGCCGAGCGCGAGACGCAAGAAGGCTTCGCGTTTTCGGCCGACTCGCACTGGCAGCAGGAATTCGAGCGCTCGTTTCTTTTTACGGAAACCCCCGACCAACTCCGCGCCATCCGCGAGACGAAGGAGGACATGGAGTCCTCCCGCGCCATGGACCGCTTGATTTGCGGCGATGTGGGCTTTGGAAAAACCGAAGTCGCCATCCGCGCCGCGTTCAAGGCGGTGACCGGCGGGAAGCAGGCCGCGATCATCGCGCCGACCACGGTGCTGGCGCAGCAGCATTGGCAGAACTTCCGCGAGCGCATGAGCGAGTATCCGCTCACCATCGAGCTTCTCAGCCGCTACCGCAGCGCCGCCGAGCAACGCAAGGTGATCAAGGCCCTCGCTGACGGCAGCGTGGATATCGTCGTCGGCACGCACCGTGTCATTTCCCCGGATGTGCATTTCAAAAACCTCGGCCTCGTCGTGGTGGACGAGGAGCAGCGTTTCGGCGTGAAACACAAGGACGCACTGAAGGAAAAATTCCGCCTCGTGGATGTGCTCACACTCTCGGCGACACCCATTCCCCGCACCCTCTACCTCTCGCTCATGGGCGCGCGGGACATGTCGGTGATTGAAACCCCGCCACCCAACCGCCAGCCCGTTGAAACCATCGTCTGCGGCTACGACGAACGCGTGATCCGCGACGCCATCAACCGCGAACTCGCACGCGGCGGGCAGGTTTATTTTCTCCACAACCGCGTCCAGACGATCGAGCGGGTGGCAAACCGCATTGGCGAGCTGTGCGAGGGCGCGCGTGTGATTGTCGGCCACGGCCAGATGGAGGAGGGGGAACTCGAGACCGTGATGCAAAGCTTCGTCGCCGGCAAAGCCGATGTGCTGGTTTCCACCACGATCATCGAAAGCGGGCTGGATATTCCAAACGCCAACACGATCCTCATCGACCGCGCCGACCGTTTCGGCCTCGCCGACCTGTATCAACTGCGAGGCCGCGTCGGGCGCTCGGGCACGAAAGCCTACGCGTTCCTGCTTTTGCCGCGCGAGTTGATGTCCGTCGGAGCCGCCCGCAAGCGCGTCTCGGCGATCAAGCAGTATTCGGAACTCGGCTCGGGGTTCAAAATCGCCATGCGCGACCTCGAAATTCGAGGAGCCGGCAATCTGCTTGGCACTGAACAGAGCGGGCACATCATCACGGTGGGATTCGACCTCTACTGCAAGATGCTCCGCCGCGCCGTCGATTCGCTGAAGGGCAAAAAATCCGGCGGTGGCACGGCCACGCTGCGGCTCGATTTTGTCGCCACCGAGGAGGGGGCCTTCGCCTCCGGCGGCGATCTGGCGGCTTCCTTCGTGCCGCATTCCTACATGCCCGAGTCGAAGATGCGGATCGATGCCCACCGCCGCCTGGCCGAAGCCGCCTCGCGCGAGGAACTCGACAAACTCCGCGACGCCTGGCGCGACCGCTTCGGGCCACTGCCGAAGGCTGTGGAGAATGCGCTTCTGGGCGCGGCCATCAAGCTCGAGGCCACGCGCCGGAGGATTCCGATGGTGGAGGTCCGGGGCGAAAAACTCATGCTCACGCGCGGCGGCAGCTTCGTGCTCATCGGCGGAAGGTTTCCCCGCTTGACGGCTCCAGACCCCGATTCTAGGCTCCGCGAAGTTTTGGACTGCCTCGAAAAAATGCCATGCCGATAAGATTTTTTGCCGTGATTTTGCTGGGGGGATTTCTCCTTGGCGGGGCTATCCAGACAGTTTCCGCGCAGCAGGCCGAGGTCATCGACGGGGTGGCCGCGATTGTGAACAACGATGTCATCACCATCTCGCAGGTGCGCGAGCTGGTGGGAGCGCGCGAGCGCGCCATGCGCGAGGGCTACACCGGCCCGGATCTCGCCGATAGGATCAAAGAAATGCGGCTCGGCGCACTCAAGGACCTCGTGGATCGCCAGCTCATCATCCAAGAGTTCCGCTCGATGCAGGAAAAAGGGGCGAACATCCCCGACTATGTGGTCGATGACCGGGTTCAAACGATCATCCGCGAGGAATTCGGAGGCGACCGCGCGGCGTTCATCCGCACGCTCCAGGCGCAGGGCTACACGCTCACGCGTTTCAAGGAGATCGAGAAGGAGAAGATCATCGTCCAAGCCATGCGCCAGGCGAAAGTCACGGACAACTTTGTTGTTTCCCCCAAGCAGGTCCAGGACTTCTATGACAAAAACAAGGCCGCCTACACGATCCCCGAGCAGGTGAAGCTCCGCATGATCGTGCTGCGCGAGGGTTCGGATGATGTGATCGGTGCGAACAAGCGCCAGACGGCCGAGGAAATCCGGCAAAAAATCATCGATGGAGCCGAATTCGAGCGGATGGCGCAGATGTATTCCGAGGACGAGGCGACCAGCGACATGGGCGGCGATTGGGGCTGGATCGAGCGAAACACCTTGAACGAGGCCCTCACGAAGGCGGCGTTTTCCTTGAAAGCCGGCGAGACCGGCCCGGTGATGCAGATCGGGGATTCCTATTACATTCTCTATGTCGAGGCTCGAAAAAACGCCTCGCTCAAGCCCATGGCCGAGGTGCGCGAGGAGATCGAGCGCAACCTCATCCAGCAAGAGCGCATGAAAGCCCAGCAGCGCTGGATCGATACGCTCCGCCGCAAGGC
>CAYOGR010000153.1:0-2304 GCA_964403605.1 uncultured Chthoniobacter sp.
GGATTGCGCTCCAGAATTTCCCGGCAAAGGTCGGAGAAGGCCTGCGAGGCGCTGCCTTGGCTGTAAGAAGTGAGGGGCGAGCGGCGGGTGCCCATGCCTTCGACATCGACCGAGAAAGGAATGGTGGTCCGGAAAAAGCCGGGATGCCGGGCGCGCAGGCTCTCCATCTCGGCGCGATGAAGGGATTTTCTGGATTGGACCATTGAGAAAAACGGCTGGATTTTTTCGGGATCGAGTCCCTCGTCTTTGAAAAAACCGCAGAGTTGGTCGAAGGTGCGGGCGGAAAGGGGCGAGGGAATGATCGGCACGAGAATCGCCTGCGACGCGCGGAAGATGTTTTCCGAAAGAAGCGTGATGTTTGGGGGGCAATCGAGAACGACCGCCTCGTGGCGTCCATCCAACTCCTCGAGCATCCATTGGAGTTGCTTGCGGGATTTTTTCATTCCCGAAAGGCGGCTGTCGAGGTGCCGGTAGGCCAGGCTGGAGGGCAGGATGTCGAGGCCGGGGAAGTCGGACTCGCGGAGATTTTTCCTCACCCAGGCGCCGGTGAGATTTTTCATTTCATCAATCGGAAAATCCCGCGCGGGCTGGACGCGGTAGTAGAAACCGGCGGCTCCCTGCGGATCGAGATCGATGAGGAGGGTGCGAATGTGGCGCGAGGCCAGTTGGTGGGCGAGATTCACGGCCAGGGCGGTTTTTCCCACACCGCCCTTGATGCTGTAGCAAGAGTAGATCGTCATGGATGCAGAGGGTCGAGTCGCTCGACGAGCGAGCGGTGCTCGCGGTCGCAGAAATTCTCCAGCGCCTCCACGACCTTGTCGCGAAGGGCGGCGTGCTCGTGGTGGAGGCTCCCGATCAGGCCGCCGAGAGCGAGGGCCATGCGGCAATCGCCGGTGTCGAGGCAGCGGCGGGCGCGTTCAAGAAAATAGTCCTGCTGCACGGAGGTGTCGTTGTAGCGCCCCAGGCGGTTTTGCACACGCGCGAGACTTTTTCCGAGCGGAGCGGCGGACTCGTCGGGATACAGCCGCCCGAAGCAATCCAGCAGGTAGCGCATTTTTTTGCACTCGATCCGGATCGCATGGATCGCCTCGTCGGGGGTGGACGGCGTGATGGCGCGTTGGAGCTTGCGGATGCGGCGGAAGCGTTTTCGAAGGCGCTCGGTGGCCATCTCGCCGATGGGTATCCTCGCCGCCTCGCCATGGTGAGCGGCGTCTTCCCACTCGGCGGAAAGCCCCGCGATCAGTGACAAATAGGGCTGGGAGCTGAGATAAACGGCAACCTTGCGGACATGGACGGCGCGGGCTTTTTCGGACTCCGCAAAAAACGCATCGAGACCATCGCGGAGTTCCTCGGGCAACATCGCACGGAGGCGTTCGCGGGAGAGGAGTTGCACATCGAGATCCCGGAGGGCGTTGGTTTTTCTGCACACATCGCCGAGCTGTTTCTTCCAACGGATGGTCGCCTCCACAGTGAACACGCCTTTGGTCAGGCTGAGAACCGAGCGGATTTTGCGAAGCGCGACACGGTAGTCATGCAGGAATTCGGTATCCACATCGCCGACGATGCCGGACTCGTTCCAGCGGGCCACATCGAGCAGACCCCTCAGGATTTCGCTCACCGCCTCCACGGAGCATGATTCCGCCGAGGCGGACAGGCGCGGCTTGGCGGAATAGGCGACCGGTTGGACGCCATGTGCTCGATAAAGAGCGTCCACCAAGGATTCAGAAGCGGCAACGCATCCCGATGAGGTGAGGCCAACACAAACACGCCCGGCCTCCGCCTCATAGCCCAAAAGGGGTTGTAGCGTGATAAAAACACTCTCGATCGGCCGGGCTGGACGAGTCACCTCCAGCCGGGCCACGACTTTTTCCGCCGCATCGAGAATGTCATGGGACTCTCGGCGCAATTCGGCACGCAGGACTTCCCGCAAGGCCCGCACACCGATGCTTTCCTCCAGGAGATCCCGCAACCGGCTGTCTTCGAACTCCTCCGCAAACCGGGCCGAGGCGGGGGTGCGGGGGTCGGCGACCAAAGCCTCCGGCGATTCGAGAAGCCACGATCCATCCTCCACCGCCAAGGCTTTCTTATCAAAAAAAAGCGCCCAGGTGTGGGTGTCGCGCAGCGAGATTCTGGATCGGCGCGAAGCGACGCAGCGAATTTGGAATTCCGAATCCAGCGCGGGAATCCCCCACTCCGCCGGTGCGGTGAAGGAAACCGCCTCCTCACATCGATCGGAGCCGCCCTGAAAGACCGGGTGAAATGGATGGTTGCGAATCAAGATCGCGGGAATCAACACGGGAACGC
>CAYOGR010000153.1:2404-4912 GCA_964403605.1 uncultured Chthoniobacter sp.
CCCCCCGCCCCGACAGGCAAAGGGAGGAATCCGCGGCGATCCGTTCGAAGGCGCTTCGAATCGACCTCCCTCTCGTGCGAAATTTTTACAATTCCAACAAAGCCGCCTGGTGGTTTTTTCATTCCGCCAGCACGAACCGGAAGAGCAGGGCCCAACGGGGAGCAGGTTTGTGATTGCTGTTTTTTTGGAGGAAAATACGAATCACTCATGATCCGAATCTTGCTTTTCGCCCTTGTCGCCATTTCGGCGGCTTCCGGAACCCTCCTTGGCCAAATCAAAATAGGTGCCGTTTACTGTCACGGGGATCAACAAGTCCTCGATGGGCCATCCGCCATCGGCGCCCGGTTGGCGGTGGATCAAGTGAACCGCGCGGGAGGCATTGAAGCACAGCCCGTTGAACTCATCGCCATCACACCGGACTCCTCCCCGGATTCCGTGAAAAATGCTGTTTCAGAGGCCTTGGAAAAAAATCCCGGCATTTCCGCGTTTGTTGGGCTGTCCGATACCGACCTCGCCTTGGCTGCCGGGAGCGTGGCGAAGAAAAAGGGCCTCCCGTTTGTCACCTCTGGCGCGACCTCTCCGAAGCTTCCCGCCGCGCTGGGCTCCCGCTTCTTCCTCGCCTGCTTCGGCGACAATGTTCAAGCCGCCGCAGCCGCTCAATGGCTCCGTGATTCGAAGAACTGTCGCACTGTGGCCGTGCTCCTCGATCCCTCCCACACCTACACCCGACTCCTCGCCGGCTATTTCTCCAAGGCTTTCCGCTCGGGAGGAGGAAAAATCACGGCCAAGGCGCGCTTTCAGCCCGGCCGTTATTTCAAGATCAGCCCATCCATTCTCAAAGCCGATGCCGTTTTTCTCGCTGCGGAATCACCCAAGGACGCCATGCCGGTGATCCAGCGTCTTCGTTCGATGGGCTTTGCTGGTCCGATTATCGGTGGCGACGGACTGGATGTGCCGGATGCCTGGATCCGCCAATCCCTCGCAGCGAATGTATTTTTCACCACGCACGCTTACCCTTCGAGAGCTCCGGGCTCCGCTTCTTCGGCAACGGCAAAAGCTTTCCAGCGCGGGTTCAAAAAGCTCTCCGGCGGCAAGGATTCCGATTCGTTTTCAGGTTTGGGCTACGATGCCACGCGACTTCTTCTTCAATCCATCGCCACCGCTGGAAGCACCGACCCGAAGGCGATCGCCAAAGCCCTCCAACACTCCCGCCTCGCCGGTGTCACAGGTCAAATCCACTACACCAAGGGCAGCCGCGTGCCTCTCAAGCCCGTCTCGATCATCTCGGCTACCACCCCCCAAGACGGATTGCTCCAACTTACGCCGAGCCTGGTCCCCGCTCCCTGATTTCCCGATCCATCCGGTCGCAGACTGCGGCAGTCCACTCGGCAACGGATCGGCGATCCCTCACCACATCGAGATGCTTTTTGGCGGGAAGCAGCGTGCTGGAAAGCCGTTCGCAGGCTGACTGAAATAGATCAAGCGAGCCCGAGAGGTTTTCCACACTCGAGAAAAGGACTGTTTCCATGGTCGATGTCGAAGGCTGGTAGTGTCGCATCCAGCGGCGCCTCCACTCCCGGCCACGCAGACGAATTTCTTTCGCCAATCTCCACCTGACCGAGGGCAAGCCAAGTGCCCGCAATGGACTTAAAACCGCGATCCAAATCGATGGACGCCACCTGCTCCATCGCCAGCCGGTGCGGATGGCTCTCGCCTGAAGGCTTGGAGGATCCACGAGGAAGACACCCGAGACGGTTGCGCCCCGCCGTTGCAGCTCCACCCCGGCTTCGTGGGCGAGCAGGGCACCAAACGAAAATCCCCCCGTAAACACAGGCCGGTTCAAAATTCCGACGGCTTGGGAATCCAGCAGAGTTGCGGCGAGTTGAGGAATGCCGGTTGCGTTTTTCCAGACCGGGTCCTGCATGGCCGATTCGTAGTCGAAACCGACAATCTCGAATTCCAGCGTTCGACCGTTGACCAGGGATGCGAGCCCATCTCCGAACCAGAACAAAAGCGGCTTCCCACGATCACCTCCTGACACAGTGATGGCATGCGAGGATTTTCCTCGCAGCTTTTCAATCAACGAAGTCAGTGGCAAATCCACCAGCAGAATGGCAGGCGGGATGCTCCTTTGCAGGAGATTGGAAAGCTCGGCAGCGAGTTCGTGCAGCGAGAGGGAGTCCAGACCAAGCCCTGCGAGGGAATCCGCTCCCCGAAAAACCGGTGCCTCCCCATCGCCCTTGCAAAGCGCCTCCGCGATCTGAGGGATTCGATCGGGAATTTTGAAGATCGCGCAACCATCCTCGTTCGTTCCTTTGGCCAAAGCCGCAAGATCGATTTTTCCGTGTCGGTTTCTGGGGAGTTGGCGAACTCCGCGCAACTCGGCAGGAATAAGCTGTTCGTCCAACCCGGCCTCCAGGAGGCGCAACGAAACCTCCTCCAACCGTCGCGATGAAACCTCCTCGAGTCCGC
Organism: uncultured Chthoniobacter sp.; assembly: GCA_964403605.1. Lineage (GTDB taxonomy): Bacteria > Verrucomicrobiota > Verrucomicrobiia > Chthoniobacterales > Terrimicrobiaceae > UBA967. The sequence goes on from CAYOGR010000153.1 coordinate 4,877, forward strand.
ACCAAACCAATGGGCGAAGCGATCCCGCCGGCCAAT
>CAYOGR010000154.1:0-4778 GCA_964403605.1 uncultured Chthoniobacter sp.
TTCGAACCCTGTATCGCGCACCATTTTTTGGGCTCCGGATTGGCTTTGGGTGGAATCCCAATCCGCCTCCCGATTAGTTTCCAAAAAGTCCTTGGTTCGCCAGGGAGCCTGCAGCGCCGGTGAGCAGCAGGAATTGGCTCATGCTAACCGGGCCGCTCGATTCGAGGCGCGTGCCATCCGTCGAGCGATTTTGCGAGAAGACGATGGGAGGGAGGTGCTGGCCGATGGTCGCGGGCTTCGGAAGTTTCGAGACATCCATCCGGTTGCCGAGATCCGGCCACATGGCCGCGCCCATTCGCATGATCGGCAAGAGCGATCCATAGGCATGTTCGAAAACGGTTCTTGTATCGATGAAGCAGAATGCCTCGTTGGAAAGGCGGTAGGTTCCTCTCGAGGCCTTGAAGAGGGCGGCATCCTGCAAAGTCCTCGGGTGGGGTTCCAACGCTTTTGTGAGATTTTCAGCATCGGTTCCAAAGAGAAGGAATTGGTCATTCTGGGCAGCGACGATTGGCAAGTAGGGAGTGAAAATCTGATGCATCACATGGGTTCCCACAGTCTGGGCGGGGGAGGCGGGAATGCCTCCGGAACCGCTGGTAAAAAGATCGGGATCCGGGTTTCTCGTTTGAACGGCGAGCGTCAGCGACGGGGTCGAGGGTGCATCCGACCAATCCAGGAGGAAGGCGCATTCCGGCCCGTAGCCCTGCGAGAGGGATCGCGCCATTGGGCCGAGAACTTGAGCGACCTGTGGGTGGATCGAGGCCAATTGCTCCACCGAGTTTGCGAGATGAGAGAAGTTCAGGGTGAAATTCAAAAAAACGGTCGTTTCGGGCGTGGTCAGGGCCATCGCTTGATGTGTGAGCGGTGACTCTGGAGCACCGGTTCCCGGTCGGAGAAGGTAAAAGGCGTCGCGGAACATTTCGCCGTCGATTTTCCATGCGCCACCGACCGCCTCGGCTCCTTGAAGTTGTCTGGTGTGTTCCGGAATCGCAGTGGCATTCAGCGAGCGCCCGGCGGCGACCAGTGCCTTGACAGCGTTTTCGGGTTGGAGAAACACCAGGAGATCCGGCTCCGACAAAAGCTCCGAAACGACTTTCAGGAAATTGGGATTGGTAGCCAGGGAGGGGCTGCTTCCACTTCCGGCGGCCCGGTCGATGGCGTCCTTGATCAAGGCATCGCTATTGGAAAGAAAACCCCAACGGCCTGCGGCTGCCGAGTGAAGACTCAGATCCCCGTGCCGACTGACGAGAATCTCGAGGCCGCGATACTCTTCGCGGATCGTTTCCCCCGACGCCTCGGGCAATGAGGAGCGCAGTTCGGCGACGGCATTGTCGAAGTCCGTCCGCTTGCCCCAAAACTGAATCCCGAGAATGGCCCGGCCCTCCTCCTCCGACTCGATGGTGGAAGCGAAATAGACATTTCCAGGTTTGAGAGCCGAAAGAATTTCCCAGTTCTTCCCGATGGAGGGACGCGCTTGAAAATCCGCCAGTGGCTTTTCCAAAAACGCGCGAACCTCGGGCTCGGCAGCGATCCGGGCGAGAGCGGATTTCGTCCATCGAAATCCAGTCAGGGGAATGTTCGGCACATTCACAAAAACCACGGAGTCCGCAGGTGCGAGGCCGGCGGCCTGGGATGGCCCGCCGCCCCGTTGGAAGAAGAGAACGCCCGCGAGAATCAACACGCCGACGATCGCCAGCGCGATGGTAACTTTTTTCATGGAGTGAGAACCTAATGTTAAATCCATTGACACCGCAAGGAGGCGGAGATGAGACTGCAAATCTATGAATACAGAAAAATTCGATAAATTCCTTCGTCCCGCCCGTGACGCCTACAGCCGTGAAAACCTCCGTCTCCTCTCGGATGTTTGCCTATATCTTGGATTCCTTTCCATCATCGCTTCGGTGGCGACTTGGTTCACTGCCTCCCGCGAAAACAGCGCCTATGGGGAGCGTTTCGGAATTTTCATCGGCCTTTGGGTTCCGAGCTTTTTCATCCTCTCCAATCGTCTCTCGCGCAAGGCGGACGAGTTGATCGAGGTGGAACTGGCGCCCGAAGACAAATAATCTCTTCCGACTCCAAACCAAAAACAAGGCGGGCCACTCCATCGGCCCGCCTTTTTTTTGAGAAAATCAGCCGTCCCCCTTGAAAATGCATTCCTCCCGCCTAGATTCCCGCCACCTATGAAACAGCTTCTGGTTGTTCCGTTGATTTGCCTTTCGGGATTGTTGTCCCTCTCGGCCCAAGCCCCTTCACCACTGCGCCAGTTGAGCGATTCGTTTGCGGCCGTCTTTGAAAAAGCCGCTCCCTCTGTGGTCGTGATCGAATCCCGGGGAGTGCCGGGTCTGCCGCATGGCTTGAAATTTCTTCTCCCCGACGGGCGCAGCCACCCGCAGCTTCAAGACCCCAACGCACCGCTTCCCGACAGGCCGCCGAATGTCGGCTCCGGTTTTATTTTCTCTGCGGAGGGTCATATTCTCACCAATAACCATGTCATTGACGGGGCCAGCGGCATTCAGGTCCGGTTGCGCGACGGCCGTCGTTTCCAGGCCGAGGTGGTCGGCACGGACGAGCGGAGTGATCTGGCGGTTTTGAAAATCGAAGGCGCGGATCTTCCGGTGGCGGAGTTGGGCGATAGCGACCGGCTCAAAGTCGGTGAACTCGCCTTCGCCATCGGCACCCCGCTGGAACTTCCCTACACCTTCACTTTCGGGGTTGTGAGCGCCAAGGGGCGCAATCTCGGCCTCGGCGGAAACTACGACGAATTCCTCCAAACCGACACCTCGATCAATCCTGGCAACAGCGGCGGTCCCCTTTGCGACATCGATGGCCGCGTGATCGGCATCAACACCCTCATCAGCGGCAGCAACCGTGGCGTGGGGTTTGCCATTCCGATCAACCAAGCGCGGGATATCGCCGGGCAGTTGCTTTCCCGAGGCTATGTGAGCCGGCCCTGGCTGGGAATTTCCATCGCCAGTCTCGAGGAGATCGCCCAACCGGAGCGCTTCGCCGAGGGTTTGGAATCGGGTGTTGTTGTGCGCGGCATCGAACCGGGCGCACCCGCCCAGCGAAGCGATCTCTCGCCGGGTGATGTGATCACCAAGGTGGACGGCAAGCAGGTCGCGGTCGCTTCGGATCTCCAGCGTGAAATCCTTGGAAAAAAAATCGGCCAGTCCGTTCAGCTTGAAGTTTGGCGCAATGGCCGCACCCTCCGGCTGGATGTGCAGACCGGAGAGCATCCCGACAAATATGTTCGCGCCTCCGTGCGCCCGGGAAGTTTCCGATCCGGCGGTTCTCCCGCGCCGTTGCGCAATCCCGCCTCACCGGGTTTGACGGTCGAGGACGCCACTCCCGAAGCACTCCAAAAAATGAGGATTGCGCGCAAGGAGTCCGGTGGAGTGCTGGTGACGGCCGTCGAGCCGTTCAGCCCTGCGGCCGCAGCCGGGTTGGAACCCGGCGACATAATCACCGAGGCGGGAGGGAAGCGGGTTCTGGAAAAAAAGGATTTCGAGAATGCCTTGGCTGAAACCACCGGTCAGCGCGGCATTCTTCTTCTCCTTGAACGCGCGGCCCAGAAAACCTTCGCGATTCTCAAGCCCTGATTCTCCTTTTCGCCGGTTGGATGATCGCTATATTGGGCGGCCTTAACTCCACAAATCCCAATTCTTCCACCTATGACATCCAAACCTCTTCAACTCGGCATGATCGGCCTCGGCCGCATGGGCGCCAATATGGTTCTCCGCCTTCTTCGCGACGGCCACCATGCAACTGTCTTCGATCGCTCCCAAGCCGCCATCGACTCTCTCGTCAAAGAGGGCGCCGTCGGCGCCAACTCCCTCGCGGATTTGGTCTCCAAGCTCGCCGCGCCCCGCGCGATCTGGCTCATGGTTCCCGCCGCCGCGGTGGATTCCACAATCGAGGAACTTCTTCCTCTCCTGGAAAAAGGCGACACCATCATTGACGGTGGAAATTCCTACTACATCGACGACATCCGCCGCGCCAAGCACATCGCCCCGCGCGGCATCCACTATGTCGATGTCGGCACCAGTGGTGGCGTTTGGGGCCTCGACCGCGGCTACTGCATGATGATCGGCGGCGAGAAGGAAATCGTCGGCCACCTCGATCCCATTTTCCGAACTCTCGCTCCCGGCATCGGGGATATTCCCCGCACCATCGACCGCCCGGAAAACCAAGGCACCGCCGAACTGGGATACCTGCATTGCGGCGGCAACGGGGCCGGGCACTTTGTGAAAATGGTTCACAACGGCATCGAATACGGCGTTATGGCTGCCTACGCCGAGGGGCTGAATGTTCTGAAGAACGCCAATGTCGGCAAATCCACCCAAACCGTGGATGCCGAAACGACCCCGCTTCGCGATCCGGAACTCTACCAATTCGATTTCAACCTCACCGACATTTCGGAAGTGTGGCGCCGGGGCAGCGTCATTGCCAGCTGGTTGCTCGACCTCACGGCCAATTCCCTGGTGAAGGATCCGACCTTGAAAGACTTTGCCGGACGCGTGAGCGACTCCGGCGAGGGACGCTGGACCATCAAAGCCGCGATCGACGAAGGCGTGCCAGTGCCAGTGCTGACCACCGCCCTCTACGAGCGCTTCAGTTCGCGAGGCGAGGCGGATTTCCAAGACAAAATTCTCTCGGCAATGCGATTCCAATTCGGCGGCCACCTCGAGAAAAAGTAGGTTTTTCCAAATCCCGCAGCTTTTGCCGCTGAGGCCACGTTCGGCAAAGAGGCTGAATGATTTGATGCGAATTCCATTGGATCG
>CAYOGR010000155.1:0-4754 GCA_964403605.1 uncultured Chthoniobacter sp.
CGGTGGTTCCGGGGCGGAACAACCGAAAGCCATGGACGCCAATAAAAGCGCCATGACCTTTTGAAGACCACCGGGAGTTGGCGAGGAAGCGATGCAGTTTTTCATAAGAGCGATGAGGGAAGATTCCTCAGTCAAAACGGACCCGGGGGTTCATTTCGCGGGGCGAATACCAAGTGATATCGAACTCCTCCTTGAGGATTTCTTTCATTCGCCGCCAGACCACATGACAGTGCCCCATTTCGTAGGGCTTCCCAATTTCCTCGGAGGCTCTCATTCCCGCCTCCTTGATTACCCAGGCATAGGCCGGGTCATCGCTGATCGGGTCGTGGAGAATGCCACTGCGAGCCTCGCCACTCTGGCTTCTGCGCTGCGCCAATTCACGCCGCCGATTTAGTTCGGGATCTGGCGTCGGCACCAGCGGCAAGTCACTGCCTTTGGGCTTTCGATTCCGCAACACCTCCAGCGCGGCTTCTCGTTTCTTTTCGCGATGAGACCTCCAGAGAAAGAAGGGCAAAATCAAAATGCCGAGCGGAAGCAGAACCGGACTGAGTGCCACGACGACTACCAGTTTTAGCAACGCACGAACTTTCTGAGCTCGGGCGGAAGGAAATCGAATCCGACGCCGTGGTTGCGGACTGTTGAGGTAGCGAGGGCATTCCATGGCTTAAAATGAAAACCCGGTTTGATGGCAGAACAGGCGTTTGGAGCGGCTCTGCGGAAGGATTTGCCGGATGTGTGCGACGGGCTTTGGGATCGGTTTCGCAATCATTTCGTCCGGCATCCTACAACGGTTGGTAGGACATTTACGGGGAGACCAGTTTTTTTCTGAAAAATCCAACCCGCGCCCATAGCCTTGGAGACCGGTTGCATCAGGCCGCGAATCCGATTTTCGCCTTGGAGCGGGTTTCCATCGGGTTCGGATGGAAGATTTCCGCCAGCGAATAGTCGGCTTGGAGGCCGAGTTGGAGGCCGCATTTTTCGGCGATGCGATGCGCGGTGGTTGGGTCATGGCGGGAAAACACATGATGCGCGTGGAGGCGCCCCGGTCTGATCAAGGCCGGATCGAGTTCGGCCGATTTGCAGTTGATCGAGCAGACGATGTGCAACCGCAGGAAGTCGCCGAGCAATCCATCGGTGATATTCAGGATGGCGGCGACTTGCTTGCGGTTGTCGGCCCCGCGAATCATCAGCGCGCCCTCGGCATCCTCCAGCACGCAGACGAGATGGAGGTCGCTGTGGGTTTGGCGCTGCTTGCGCCAGAAGCCGATCAGCCCGGGATCGGACAGCAACCCGATATTGGCCGGTGGAATGAAGTAAAACCGATGGGTATCCTCGAGGCGTTTGATGAGGCAGCGCAGGAAAGTGGTTTTTCCTGTTCCCGGTGGCCCCTCCAATACGGAAAGCCCGGCCTTTTTGGTCCGCAGCGTTTTTACATACGAGTCGGCCCACTTCGCGAATCCCTCGCCGTAGAAGAGATCCAAGTCGGCATCAGCGAGGGCATTTTCCTCCGAAAGCGGAATGGACGCCGTGCCTATCGAATCGTGTTCCACAGTGATCAGGTTGTAGGAACCCCGGGAGACCTTTTCTTTCTTTTTGTATTCGTCCCGAAACGCCTTCGCGGCCTGCTTCGCCAAGTCGTGGCTTCTCGCGTAGGCGGAGAGGGAAACGCCATCGAGATGCAGGAAAACCTCCCCATCCTCCATGAGGATGTCGTTCCAATAACTACCGCCGGTGGAACTCTCTCCGGAGTCGGTGCGATGCATGCACCGCCCCTTGCGGTTCACGATCAAATCATAGTCCCACTCGATGTTGCGCACAGTGAATCGGTGCAAACTCCCGGCGCCGAATTTTAAAAGGACTGGCATCGGCGGCCCGTCGCTGAAGGTCGTGGAAAAGGCGGGTGTCTGGCCAATATCCAGAAGGAAGCGGTCGGGTGTTAAAGCCCCGTCCAACGGATTGTTGGCGGTGCAGGTTTTTTTGTTCTCCATGCGCGCACCTTAAAAGAAGGGGTGTTGCAAAAGATGCCACTGGCCCCCGATTTTTTTCACCCCCCCTCGCCTGCGGCGTAGATCGCCGCCATGCGGCGCGCGGTATCGGCGATGGAATCCCGCAGTTCCGGAGGATCGATGACTTTCACATACGGCCCCCAACTTAAAATCCATGGAGCAACCTCCAGTGTCGAATTGAGCGGGAGGGTAAGCCGGAGACGACCGCCAGGCAATTCCTGCAAAACCTGCCGCGGATGCCACACGGATTCCTTGACGCGCTGGACGACCTTGGGTTCGAAATCGAGCACGATATCCACCACAGGATCCGTGCTCAACACGCTCCCGAAACTGTGGCTAAGCAGGTCGCGCGGGTGTTGCGCAGGCTCGGCCGTGAATTTTTGGGGGGTGATTTTCATGTCGCTCGCACGGGCAAAGGCGAAGGGCGTGAGCTTTCTTGTGCGGGTGTCGGTGCCGTAAAAATACCACCGGCCATGGTTCATGGCCATCAGGTGCGGCTCGATCGATTTCGCCTTCGGTGCGGAGTTGGCCGGGCTCTTGTATTGAAATTCCACCACTTGGGAATCGCGGATGGCACGGTGCAGAAGGTTGAAAAGCTTGAGTTCCCTGGCCTCCGAGACACTGCTCCCCGCCGGCGGCTTGTCGGCGAAGCGGAACAGCACATTGTTCGTCCAGTTGTTCCAATTTTTTGTTCCCGTGAGGATGCCGAACATCCGCTCGAAGGACTTCAGCATGTGGCGCCCGAGTTCGCTCGATGAATAGGGCGCGAGGCATTGTTGAAAAAAGGAAAGAACCAGATAATCGCGATCCTCCAGCTCCAACGGAGGCAGGAACTCCGAGTTGCTGTTGACGATGTAGCTCTTCGCCGCCGGATCCCACTCCACATCCATCTCCAGCCGATCCTGAATAAATCGCAAATCACGCAGGACGGTCGCTCGATCGACTTCGAATTCATTCTGGAGATCGGTGCAGTTCACCTTTCCTCCGTTCTTGGTTTCATTCTGGAGGAAGGCGACCATGCGGAAAATCCGCTCAATGCCGGTGCGTGTGTTTTTGCCCATGGGTGGATTGGTAAAAAAATCGGCATACTCCCCATCAACGCGACACGCAAGGCCAAGCTCATCGATGAAAAGAAAACCCCGCCTTGTTGCAGATGCTGCGACCTGTTTAGCAATAAACTCCGGCACCATGTCTTCCCGACTTTCCGCACTTGCAGCCGCTCTGCTCCTCCCCGTCTCGCTTTGTTCCGCAAAGGCCGAAACCCAGCGGGCCGCTGTCCCCCCCGCGTCAAACACCCGGGATCCGAGCCCTGCAAACGGGCTTCATGAAGTCGTCGTCACCGGCCGGGGCGCCACCGACGAGGAGGCCTTGAAAGCCGCCTTCGTCGTTGCCTTGGAGCGCACCGTCGGCACCATTATCCACTCCGAAACCGTCTCGAGGAATTTCCAGATCGAGAGTGACGCCCAGATCCTCCTGACCAATGGCTGCATCGATTCCTACGACGAAATTTCCTCGGGAAAATCCGACGGACTGATCTCAAAAACCATTCGAGCGCGGGTGCGGCGGGGACTCGTGGCCGATTGGATGAGGCGCTCGGGATGGAGCGGCGGCGGGGATTTGAGCGACACCTGGGCGCGCTTGGCCACAACGATTCGCAGTCGCAAACAGGCCTTGGCCATGCTTCACGAGAAGATTCCCCAAATCCGCGATCGACTCTACAAAACCACCCTCGTCGATCTTTCCACCGGCAGGGACATCGAACCCCGGGAGGGAGTCCCCCAGCCTTTTACCGAGGAAAACCTCGACGGCGAGGTGCTCTGCGTCTGGGCGGCCGCGTTGAAGCCCGACTTCGAGTTCTGGGAGAACCATGCGGCCCCGCTCTTGGCCGCATGCCTGGATGTCCTCAGCGAAAAAAAGGCCCGCCTTTTCTTGAACATGAACACCGCCCCTTCGGCCACGGGGGGAAACATTTCGAGGGCTTCCTGGAAACGCTGGCAACGCATTCAAGAAGGCGCCCTCCCCGCTTGGCACAATGCCAAACCCGTTTCAGCCCCCGCGCATGCCATGCACTGCATCGCCCTGGAGACACGCACCACCCACCCCGAATGCCTCGACTTGACCCTCTACTTTCTCACCCCCGAGGTCTACCAGCGCCTCATGAATCCCCCCGAGATTCACAATGCCGAGGGAGATGTCATCGCCCGACCCGAGAGTTTTCGCGAACTTCGCTGCGGTCTTCGCGCCAAGATCCATTTCGACAACGACACAGCAAAAACTTTTGCCGTCGTCCAACCCTCCCCGCTTTTCCAGACAATCCCCCTGCCTTGGACAGGCAATGTCCAAGCAGCCTACTGCGGACCGTATTTTTTCGGGGATTTCTTCCGCGATGGATGGGAATCAAAATCCGCCTGGCCCGATTGGCAAGGCCCCGTGCGCCCCGAGCGGAACACGCCCGGCTTCGCGCCATTCCTCATCGCCGGGAACAGAATCCTCCGTGCCGACGGCGCCCCCGCGCAGCAAATGCGAGAATTCATCCAAGACCAGCGCAGCCACCTCATGCAATCCGTTCCCGAATGGGAAACGGAGAGCGAAGTCCTCGTTCCCCTGGTTTTCCAAATGGATCTGAACGAACTCCGCCGCGTGCGCCGTCTTTCGGTGGACCCGATTATCGGCGCACCTCCTTTGGAACCCAGCCTCGGCGACAGGTTCCTCAAATTCCTGAAATCGCTGAGCAAATGAATCTGGCAG
>CAYOGR010000156.1:0-4752 GCA_964403605.1 uncultured Chthoniobacter sp.
TGGCACGGCGGATTGCAAAAACCGGATCGAACTGGGAGAATTTGGCCATCGACACTCAAAAACATCTTTTCCTCCGCGCCTGCTATCGACAGCCCGTGGAGCGGACGCCGGTCTGGATCATGCGCCAAGCCGGCCGCTACCTTCCCGAATACCGCGCCGTCCGGAAGAACCATTCGTTCTCCGAGATGTATAAGCGGCCCGACCTCGCCACCGAGGTAACCCTCCAGCCGATCGACATCCTTGGCGTGGACGCGGCGATTTTGTTCTCGGACATCCTCGTAATCCCGGAAGCCATGGGCATGGAGCTGCATTTCAGCGAGGGCAAGGGGCCTCAATTCCCCTCCCCGCTCCGCGACGAAGCCGCGCTGAAAGCCCTCCGCCCTGTCGAGTCGAACCAAGACCTCGGATTCGTGATGGAGGCCATCCGGGAAATCCGTCGCAGCCTTGCCGACCGCGTGCCGCTCATCGGATTTGCCGGTGCGCCCTGGACACTGGCCACCTACATGATCGAGGGAGGAGGCTCAAAAACTTTCCAACACGCCAAAAAATGGCGCTTCGCGCGTCCCGACCTCCTCCGCACCCTTGTCGAAAAAATCGCCGATGTGGTCATCGACTATTGCCGTGCGCAAATGGACGCCGGCGCGCAGGCGATTCAGATTTTCGACTCCTGGGCCGGAATCCTCGATACGGCGGGCTTTGAGGAGTTCGCCTTGGCCCCGGTCCGCCGAATCATCGCGGAGATCAAGCGTCCAGGCATTCCCGTGATTTATTTTCCCAAAGCCGGCATGACCTGGCTCGACCGCGTGGTGGATTGCGGAGCCGATGTCATCGGGGTGGATTGGACGATCTCGCTCGAGACCGCCCGCCGCGTCACGGGAGACCGCGTGGCCCTGCAGGGAAACATGGATCCCACCGCGCTCTTCGCCCCGCCGGAGGCGATCCGCGAACAGGTTCGCTCGGTTCTCGCCAGCTATGGAAAAGGCCACGGCCACATTGGCAATCTCGGCCATGGCATGTTGCCGGATATCCCGGTCGAGCACGCCCGCGCGTATGTCGATGCGATGAAAGAATTCAGCCCGGCGTGGAAATGAACGCTTCCGAATCCAGTCCGAGGCTGGAGGTCGATCTCGATCTCCTGAAAAAATACAACCGCCCCGGCCCGCGCTACACGAGCTACCCGACCGCACCGCATTTCCATGAGGGATTCGGGCCTACGGAGTATCTCCAAGAAATTGTTTCGACGAACGCCGGCGAACCTCCGCGCGACCTCTCGCTCTACTTCCATTTTCCGTTCTGCAAATCGCTTTGCTATTTTTGCGCCTGCAATGTGGTCATCACCAAAGACGCCAGCCGCGTCGGCCACTACCTTGGCGTGCTAAAAAAGGAAATCGACCTCGTTTCAAACCTCGTCGATTCACGGCGCCAAGTCGTCCAAATGCACTGGGGTGGCGGCACACCGACTTACATGTCGCCCGACCAGATCCGCGACATCTTCGGTTACATCCGCGAGAAATTCCCCTTCGCCGCGGAAGCCGAGATCAGCATCGAGATCGACCCGCGCACCATCTCGCCGGATCACCTGCCCGCCTTGCGCGAGGCGGGTTTCAACCGAGTCAGCTTCGGCCTACAGGATGTAAACTTCGAGGTCCAAACGACAATCAACCGCATTCAGACCGACGAACAAAACGCCTTCGTCATCAACGAAAGCCGGCGCCTGGGTTTCGACTCGATCAATGTCGATCTCATCTATGGCCTGCCGCACCAAACCCTGGATTCCTATGAGCGGACGCTCGAAAAAATCATCGCTTGGGATCCCGACCGGCTCGCGGTTTTCAACTACGCGCATGTCCCTTGGCTGAAGAAGCACCAGAAGCTCCTCCCCGTCGAGGCGATGCCCGACGCCGCCGACCGCCTGCGCATGCTCAAGCTCATCATCGATCGCCTCACCGAGGCCGGTTACGCCTACATCGGCATGGATCACTTCGCGAAGCCTGGCGACGAGCTCACCAAGGCCCTCCGCGAGCGCACGCTCCACCGGAATTTTCAGGGTTACAGCACCCGCGCCGAGGCCGACATGTTCGCCATGGGCGTGACCTCGATTAGCAAACTCGCCGGGGCTTACGCGCAGAATCTCAAAAGCCTCGCCGCCTACGAAGCCGCACTGGAAGAAGGCCGCCTGCCCACCTCGATCGGCCTGAAACTCTCGCACGACGACCTCCTCCGCCAGCATGTGATCACCGAGATCATGTGCAACAACCGCATCCTCAAACGCGATGTGGAGCAAAAATTCGGGATCGCCTTCGACTCCTACTTCGCCGATGTGCCGGAGAAATTGAACGAGTTCGTCCTCGACGGTCTCGTCTTGCTGCAACCCGACCGGATCGAGGTCGGCGAGGCCGGGCGGCTGGTCATTCGCAACATCGCGATGGCCTTCGACGCCTATCTCAAGCCCGAGGGCTCGCAGGAAAAACCCATCTACTCGCGAACCGTCTAGCCACGCCATGCCAAGCCAAACCGATGCGATCATCCTCGGAGCGGGCATCTCGGGACTGACGACTGGATTTTACCTCGCGGAAAAAGGACTCCGCGTTCGCATCCTCGAAAAAAGCCCCCGAGTCGGCGGCGCGATCCGCAGCGAGCGGCGCGATGGGTTTCTGATCGAATTCGGCCCGAACACTGTCCTCGATACGACACCGCTGCTCGGGGAGCTTTTCCAAAAACTCGGCATCGCCGCCGAACGCGTCGATGCCTCCCCGCAAGCCAAGAACCGCTACATCGTGCGTGGCGGAAAACTCCACGCCTTGCCAACCTCCCCGTTGGCGTTTCTGAAAACCCCGCTCTTTTCCACCTCGGCGAAGCTCCGCCTTCTGCTCGAGCCATTCATTTCCCGCGCGCCAGAGGACCGGGAGGAATCACTCGCCGAGTTCGTCGCCCGACGGATCGGGCCCGAGTTTTTGGATTATGCGATCAACCCGTTTGTCGCGGGAGTCTATGCCGGCGATCCCGCCCTGCTCGGCGTTCAGAGTGCCTTTCCCAAACTCCACGCCTTGGAGCGCGAGCATGGAAGCCTGATCCGTGGAGCCATCTTCAGCGCTCGCCAACGCAAAAAAACCGGTGAGACGCCAAAAAATCGCGCCGCCATGCTTGGCTTCCAAAACGGCCTGCAAACCTTTCCCGATGCCCTCCAGCGCACACTCGGAGATTCAGTTTCCACCGCCTGCGCCCTGCGGATCGTTTCACGCACGGAGTCGGGTTTTTCCGTGACGCTCGAATCCGGCGAAACCCTCGAAGCCCCGGTTCTGCTCTCCACCGTTCCCGCCCACTTGTTTTCCAGCCTGCCGATGGATTTCGCACAGTCCCTCGCCTCGACGCTCGACGCTATCATCCATCCACCCGTGGCCATGGTTTTCATGGGATTCGACAAGCCGCCCGGCGGCATCGAGCGCGATGGGTTTGGATTTTTGGTTCCCGCAAAAGAGAAACGCCAAATCCTGGGTTGCATCTGGAGTTCCACGGTTTTCGATGGCCGCACTCCGCCGGGAGGCGCGGGGCTCACGGCGTTTGTGGGTGGCAGTCGTCAACCCGATCTCGCTCGACTGGATGACTCCAGGCTCGCTGAGGTTGTCCTCGGTGAACTCCGCGCGCTCATGGGAATCACCGCCACGCCATCACTTGTCGCTGTGCAGAAGTGGGAGAAGGCCATCCCCCAATACCAAGTCGGCTACGGCCGGACGATGGACTCCATCACACAGTTCGAAAGCGAAACGCCCGGTTTTTTTGTTTCCGGAAATTTCCGGGGCGGCATCTCCGTGCCCGATTGTGTGAAGCAATCCCGCGCCATGGCCGACCGCATCTCGGACTTCCTCCAGAGCCATTCACTGCCTAAAACTCCCCACCAATGACCCCGACTCCTCTGCATCGCCCCCGCCGCCTGCGCAAAAACCCGGCCATCCGCGCGATGGTGCGCGAGACCTCGCTCAGCCCCGAGGATTTCATTCTGCCGCTATTCATCGTCGAGGGAGAGAATCTCAAAAAGCCGATCTCCAGCATGCCGGGACACTTCCAGCTGTCCCTCGACCACCTCGCGAAAGAGGCTGCGGAGATCCAATCCCTCGGCATCCCGGCGGTGATCCTGTTTGGAATTCCCGCCCACAAAGACGCCTGCGGGTCCGAGGCGATGAGCGCGAACGGAATCGTTGCTCGCGCCGTCCAAGCCCTTAAAAAAGCCGCCCCGGATCTCTATGTGATCGCCGATGTCTGCTGTTGCGAATACACCGACCACGGCCACTGCGGCGCGCTTGTTGGGCAGGATGTGGACAACGACTCCACGCTGGAATTGCTTCAAAAGCAGTCCCTCGTCCTCGCCCGGGCCGGAGTCGATATGGTCGCCCCCTCGGGAATGATGGATGGCATGGTCGCCGCCATCCGAGCCGCGCTCGATGATGCGGGATTTTCTGGAATTCCGATCATGAGCTACGCCGCGAAATTCGCCTCCGGGTTTTACGGCCCCTTCCGCGAAGCAGCGGAGTCCACGCCGCAATTCGGCGACCGCTCGACCTACCAGATGGATCCCGCCAACGGCCGTGAAGCCCTGCGCGAGGCCGCGCTCGATTACGAGGAGGGCGCTGACATTTTGATGGTCAAACCCGCCATGCCCTATCTCGATGTCGTCACCCGGTTGCGCGAGTCGTTCGACATCCCCATCGCCGCGTATCAAGTCTCCGGAGAATTCGCGATGCTCAAAGCCGCCGC
>CAYOGR010000157.1:0-4750 GCA_964403605.1 uncultured Chthoniobacter sp.
TGGGAACCTGGGGCGATGGCCGTCTGATTATTCTTGGAACCGAGGGCTACATCGAGCTGCGCAAATACACCGACATCGCCACGCCGAACGGGCCGGATCAACTTCTGCTCGTTGATGGCAAGGGCGAGCAACGCATCCCCTGCGCGGGCCTGGTGGGATACCCGTTCTTCGGCCGTCTCATCCTCGACTGCCTCAACCGCACCGAAAACGCGATGACGCAGGAGCACGCTTTCAAGGCCGCCGAACTTTGCCTCCAGGCTCAAAACCTCGCGGACCGCCAATCCCGGGTCTTGTGATGCCGGCTCGCTGATCGCCTTGGCGCCTTGCTGAAACCACCCGAAACCTCTCCCGCAAACAAACCCTCTGAAACATCAAAACACTGCCATGGACGCTGAAAAAGTTTTCCGAAACCAAGTCGTGCTGGGGGGGTTCATGCACCCCTTCGTGGATCGAGCGGCCCGCTTCGGCACCACCTTCGATCCGGGCCGCGGCCTGGGGCCGTGCATGCTCCAACCGCGTTCCTGCGACGGGGCGGTGCAATCGGTCGATCTTGCGCTGAATCTCCATCTCATCGAGGACGGCGAACTTTTTCCGGTGACCTCCGGAACCGTCGAGCATCTGCCTTGGTGCGTCTCCCAGGAGTCGTTCGCCGGAGAGATCGCCATCACAGCGCGCCACGCCTATGTGGACGCCGGGGCGCTCCTGTGCGTCTTCACCTTCGCGAATCGCGGAGACGAAACCGCGGAGTTCGTCCCCTGCTGGACGGGCTTGGCGCCCGGCGACCGCTGGGCCCCATCCGAGCGGCATCTGTCCCGCTTCGGCCAATCGCGCGCGCCCCTGCGGCGCAATGTCGCCGCCTGGCGACCTGGTGACTTCACCATCGGCTTGTCGTCCGGAGCCTTGCCCGCCCCCCAGGCCCGCCTGCGCTGGTGCGTTCGGGACGGACTTCAACTGGCCGTCGGAAAAAAACTGCCCGCGAACCTTGGGGACGGCGCGGCCGATGGCGAAATGGAGACCGAAGCCGCTCTGCACTGGAGGATTTCCTCCCCGAGCGTGCGGTTGGCCCCCGGCGAGACAAGGTCTTTTTCATTCACGATCGCGTTGCGCGTGGTTCCCGCCATGGCAGGCGATGCGCCCTGGAGCGATGCCGACCCCTCCGCCCTCGACCTTTCCGTCGTGGAGGCGCAGGCCCGAAACGAATTCCTGTCCCGCGTGGCGTGGGACGGCGAAGCCGGGGACGCGCGCCGACGCCGGGCGTGGCGGGCGCGGTGGGGCTTGCTGCGCACCGCCTATCAAGGGGACGGAGCGGGGGAACTCGGGCGGCTCACCGCTTCCACCTGCGTGCCGAATTGCAGCGGCTTCACACGCATTTTTTTCTGGGATTCGCTCTTCACCGCCGTCGCCTTGACGCGGTTCAATCCGGACTTTGCCCGGGATGCCATCCGGGCGGTTTTCGCGCGCCAGGATCCCGAGACCGGATTTTGTCCCGAGCATGTCTTCGACCGCCCCTTCCAGGGCCGCGACGCGATCGGCGAAGCCCAGGCCCCGGTGGCCTCCTGGGCCGTGGAGCGCCATTTGGCGGTGCATCCGGGCGATGGGGATTTCCTCGCCGAAATCTATCCCTTTCTCGAGATCAACCACCGCCACTGGTGGGAACGGGGGGATCGGGATCGCGACGGGCTTGCGGAATGGACCTGGTGTGGACAGACCGCGGACAATTCGCCGCTTTACGACGAGTTCGCGGTCGGGCGCGAAGCCGCGCACGGGTGGTTGCCTCCGGTCGCCTCGGTGGCTTTGAACAGCTTCCTCTTCCGCGACGCCATGATCCTCGCGGGATTCGCGGAGCGGCTCGGTCGAGGGGCCGAGGCGCGCATGTGGCGGGAACGGGCGGCCGCGATCGAGGAGGCGTTCCTGCGCATTTGCCATGTGCCTGGCGAGCGCCGGTTCTGGGACTACAACCACGCCACCCGGCGCCACACCCGCGTGAAAACCTTCTACCTGTTCTGGCCGCTGTGGGCCGGGATGAATGTTCCGGAAGCCACGCGCGGGGCGCTGCTGGACATGCTGCTCGACCCCGCGCAGTTCTATGGCGAAGTGCCTTTCCCAAGTGTCTCCTACGACGAGCCCACCTTCGATCCGAGGGGTTACTGGCGCGGCAAGGCCTGGCCCCACATTTCGTATTGGCTGCTCGAGGTTGTGAAAAACCACCGCCCGGAGGTCGCGGGCGAGGCGCGCCGCCGCGTGCTCGCGGCCTGGATCAAGGATCCCTACCACGCCGAGAACATGGTTGCGGACGCCGGTTGCGGCGAGGCCAGCGGCAGCCCCGACTACAACTGGGGCGCGGCCATGCTCGATCTGCTCCTGGAGGAAAAGGCGTAAGTCCCCGGGCGGATCAACTCACCGCGCCTTCCGTGGAATCTCGAATTCGTCCATAACCTCGCCCGCGGGCTTTCCATCGAATTCCCGGAACAGCACGACCCGCCCGGTGATTTTTTCGTCCGCCACAGTGAAAAGACTCACCAGCGGCATACGGCTTTTTTCCTGGCCGTAGCGGACATACCAGTGCTTTTCGGGTTCCCTGTTGTGATTGATGCCGCCCGCATCGAAATAAACCACGCCTTCCGAGTCGGTGGACTTCACATCGAACAACTCCTCGACCAACGCGCCACCCGGGGCCGCGCTCCCCGCAGCGGGTGGCAACACATCCTCCATTTTTCTTCCCAGGCGGAACTCGTCGAGCAGCGAGTCTTTCTTGGCGGTCTCGCCGAGCACAACGAGTTGGTCGAACGGAGCGTTGGCCCAATCCACCGGGGATTCCACCACCGCGTCCCATTCCGCGGGTTCGGTGGCGGGAAGGGCCTCGGGAGCGCGGAATGTTTTAAGCCGTCCAATCACCTTGCCGCCCTGGAAGGAGAACCTGGCCAGGACAAAAAACGGATCGGCGGGCACCTTGTCGCGGCCTTCGGAGGCGATCGGGTTCGCGGAATTCGCGGATTGCGGGCCGGCCGCGATGCGGAAGCGGCCTTGGGATTCGGAGCCCGGACCCGAATCGCTGCGGGTGGTTGAAATCTCCAAAAAGCGCGAGGCGTCCTTGCTGTCGGCAAGTCGCCATCCCCCGTGGGCTGGCAAATACCAGCCGCCTTTGCGCTGGAAGAGATAGCCGATCCACAGATCCCCGCCCTCGCCCGGGACGATCGGTTCCAAGGGGCGCGTGGCCCGCAGGCTGGTTTCCCGTTGGAGCGTGCCCACGCTCAGCGTGGAAAGGGCGCGCCCGGTTTCGGCCAGGCCGGGGTAGGAAATCGTGTCGCCCTCCTCCAAGAGGAGCAACGCAGGCAGGCCGGTTCCGCATCCAATGTCCTGACGGGCCGTCCACGGCCCGGCAAAGCCCTTGCCTCCGGAAAATCCGTCCAGCCTGGTGGCGCGCAGGGGATGGGTCGCGGCCAGAGTGTGGTTGTGGCCAGTGAGAACAAGGTGCGCGTGGTTGTCGAAAAAATGGGGCCGCCAGACACTGCGGCCCGGCATCGAGGTTTCGTGGCGGCTGAATTGGTAGATCGGCACATGCTGCGCGGCGATCAACCAGGGGCGGTCCCCGGGTTCGAGAGTCTTCAACCAGACGGTCTGATCCAAATAGGAGTCCTTCTCCTCGCTGTCGAACAGGACGAAGCGCGCATCGCCATAGGTGAAGGTGTAAAATCGTCCATCCCACTTCGGCGTTCCGTTGCCCGGCAGGCGGAATTGATCGAGATAAAGACGGACTCCCTGCTTGTTGTCGGCACCCCCGTAGTAATCATGGTTGCCGAGGATAGGCATGATGGTCTTGGACTCGAAGAGGGATGCGCCCCCCTCCGGACGCAGCGGGTTGAAAAACGCCTCCCAATGGGGTTGCTCGGCACCAATATCCACGAGATCGCCCACGAGGATCGCGAAGTCCACATCGTCGCGCGCCGCCAACCAGGCCCCGGCCTCACCCCAGGCCGCGGTGGGGCTCTCCTTGCCCTGCACATCGCCGATGACGGCGAAAGTGAAGCCCCCCTTTTCCGGGGCGGTTTTGAAGGAGCAAAGCGGGCCCCACGATCCATCCGGGCCCGAGACGCGATAATTGTAGCGTGTTCCCGGCTTCAGGTTGTCCAGGGCCGCGTGATGGTTGAACCCCCCGGCCGACTCGACGCTGGCGGCGGTGGTTTCGCTCCAGGTCGATTCGTCCGAACCCGCGGGGCCGAATTTGACCTTCGGGGAAGCCACAGCGGCGTCCGTGCGCCAGCCCGCCGAAACGCTCCGCGACGCGTCCGCCCCATAGGTGGTGTGGATGTTGCGCACGGCGCCACCGGCCGAATAAGCCACGCCGTTGGGCGGCATGCCCGCCAAAATGCAGAGGACAAGAAGTGATCGAAAAAAAACCTGGGAGATCGCCGGGGTGTTGACTGGTTTCATTGTTCTACGGGTTCGCTGGGTTCGAGGATTGAGGGATGAAAGGAGAGGATTTTCAATCACCTATATCCTGGCCGGGCCTCGCGGGCATGCCCAATCTATAGTCATTCGTC
Source organism: uncultured Chthoniobacter sp. (assembly GCA_964403605.1). Classification (GTDB taxonomy): domain Bacteria; phylum Verrucomicrobiota; class Verrucomicrobiia; order Chthoniobacterales; family Terrimicrobiaceae; genus UBA967. The sequence continues at coordinate 4,542 of CAYOGR010000157.1, forward strand.
ACGCGTCTTCTGTCATGCTTTTCTCCCGCCGAGACCTCCGGCGATCGCCTGCGAATTGGCGGCGACTCGCTTGAGGGTTTCGGGACCGTAGAGGTGTTGGCTGCCGGTAAGGAACCAGATTTCGGGTGTTTTCATTTTTGGGATTTGGATTTGATGGCCCGGGTGCTTGAGGCGACTTCGTTGATGAGGGAGATGCGGTTGGTCACGAC
>CAYOGR010000158.1:0-4738 GCA_964403605.1 uncultured Chthoniobacter sp.
CCTCCGCGCTCCAGCATCACGGGAAAAACCTCTTCCCACCAAGCTTCGTAGGCCGCTGCGAGGGTTGCGGCACGACCCGGCTGGGCCTCCGCCAGATCATTCTGGCAGCCGGGATCCTTTTTCACATCGAAGAGCGCCCAGTGACCGGGAGCCGTGACCCCCCAATGGAGTTGGCCGTCGTTTTTCGTGTATTGGGCACTTTTGCTCCCCTTTTCGACGGCCCGAAGCGTCACGCACTGGAATCCATAGGAGTCGGAGTTGCAATCGGGATTGTCGCAGGGGCGGCTACGCACGAGCAGGTAATTTCCCTGGCGCACGGCGGCCATGGCATATTTGTGGTCCGCAGCCATGCCACCAGGCCAGCGCCCTACATGATGGTAAAGCAGACGGTCGTCCTGCCAGGCGATCGGCCCGTCCGCTTCAAGCACCGGCAGGAGACTGAAGCCTTCGAGCTTCGCTTGGAGATCGGGGGGGATGTTCACTCCGGCGACCGCACACAGCGTTGGTAGGAAATCCAGATGGGCGGTAAGATTGTCCACGGGATGGGGCGGCCAGTGGCCAGGCCAGCGCCAGAAGGAAAAGGTGCGCGAACCGCCCTCCCAGACCGTGGCTTTGCAGCCGCGCATGTTGGCGTTGTAAACATCCAGTCCCCAGGTCTGGCCGTTGTCGGACATGAGAATCACAATGGTCTTGTCCTCGAGGTTCCGCGCTTTCAAGAACGCCAGCAGGCGGCCGATATTGTAGTCGAGGTTCGCGATCATCCCGAAATACTTGGCTTCCTTCTCGGAAACCTTGCCACGAAACGGAGCCACAAACTCCTCCGGAGCATCCAGCGGATCGTGTGGCGAATAGGTGGAGAGGTAGAGAAACCAGGGTTGGCCCTGGGTTTCCGCAATAAAATCCATCGCATCGTTAAAATAAACATCCTCGCGATAGCCCGAACCCTTCGACTCCATCCCGTTGCGGATCATGATGGGGTCAAAGTGCTCTCTGGGGCCCCCTTTGTTGGTGGAGCACCAATCAAATCCCCGGTCTTCGGGGGCGAAGCCCTTTTTTTCGCCAAGATGCCATTTCCCGATAAAGCCATTGCGGTATCCTGCCGAGGAGAGCAGCTCCGGGAGTGTGACGGCTCCTTTCCAGAGTTCCTCGCGGGGCACCTGCGTGTGCGTCACGCCGTTACGGAATTCGTGCATGCCGGTGAACAAAGCCGCGCGAGTGGGGGAGCAGGAGGGGCTCACATAAAAATTCTCCAACCGCACGCTTTCCGCCGCCAGTCGATCGACATTCGGCGTTTCCAGCAACGGATGGCCATGGATGCTCCAGTCGCCGTAGCCTTGGTCATCCGTAAGAATGAAAAGGATATTCGGCCTGGCGGAGCCGACGGCTGCACAGGGATGGATCGTAAAAATCACAGCCCATGCCGCGGCAACGAGCAGGAAGGTTTTTTTCATGGGTCGGCAGGGCTAGTTGAGTCTGCTTTGGAAGTTTTGAAACCTCTCGGAAGACTCAAGAAATTTGAATAGTTATTAATAACATTTTTAAAAAAGAATTTCGTTTTTGATATTTTTGTGCAAAACGAGAAAACAAAACACAGCACCTCCGGCTTTTCGCGGAAGACAACCGGGAAGCTTCGAGGGACATTGGGAAGAAGGCATGGGGATCGCTGAGTTGAGGGATGACGATATCGGAGGATGGCCCGGCGTCAATGCGAGTTGGTTTTTGAAAAAGGATATTTCGGCAGGCGACGGGAGGCACCCGAATGCCCAGGCGCGTGGTTCATCGACGCGCCAGCCTGGCTCGCCACGCCACGCAATGCGTTCAGGCTGATGAACGCAGATCGGATCGCGGCGTCGAACTTGCGGCGATCCTCCGAGGAGATTCCAAGCCCTCCCTCGTCCGGATCGAGTGTCATTTTGATGATTTATTAAATCATTCTGTGTATTCAAAAAAATTTAAAAGCTACTACCATGGAGGGGAAATCCATCTCCATCCATGAGCACTCCCTACGAATCCGCCCGCGAACAATATGCCGCCCTCGGTGTGGACACCGAAGCCGCCCTAGCCACTCTATCCTCGACGCCCATCTCTTTGCATTGCTGGCAGGGCGACGATGTCGGCGGATTTGAAACCGCCGGCTCGAAACTCGACGGCGGCATTCAGGCCACCGGCAACTACCTTGGAAAGGCGCGCTCCATCGACGAACTCCGCTCCGATCTCGACAAGGCCCTCTCGCTCATCCCCGGCACCCACCGGCTCAACCTCCACGCCCTCTACGCCGACCTCTCCGGCGGCCGTGTGGACCGCGACGCCTACACGATCTCGCAATTTCAAAGCTGGGTCGAATGGTGCAAAGCCCGCGGGCTCGGCATGGATTTCAACCCGAGCTATTTTTCCCATCCTCTCGCCTCGGACGGCCTCACGCTCACCCACCCGGATAAAAAAATCCGCCAATTCTGGATCGACCACGGCATCGCCTGCCGGAGGATCGGTGCCGAGATTGCCCGCCAACTCGGCTCCCCGGTGGTGACGAATGTATGGATTCCCGATGGTTCGAAGGACATCCCCTTTGACCGCAAGTCGCCCCGCGAGCGGCTCGCCGCCTCGCTCGACGAGATTTTCGCGGCACCGGTGGATCGCTCGCTGAATCTCGATGCCGTGGAAAGCAAACTCTTCGGGATCGGCTCGGAGAGCTATGTGGCGGGCTCCCACGAGTTCTATCTCGCCTACGCTGTCAAAAACCAACTTCTCTACTGCCTCGATGCCGGCCATTTCCACCCCACCGAGAACCTCTCCGATAAAATCTCCTCGATCCTTCAATTTGTTCCCCGCCTCCTTCTCCATGTGAGCCGAGGCGTGCGCTGGGACAGCGACCATGTCGTGCTCATGGACGACCAGACCCGCGCGATCATGGAGGAACTCGTGCGTGGCGGATTCCTCGACCGCACCCACATCGGCCTCGATTTCTTCGATGCCAGCATCAACCGCATCGCCGCCTGGGTTATCGGCACCCGCTCGACCATCAAGTGCCTCCTCGCCGCCCTCCTCGAACCCGCCGAGCAACTCCGCCGCGCGGAAATGGACGGCGACTTCACCACGCGGCTCGCCCTCATGGAGGAGGCGAAAACCCTGCCTCTCGGTGCGGTGTGGCAGGAATACTGCCGCCGTCAAAACACCCCCGGCGACGCCTCATGGATCGCCGAGGTGAAAACCTACGAGTCCACTGTTCTTTCGAAACGCGGCTGACTTTTCCACCCGAACCCAACAACCACCCAATCCCTGACACACCCACCATGAACCTCGCACTTGGCGTCTTACTCCACTGGCTCGGCGGCCTCGCCTCCGCCAGTTTCTACATCCCCTACCGCGGCGTGAAACGCTGGTCCTGGGAGACCTATTGGATCGTCGGCGGTGTCTTCAGCTGGCTCATCGCCCCCACCGTCCTCGCCTCCTTGCTCGTGCCCGACCTCTTCGGCCACATCGCTGCCGCGCCGCGATCCTCCCTTCTGTGGTCTTATGTCTTCGGCATCCTCTGGGGCATCGGGGGCCTGACCTTCGGCCTCACCATGCGCTATCTTGGCATCGCTCTCGGAATGGCCGTGGCGCTGGGCTTCTGCGCCGCCTTCGGAACCCTCATGCCTCCCCTTTTCGAGGGCACCTTCGGGGAACTTCTCACCACCCCCTCCGGACTGATTGTTCTCGCGGGAGTGCTGACCTGCCTCCTTGGCATCGGGATCAGCGGCGCCGCAGGCATGTCGAAGGAAAGCGAAATGTCCCAAGAGGAAAAAGCCGCCGCGATCAAGGAATTCGATTTCAAGAAAGGCATGCTGGTCGCCGTGTTCGCCGGCGTCATGAGTTCCTGCTTCGCGTATGGACTTGCCGCCGGAAAACCGCTCGGAGAGATCACCAAAGCCGCGCTCCAAGCCTCGGGTGGCAGCGATCTCTGGCAAAACCTCCCCGTGCTTGTGATCGTCCTTCTGGGCGGCTTCACCACAAATTTCTTCTGGTGCCTCGTCCTGAACATCCGCAACCGCTCGAGCCACGAGTATCTCAACCTCCGCCCCGCCCACATCGCCGAACTCAGCGCCGCCGAGGGCATCATGCCATCCAACGCACCGGAAATCGTCGCGAACCGCGAGGCGGCCTCACACGGAGCATCCACCGGCCCCTCGCGCTACGAAGGCCCCGCTCCCCTGCTTCGGAACTACCTCCTCTGCGCCGTCGCGGGAGTCACCTGGTATCTCCAATTTTTCTTCTACAGCATGGGCGAGACGAAAATGGGTGCCTACACCTTCTCGAGTTGGACGCTCCACATGGCCTCCATCATCATCTTCAGCACCATCTGGGGACTCTTCCTCCACGAATGGCGCGGCTCCAGTCGCCGCACGATGACCCTTGTTCTCCTTGGTCTCCTCGTTCTCGTGGTCTCCACCGTCATCGTCGGCTACGGCAATGCCCTCGGCGGTGAATCCGGCGGGCACTGAGAAATTCCCCCTACGACACAAATAAATACCGCAAAATAGTTTACAATCATTCACATCATGAAATCACCCTGTCAGGCAGATATCACAGGCGCGTTCCCGGTAAGGACGGAAAAGCAATTTCTTTGCAATTTTATGCTTTATCAAAGCCTGATCAAACAAGGTAAATGTTTGTTTTTTCTACTCGCATGTTGCACTGGTTTAATGGCGGAGGCGGGTGGTGTCGGGGATCGTGTCATGGAACCGATTCGAATTGACAC
>CAYOGR010000159.1:0-4707 GCA_964403605.1 uncultured Chthoniobacter sp.
GCGGCGGGCAGGAATACCTCGAAAACATCCTGAACGAACTCCTGTGATCACGCTGCTCGTGGTTTTTTTGATGGGCCTGGCCGTCACTGAAACCGCAAAAGCTGGAACCGATGGCATGGCTCGGATCCCCGCCGGGGAGTTTACCATGGGCAGTAATGCGCCGGAGGCATTCCCGAACGAAAAACCCGCGCACCGGGTGCGGGTGGCATCGTTTTTTCTGGATATCCATCCCGTCACGAATGCCGAATTTGCGAAATTTGTCGACGCCACGGGCTACAAAACCCTCGCGGAGCGACCCGTTGACTGGGAGGAGTTGAAAAAGCAAGTTCCGCCGGGCACGCCCAAGCCCCCTGCGGACATGCTACAACCGGGTTCCCTTGTATTCCGCCCGTCAAGCGGGCCCGTGGATTTGCGGGACATGTCGCAATGGTGGGTTTGGACGAATGGGGCCTCATGGAAACACCCCGAGGGGCCGGAAAGTTCCATCGTGGGGCGAGAGAATCATCCGGTCGTTCAAGTGGCCTGGGAGGATGCCCAAGCGTATGCCAAATGGATTGGAAAGCGATTGCCGACGGAAGCGGAGTGGGAGTTTGCCGCGCGCGGAGGTCTTGAAGACAACCGCTATCCTTGGGGGAATGAGGAGTCCCCGGACGGCAGGGCCATGCTGAATCGATGGACCGGGAAATTTCCTTATTTCAATGACCAAAAAGATGGGTTCGCCGGCACTTCGCCAGTCGGTTCCTTTCCGGCAAATGGCTATGGCTTGTTTGATATGGGTGGGAATGTCTGGAACTGGTGCTCCGACATTTATCGCGCCGATACCTTTGCGTCGCGTTCGAAGGGGGCGGAAGTTTGTTGTGACCCCAAGGGCCCTTCCTCGGCCGTCAAGGAAATGCCTGTTCCAGGCGATCCCTCGCCTCCCACCGTTCCCGGTGTGGAGCGGCGGGTCACAAAAGGGGGCTCTTTTCTTTGCCACCCGGATTATTGTGAAAGTTACCGCCCTTCCGCGCGGCGGGGAACTCCGCCGGACACCTCCACCAGCCACACAGGCTTTCGATGCGCGCTGGATGCCGGGGAAACCTTGAAACGCGAGAAGGGTTTTTCGACAGGCGAACAGGATTCGCAGGAGTAACAGGAGGAGGGTTCAAAAGCGGCGGATCGCGCAAAACGATCCAATTTTGGATCACCGGGCCGGGCGAGTTTTCTCAAGGGAGGGTGTTTTTTTCAAAGTAAAAGAAGCGGGCACGACCGTTCTGGCCGTGTGCAGACTGGTTCCGTTACTCGCGCCCTGCCCATTCTCCCCACGGAGCGCATCGAATCACACGGGCGGGGCGCCTCTTTCGATTCAGGGCGCTGGCGCCACATAGCCGTCCGCATCGACCTTGGCCGGCTTGCCGTCAAATTGGATCGCGGCGAGTTGGGCCGCTGTCAATCCCTTGGCATTTTCTCCAAACCGCAAGGAATCGCCCTTTGTGAAACCAATAATCCGGAGGGTGGCTCCCGCCGTCCAGTTGGTGCTTTTGGATACATCCGCGAAGGAGAGCGATTCGGCTTCCGGGTTGCTGAAATCAATCACCGAATCGGCGTTCAGCGCGGCGTTTCCAACTCCCGGCGTGTCGTTGGAAAAGCCATTCATTTCGAGTTTGCCCCCCGCAAAGTTGACAAACGAGGCGATCTGGTTGGCCGCAGCCAAGCGAAAAACGCCCTTTTCTTTAAGCGCCAATCCAAAGCTGCCCGATTGGATGCTGGGGCCTGCCAGGCGCGAGGAGATCAAAACGCCGTTCTCCATCACTTGGGTGACTCCGCCGCCGGTGTTGGAGAGAATGCCGGTGGCAGCCACCGGACCGTCCCGGATGATCAGGGCGTTGCCGCCCGAGCGGTCGCCGTGGAGGGCGAGTTGGCCTTGCCCCAGATTGCCAATCTGGGTGGTTTGATTGCCGGTCTCGATCTTGCCGTGGAGGGTGAGGGACTTGGCTTTATCGCCCAGCGTGATGCGTTTATTCTCGGTGTTGATGAGTTTGTTGTGGATGGTGACATCGCCCCCGTTGACGAGGATGGAGTTGAAAGTCCCTTCGCAGCCTGTCCCCAGGGTGATCGATTCGCCATGGAGCTTAACGCCGCCTTCATCGCTGATTTCGATCCCTTGAACGGTGGCGAGAGATTGGATTTGGATTTGTGTGGCCTCTTTGGCGATGATTCTCGCCGTTTTATCGGGGCCTGGAAGGCCTGCGTTCCAGTTCTCGGCAGCCGTCCACTCGCCGCCGCTCGGGCCGATCCAGAGCGTTTGAGCTTGCGCCAGGACGGGGAGGAGCACGGAGGAAATGACGAGGGAAGTGATTGCGTTTGATTTTGTTTTCAAGATTCTGATAGGGTTGACACTAGCAACATTTAAAAAGTCCCGTCACTAGGCAAACTTAATTTTCATTTTCAGAGATCTTATTCTGATTTTATTCCACCCCTTTTTTTCCATGGCAATCGAGCAAGACAAACTGGGCTTCATTCAAAACATCGCGGAACTTCTGGACGGGGAATCCGGTTCGGGCGCGCTGGCGGAGCAAATCTACGAGGCCTTTCGCCGCGAGCTTGTGGCCAAGCGCTGGAAGGAGGGAGAGTTTCTTCCGCTGCCGGCCGAGGTGGCAAAGATCACCGGTGTGTCCAAGGCATCGGTGTCCCGTTCCTATGACAAGCTGGCGAAGCAAGGCTACATCCGGCGCACCAAGCGCAAGGGCTCGGAAGTTGTGACCAGCAGTCCGGTGCCACTGAAAAAACTCCTGATTGGCATTGTGCTGTGCGATCCCGGCAACAAGACCCTGTTCCGCTCCGAGGCTTATGCCCAGAAACTGGCGTTTGTCTGCATGGAGTGCGCGAAAATGCGCGGCTTCGAGAGCGAAACGATCACTCTTTCCTCCGAGCAACTGGCCAAGCCCTCCATGGAAGCGGTTTCCCTCTTCGGAAAATCCCCCAGCGGCATTATCTCGGTGGGGCCGGCGCCGCGCTTGAACAACCTGAGTGGAAAAGCCCTGCCCGTCATTTATCTTCACAGAAGTGCGAACAACCTGCGGCCTTGCGTGATGGGGGATGCCCGGTTGGCGATCAATCAACTCACCGCCCGTGCGATCGACGCGGGCCACCGGAATATTGTGTTCATGGGCGACCAGGAATGGACATGGGACAGCGAGATTCGCTGGCAATTCCACAGCGAAGCCATGCGAAAGGCCGGTTTGGAATCCAACGAGGCGGCCTACCGCGAAAGCCTGACGCTCTCGCCGGCGGATTTGGGTGCCTGGAGAAAATGGATCCGCACGCAGAAAACGGCCACATGCTTCCTCTCCGGGGTCCGGTCAAGAACGGCCGAAATGTTTGCCGCCGCGTCGGTGGCGCTTGGCAAACGCATGCCGGCCGACTTTTCTCTGCTCAGCTACGGGCAGGCCTCGTTCATCTCGGAGTCCGGTGAAACGCAGGTGGAGAGTATGGATCACGATGTGGGTTCGCTCCTCGCGGTGGGGATGGATATGCTCTGCGCCCAGATAAGAGGCGACTACGAGGATGTCGTTTCCCTCATGGTGTCGCCGCGCTGGTATGCCGGCGCCACCTTCGGCCCTCCCAGTCGAAAAAATGCCAAGGCGCCGCAGAGTTCCTGACGGCATTTTCATGAGGCATCCGGTTCCCAGACCCGAATCCAATCCACAAAAAATGTGTTGTCTTCGGGGTGGGTGAGTTGGCTTTTCGTGGGCCAGCCCAGCCAGGGGCCGAGAAGAACCTCGGTGTCGAAGATCACATGCTTGAGCGATGCGAAAACCTGGGGGTCGATTTCCCGGATGCCGCTCAGTTTGCGGCGCAGCACCCGTTTGTCGTTGTAAAAGACGGCCACGCGATTTTCCTCCCACAGGAACCCGAGCACAAAAAACTCATCCGCCAACGGGGTGGGGGCCAAATACTCCATGGAGTCGAACTTGGGCGTGTCCGGAGGGGCGTCGCACCACCAGGTCGAGGTGACGATTTTGTAAGGAACCTGCCGGAACCAGTCGGTCTTCCTGTCCAAATTTTGGGTTCCGTAGCTCTCGGTCACATCAAATTCACTGCCGCCTCCTTGAAGCCAGAAAGACGAACTCATGCAAATGCGGGATGTCTTCATCCGAACCTCGTAATAGCCCGGCTTGGCGATGCGTTTTTGGGACATCACGGCCGAAGCGCCGATGGCCCGCATCCCGATTTCCATTAACTTGGCGTAGAGATCCGGTTCGGAGAGTTTTTCGTGGTTCCAGTCTCTGCCGTATTCAAAAGGTGACCAACTATCGACATCCATGTCTCGCGTCGACCCGGTGAGCGCGGTGTCGATGGCGGTGTAGAGTTCTTTGAGAGCTTCCTCATCCTTCACGCTTGTCTTCAACTGCAGGCAACCCTCCGCCACGCTCACATTCGAGGGCAGGAACTCGGCGCCTCGGCCATTCCAGTAACTCATGTGGTCGAGCCATTTGCTTTGATCCAATTCCGTGCCGTTGAATTCATCGGAAAGCTCCGAAACCAACTTGAAGCCGGGGCGTGGGGCCAAAGGCTTGTTGTATCCCGAATCGAGGCCCGCTTGCGTGGGGAGGGAGAAACCTGTGAACACGCAGGCAGCGAGTGCCAGCCGCCTTGCGATGCGGGCGGTTTTCATTCGGCTTAGGGACGGCAGGTGCGGACGGCACCGCTCACGGGGTCGATTTG
>CAYOGR010000160.1:0-4629 GCA_964403605.1 uncultured Chthoniobacter sp.
AGAAACGCCGTCTCGGCCGCGAACATTTCCAACGCCATTTTTTTGATCTCCGCAGGAGAAAGAACGGCGGATGTCAGCGGATCGAGCAGGAGGGCATGGATGGCCATTTCCTTGCTGCGTTCGACGGCGGCTTGGGCGGCGAGGCTGATCATTGGCATGTTCGAGGCCGAGATGGCCGCCATCTGCGGCGGCAAAGCCCCGAAGCGCGTGGGTTGGATGCCCGTCGCATCGACCATGCAGGACACCTCGACGCATCCATCGTGGGGCAGGTTGGAAATGAGCGGGCCGGCGCCGTCGCGGCAGTTCATGATGTTTCCATGGATGCGGGTCGGGCAGTCCTTCTCGCGGGCCTCGATGATCCAGCTGGCGTATTCCCAACTCCGGTCCCAGCCGAGCTGGCCTTTGCCCTTGAGCATTTCGGCACGCTCCTTGTCGCTCTCCGCCCGCCAAGTCGGCCAGTTGTTGGCATAAAAACTGGACTCCCCGTGGTAGCGGTCACGGCAATATTTTTCGATGAGGTCCTTCCGCTTCCGGTAATACGGGAGGTATTCGGAAAGGTGCCCGCTGGACTCGGTGATGAAGGCCCCGAAGTGGATCATCATGTCTTTGCGAACAAGATCCTTGGCATCCTCGGCATCGGCAGGCTTCCCGGCGAGGTCGGCGCGGGCTTTTTTCATAAGGTCGGGATAGAGGTCGCGGCCTTGGTGGCGGAGCTTCACAAACCACGCGAGGTGGTTGATGCCTGCGCACTCCCATTCCATCTCGTGATAGGGCACTCCCGCGCGTTGGGCGAGAAGATGGCCGGTGCCTTGCACGGAATGACAAAGCCCGACGACGGGAAGTGGCGATGTGCGGGCGGCGGCCGCGCAGAGCATTCCCATGGGATTCGTGTAATTCAGCACAATCGCCTGCGGGCAGAGGCGCTCGGCGTCGCGGAGGACATCGAGCCAAACGGGAATCGTCCGCAGGCCTTTGAAAAGCCCGCCTGGCCCGATGGTGTCGCCGATGCACTGGTCGAGGCCATAACGCGCGGGAATGTCGTTGTCGTGCCGCACGCACTCGAGGCCGCTGACTTCGATGCAATTCACAATGTAGTCCGAGCCCTTGAGCACGGTGCGGCGGTCCGGGGAGGCGCTGACCTTCCATCCCTTCGCACCGATCTTGGCGATGAGTTTTGTGATCACACCTTTCATCGCATCGAGTCGCTTGCGGTCGATATCCACCAAAGCGATCTCCCCGCCGCGATTGCCGGGCGTGAGAAGAAGATCGTTCACAAGACGGGGGGTGAATCCACTGCCCGCGCCAAGCATGGTGACTTTGATCGGGCGTTGCATGGTTCCCTGGAGTCCTGCAGCGGCTGAACTCTGGGTGTGGGCCTGGTGACCTTGAGGGGTGGTTTTGCGGGCGGGCTTTTTCATGATGAGTTTTGGGTAGTCCTCTAAAACCCTTTCATCAAGTGCTGACTTGTGATTTACGGGATGCTATTTTGTGATATGGCTCGGACTCCGGCAATCGACAGCATGGTTCTCTCCTGCCCCTTTTCAGGCATTACAGAAGCAGCAAACAGCAAATCCTACTTCTTCGACAACAGCCGCAGAGGTGGAGACTATTTTGTGATCATCCAACGCACGGAGTCGGGACTCGGCATTTTTCAAGAAGGGCGACGCCGAATGGAGGTTCCCCCAGGATTCGCCTTCGTGGCGGTTGTTCCGGAACGCAGCCGGTATTTTTTTGATTCCGGGGAACCGTGGGTTTTCACATGGATCAATTTTTATGGTGGGATGGCTTGCGAGTTCTCCAAGGCGCTTCGCGAAGAGCATGGCCCGGTCGTCCCGATGGCATCCCACGGCGAAGCCTTTCGGATGTTTCTCTCACTGGCGGAGTCGGCCTCGGCCAAATCCCGCGATCCGTGGCGCCATTCCGCAAACTGCTTTGAATTCCTCTCCACTTGGATGGGCGAACTCTCGCGTCCATCAGGCGTCACCTCGGACCCCGTGGATATGGGCACCGAGATCATGAGGCAGCGGTTTCGCGAGCCACTGGCCGTCAAAGAAATCGCCGCGCAGGCGGGTCTCACCCGCGAACATTTTTCGCGGCTCTTCACCGAGCGCCATGGCATCGGCCCAGCCGCCTACCTTCGTGCGATCCGCTCCCGCCAGGCGTCTCGCCTTCTTGCCGAAAAAAACCTTACCCTGCGCGAAATCGCCCTGCGCTCGGGATTCCCATCCGTTTCCGCCATGAGGAGGGCGAACGCATGATCTTCACCCCCGCATCCGTTGACGGAATGCGGTTGGAGAAAATCCGGTGACTTGCTTGATTTGCGGGACAGGTCGCATTGGTGGATTTGAATCAACCCCCACGGCCTCCCCAATCCCGCGCCACCCATCGCTGCGATCAAGGTAGAAGGGCCCCCGATTCAAATCCTGCGGCACAAGGAATCGCAGCCCCACACGGAGAATTTTCAGAACTTCTCATCTCCCTCCCTGCCTATCCAGGGAATCCTGGCGCGGCGTCTTGCCGGTGAGCTTCTTGAAGGTTTTTGCAAAGTGGAACCCGTCGTGGAAGCCGAGCATCTCCGCCAGTTCCTTGTTGGTGAACCGGTGGCGGGCGAGGAGATGTCTTGCGCGCTCGATGCGCCGCGTCATGGCGTAGCGGGCCGGCGGCTCGCCGGCGATCCCGGTGAATTTTTTTCGAAAACTCTCGTAGCTCATCCCGCAGGCCGCGGCGACATTCCGGAGCGTTCGATCATCCTCCGCAGACGACCTCTCCAAAAGGTCCGCAGCCTGTAAAAACCAACCCGGACGGTGCTCCTGCGCATTCCTTGATGCCTGAACTTTGAAAATGCGGGAAAGAATCTGCTGCCACATCGCCACGGCTTCCAGCATCGACTGGCCCGCTTGGTTCCATTGCGAAAAAAACGGCTGAAGTATCTCGAGCCCCGCGCGCGGCGGCTTCCAGTGAAAAGCGGGATTTCTGACATCAAAAATCTCCGCCTCGCGCCAAGCCTCGAAAACAGGTCCGCGAAAGCAGACATACAACTCGTTCCAAATTCCGCCCGGCTCGGGCCCGTAGGAATGGGCCACCTCGGGAAAGACCAAAATCACATCGCCCGCACGCAGCGGAATGTCGGTGCCGCGCGCGTCACGGTATCTGCCAGTTCCTGCCACCAAATACACAATCGCCCATTGTCCAAAGACGCGAGGCTTGTCATGCCGGATGCCGCGCGATTTGGAAATGGTGCCTGCAAGCGTTATTTCACCAAGCGATGAAGTGCCGGTGGCCTGGGCGAGCGAGGTTTTCCAGTTGTCGAGGGACGGCAGGCGCATTTCCCATTTCTTACATAAAAAATACCATGCGCGCCATTCCTGATTTTATCTCCATGTGTCAGGTTGGCTTCGCATGAAAACACTCGCCTCGGCACCCGTCGTCAACCGCACTCTCACATCCCTCGGTCATGAACTCGAGTTGAATGAGCATTCCTTCGGCTGGTTGGAGGATTCCTCCGCCATCCGCAAAGATCCGGCCGCCCTTCGGCAGAGCATGGAAGAAAACGGCTACCTATACATCAAAGGATTCTTCCCCCGCGAGGTCGTCCTCGAGGCCCGCAAGGCTCTTGTCGAGACACTCGTGAAGGATGGGATTTTTGAAGAGGGTCAACCTCTCATCGATGGCATCCTGAAGGAAGGCGTCCATCCCAAATTCAACTCCAGAGCCTGGAAGAACCAACCCGCCATCAACCGCGTCGTCTTCGGTCCCGAGGTGCATCAATTCTACACCGCCTTCCTCGGCGGAACCATCCGGCACTTCGACTACATCTGGCTTCGCACCATGGGTTGCGGTCACGGAACCCCTCCCCATTGCGACATCGTTTACATGGGCCGTGGCACACACCGCCTCTACACCGCATGGATTCCCTACGGCGAAGTGCCATTGGAGGTCGGAGGACTCATGATCCTCGAAAAATCGCACCTGCAAGCCGACCGCATCCGCAATTATTTGAACTCGGATGTCGATACGAGCTGCACGAACATCCCCGGCCACGACGGTTGGAAGCACAATGGGCAACTCAGCAACAACCCCGTCTCGCTCCGCCAGAAATTCGGCGGGCGCTGGCTCACCTCGGAGTTCCAGCCCGGTGACCTCCTGACCTTCCGCATGGATACAATCCACGGCAGCATCGACAACACGACGCAGCGCATCCGCCTCTCCACCGATACCCGCTACCAACGCTCCGACGAACCCATCGATGAACGCTGGATCGGCGAGAATCCCATCGGCCACGGCCCCGCCGGCAAGCGCGGCCGTATCTGCTGATCCGTCACAACCATTCAACGATCTCGCAGTAAAAAAATCGCCTCCTGCGCGATCACCATGGCTCGTCCCATCGTAGATTCTCCCTGCGTATTCCAATCGGAATGGCCACGCCGAATCGTCCCCATCGCTGGAGCTTCAAATGGTGTCGAAATGTGGGGCTGCCACCCCGCTGCCTCATCGACGGGAATCGACTCACCCTGCTCCAAGACGCCTTAAGGCACGGAACTTATCTCACGAGGCGTGGCAAGACCGAGGCACAACCGGTTTTTTCACCAAGGGCGGCATTCCCGTGTGATACCAATGTCTCCAAGTTAG
>CAYOGR010000161.1:0-4610 GCA_964403605.1 uncultured Chthoniobacter sp.
GTCATCGAAAGACTCCCACTCGCAGGCAGGACGCCCGCACTACATTCCAGAACCCGAAATGGAGCCGTCGTTTGGTGTTACTTCCCGAGGATTTCCTCGAAGCGTTGGGCTTTGGCGTCCCATGTGGCGGTGTCCATGGGTTCGTGGACGGAAATTTCGAAGGAATTCCGGAGAAGTTCTCGGCCTTCCGCCAGCGAGGTGATCTCGCCGGAGGCGATCATCTGGGCAAGCACATTGCCCAAAGCAGTGGCTTCGACGGGGCCGGCTTCCACGCGGAGACCGGTGGCGTCGGCTGTCATTTGGTTGAGGAGCCGGTTCTGGCAGCCGCCACCGACGATGTTGAGCGTGCCGGGCACTTCGGGAACGAATGTGGCAAGGCGGCGGACCATGAGGCGGTATTTGAGGGCGAGGCTTTCGAGGATTACCCGGATCAAGCCGGCGTCGTCCTCGGGCGCGGTCTGGCCGGATTTTTGAATCCAATCGCGGATCGTCCGGGGCATGTCGCAAGGCTTGAGAAACTCGGGCGCGTCGGGGTTGATAAAGGCGGTCGCCTGGGTGGAGGCGGCCATTTCGACCATGGTTGCGTAGTCGAGCGTGCGTCCCTGCTCGGTCCACACGCGACGGCATTCCTGGAGTAGCCACAAGCCGGCGATATTGCTGAGGAAGCGGGTGCGGCCTTCGAGGCCTTGCTCATTGGAAAAACCGGCCTCGCGCGCCGTGATGACGGTGACCGGGCGGCGGAGCTCCATTCCAAGAAGCGACCAGGTTCCGGAACTCAAAAAAAGCGGGTGCCCGCGCGACGGGGTGCCGGCGACGGCCGAGGCGGTATCGTGGCTGCCGCAGGTGCAGACCTTGACTCCGCGCAGGCCGGTTTCGGCGGCGATCTCCGGTTGGATTTGTCCAAGAACTCGGCAGGGCTCGGTGACAGGAGAGAGGAGCTCGGTCGGAATGTGGAGTTCGGCTGCCGTTTCCACATCCCACTCGGGCGAGCCGGCGAAAAGGAGGCCGGAGGTGCTGGCGATCGTGCGTTCGATGGCGCGGACTCCGCACAGGCGGTAGTTGAGGAAGTCCGGCATGAAGAGGATTTCATGGGCTTGGCGCAGGCGGCCTTCGTTATGTTCCACCTCGGCCATAAGCTGGTAGATCGTATTGAAAAAGAGGGGCTGAATTCCTGTGCGCTCCCAGAGCCGGTCGGCACCCAGGTTTTTGTTGGCCTTTTCCACCAGGCCGTCGGTCCGGGAATCGCGATACATCCACGGCGGGTTCAGTGGCTGCCCGGACTTGTCGAGGAGAACATAATCGACCCCCCAGGTGTCCACGGCCACGGATACGATGTCGGATCCGAATCGCTGGGCGGCGGTGGCGAGGCCTTTTTTGATTTCGGCAAAAAGCCCGTCGGAATCCCAATGCCAGCCATCCGCCATCTTAACGCCGCTGTTTTCGAAGCGGGCGACCTCCTCGATTTCGAGTCGGTCTCCATCATAGTGACCGGCCATGACGCGCCCGCTGGAGGCTCCAAGGTCGATGGCCAGAAAAGTTTTGCGTGTGCGTTTCATTTATCAGCAACCTCCACTTCCACCCCTTGCGCGGAGATCGACTGCAAGGTGTCCGGCAACGGGGGATCGTCGGTGATCCAAAGATCTATCCCGGAAATTGTCGAGTAGAAGAAATTCGAGGAAAGCCCGACCTTGGTTCGATCGGCGAGAAGAATCACCCCCGAGGCGCGCGCTATCAAATCCCGCTTGATCCAGGCCTGCTCCTCGGTGGCTTCACTTACTCCCCGGTTGCCATCCAATCCTTTGCAAGAGAGGAATGCCGTGTCGATCCGATGCTGCGCAATGCCTTGGGAGGCGGCCCATCCGGTGCAGGACAGGGAGGAACCTCCCAGTTTTCCTCCCAAAAGAAAAACCGAGATATTCGACTTCTCGGCAAGCGTGAGGGCGGTTTGCAGGGCGTTGGTCACCACCGTCAAGGGCCTGTCCGGCAGCAGCGCGGCCAACTGCAACACGGTCGTGCTGGCATCGAAAAAAACCGTGCTGCCCTCCCGCACATGGCGCAAAGCGGCCCTCGCGATCCGCGCCTTGCCGCCGGCGTTTTGCTCGATGCGCTCGCGCAGGGGCGAATCCTTGTGGCTGAATTCCAGCGTGGCCGCACCCCCGTGGGTTCTCACGAGCTGACCCTCGCCTTCCAGCTTCTCGAAATCCCGGCGGATCGTCTCCTCGGTCACATCAAACTCCGTCGCCAATTCTGTCGTTCGCACACTTCCTCTGGCAGAGAGGCAATACAGGATTTTTCGATGGCGTTCGAGAGCGAGCATGTCGGAATTATTTTGATTTCCTTTTTTTTTATTTGAAAAAATCTCGACTAGCAAGAAAAACAAACATAAAACCGAGCCAGAACCCTTTCTTATGAAAAACACCCTGACCCATGTCACCCGCCATTGGAATCCCACCGACCCCGTTGCCGAGGGCACGGTCGAGGAACTCATCCACCGCTCGAATTGCCTCGGGGCCGATCAGCGCATCACCAACACCGGCGGCGGCAACACCTCTTCCAAAATTCTCGAAACCGACCCGCTCACCGGCGAGAAAGTCGAGGTCCTTTGGGTCAAAGGCTCGGGAGGCGACTTGCGCACCTCGAAGAAGGAAAATTTCTCCTCCCTCTACCAATCCAAGCTCCTCGACCTCCAGCGCGTCTATGCGAACCGCGCCGACAAGGGCCTGAAAAGCCCGGCCGAGGACGACATGGTCGCCATGTTTTCGCACACGACCTTCAACCTGAACCCGCGCCCCTCCTCGATCGACACCCCGCTCCACAGCTTCATCCCGCACCCGCATGTGGACCACACACACCCGAACGCCGCCATTTCCGTCGCCGCGTGCGCCAACAGCATCGAGGTGACGAAGGAAATCTACGGCGACGAAGTCGTCCACATCCCGTGGATGCGCCCCGGCTTCGAACTCGGCCTCGCCATGCAGGAAGCCTGCAAGAAGCATCCCGGCGCGAAAGGCTTCATCATGGGCCAGCACGGCCTCATCAACTGGGGGAAAACCGGACGCGAGTGCTACGAACTCACGCTGGAACTCATCGAAAAAGCCGCCGCCCACATTGAAAAAAAACAGACCGGGCGCGGTGGCGAGGCCTCCATCTTCGGCGGAGCCGCCCACCAATCCCTTCCGAAGGAAAAACGCGACGCCGTCTTTGCGGCCCTCCTTCCCTGGCTCCGCGGGCAGGTGAGCGCGAAAAAACGCTTCATCGCCACGATCCAGGATGACGAAAAAATTCTGCGTTTCGTGAATTCCAAAGACGCCCCGCGCCTTGCGGAACTCGGCACCAGCTGCCCCGACCACTTCCTTCGCACCAAGATCAAGCCACTCTACATCGCGAACGCACCCGCGGCCGACGCCTCCGTCGAGACGCTCGTCGAAGCGCTGAAAAAGGACCTCGCCGCCGGCTTGGAAAAATACCGCGCCGACTACGCCAGCTACTACGACGCCTGCAAACGCCCCGGCTCCCCCGCGATGCGCGATCCGAATCCCACCGTGATCCTCATCGCCGGACTCGGCATGATCGCCTTCGGCAAGGACAAGTCCGAATCCCGCGTCACCGCCGAATTCTACAACTGCGCTGTGGAAGTCATGCGCGGCGCCGAAGCCCTCGGCGGCTACATTTCCCTGCCGCAGCAGGAAGCCTTCGACATCGAGTATTGGGCCCTCGAGGAGGCCAAGCTCCGCCGCATGCCTCCCGACAAGGAACTCGCGGGCCGCGTCGTTGTTGTCATCGGGGCCGGTAGCGGCATCGGCCGCGAAACCGCCCTGCGCCTCGTTAGCGAGGGCGCGCACATTGTTTGCGTGGATCTCAACCTCGCCGCCGCCCAATCCACCGCCGACGAGATTTTGAAGAAAACCGGCCTCGGAATCGGCGTCGCGGGCACCGGCCTGTCGGGCTGCGGCCCCGCCATCGCCCTGCAGGCGGACATCACGAATCGCGCCAGCATCCGGGCCATGCTCGACCAAGTCATCCTCGCCTACGGCGGCTTCGACTCCATTGCCGTTACTGCCGGAATCTTTGTCGCCAGCGACACCACCGGCCACATCCCCGACGAAAAATGGGCGCTCACCTTCAATATCAATGTCACCGGCAGCTACCTCGTCGCCGATGAG
This sequence comes from uncultured Chthoniobacter sp., assembly GCA_964403605.1. GTDB lineage: Bacteria > Verrucomicrobiota > Verrucomicrobiia > Chthoniobacterales > Terrimicrobiaceae > UBA967. The sequence continues at coordinate 4,164 of CAYOGR010000161.1, forward strand.
GCCGCGAAGGATTTCAAGAAGCAGGGCTTGCGCGGCTCCTTGGTCCTCACCACCAGCGCCAACGCCGCCGTCGCCAAAAAAGGCAGCCTCGCCTACGACACCTCGAAAGCCGCCGCCAACCACCTCATCCGCGAACTCGCCATCGAACTCGCCCCGCTGGTCCGTGTGAACGGCGTGGCGCCGGCCACCGTGGTTCAAGGCAGCGGCTTGTTCCCGCGCGATCGCGTGATCGGCTCGCTCGCCAAATACAACATCCCGTATACCGAGTCCGAATCCGACGAATCGCTCACCACCAAGCTCGCGCAATTTTATGCCGACCGCACGCTAACCCGCTCGCCGATCACCCCCGCCGACCAGGCCGAGGCGTATTTCCTTCTCATCGCCGACCGCCTCTCGAAAACCACCGGCCAAATCGTGACCGTCGACGGCGGCCTTCACGAGGCGTTC
>CAYOGR010000162.1:0-4610 GCA_964403605.1 uncultured Chthoniobacter sp.
TTCTTTGCAAGAGTCGGGCGAGTGTTCCATGTGGAACAAAACGCGCGTCAATTAAGTTGACCACAGAGGTCACAGAGAGCACAGAGGGTGACGGAAGAATGGATGCCGCATTCCTTGATTTTCCTCTGTGCACTCTGTGTGCTCTGTGGTCAAATCCTCGCTTTAACCGATGAATCCCTCACTGAATGTCGTTCTGGTCGAGCCCGAGATTCCGCCGAATACGGGCAATGTGGCGAGGCTTTGCTTGGCGGTCGGGGCGCGTCTGCATCTCGTCGGCCCGCTGGGATTTTCTCTGGACGAAAAGGCGCTCCGTCGTGCGGGCATGGATTATTGGAAGGAATGTGATGTGAGACTTTGGGATTCCTTTGAAGCTCTCCGCAGCGAAGCGGGCGAGGGGGCGAGGTTTTGGTTTTTCACCACGAAGGCCAACCGGGGGATGTGGGAAGGGGAATTCCAAAAGGGCGATTGGTTGGTTTTCGGGAGGGAATCCAAGGGACTGCCGGAATCATTGCTGCATGCGAATGCGGAGACTTGTTTGAGAATCCCCATGCGAAAGGAGGCCCGGAGTTTAAATCTGGCGACCTCGGTGGGCATCGGGGTTTTCGAGGCGCTGCGTCAAGCGAACGGATCCGCGGATTTTTTTGGGTGACTGGGAAAAAACAGCGCTCTAAAACGCCCGGAAACGGGTGTTTCGTAGACGGGAAAGGGCGTTGCCGCCGCAAGGGGCATCGATTGATTTTAGCGGCCTTTGCGGCGATTTGCGGGCGGGTGAGTTTTTGAGGTGTATTTTGTAGCCACCCCACTCTGCTGGGGTGTAGACGGGTGGCTTGATTGGGAGCTTTGGGTGGAACGGCAGAGGACTGCCGTTTCTACAACAGAAGAAGCCGCTGTTTTTGGTCTTGACGGGTAGTATCTCCTGCAGTGAGTTTTTTGGCCATGAATGGCGATGGAGTGTATCCAAAACGCCCGCCTCGTTTGGAGCTTTTTGCGAACACGGAGCCGTTTTATTTTGTGACTTTCAACACCTATCGCCGCATGCCCGTTTTGGCGAATGAACAAGTTTTCCAGTCTTTCTGTTTGTTTTGCCGGCGTGGAAACATGGAGCATGATGTGAAAGTCGGGCGGTTCGTGATCATGCCGGATCATGTTCATCTGTTTGTTTGGATTCCTCCGTCGGCTACACTGGGTGCATGGGTCAAGGCGCTGAAGTCAGTCGTTGGGAAAACTCTGATGGAGCGGGATGTCCCCAAACCGCATTGGCAGGATGGGTTTTTTGATCATGTGCTGCGGCAACAGGAGAGCTATGATGCCAAGTGGGAGTATGTGAAGTTGAATCCGGTGCGTGGTGGTCTCGTCGAAAAGCCCGAAGATTGGCCCTGGCAGGGTGAGGGTTTTTTGTAGCCACCCCACTCGGCTGGGGTGTGGGCGGGTGGCTTTGGTTTCGAGTCGAGCGAGTGGAACGGCAGAGGACTGCCGTTTCTACAACAGAGTGATTTGTTCCATGTGGAACAAATTCGGGTGTCAGGCGGTGCGGCCGCAGCAGGATTTGAATTTTTTCCCGCTTCCACACGGACAGGGGTCGTTGCGGCCGACTTTGGGAAGCTCGCGCTTGAGGGGCAGTTCGAACTTCGGGGCGGGCGGCTGGTCGGGGGTGGGGGAGGACGCTTGGCCGGCGGTCTGGGGCGTAAGATTCTGATCCGGACGAGAGAGGATCGTCGGCAAGTTGGCGAGCAGGGTTTCGAACGCTTGAAGGTTCGTCGCGCTGCGGAAAAGGTTGTTGAGGACTTCGCCTTTGATGGTGTCCATCAAATCGACAAACATCGCATAGGCGTCGTTTTTGTATTCGACAAGCGGATCCTTTTGGCCGAAGGCGCGGAGGTAAACGGCTTCGCGCAGGCCATCCATGGCATAGAGGTGTTCCTGCCAGAGGCGATCGATGGCGTTGAGGATGATGTAGCGCTCGAGTCCCTTGAGGGCTTCGGGATGCTCAAGTTCGGCCTTGCGCTCGTAGGCGGCGGTGATGGTTTCGACGAGGAATTTGGAATTTTCCTCCAAGGTTCGGGTTCCAAAGGCGGCTTTTTCCTTGGAGAGGCCGAGGGGGAAGCTGGTGTTCACCCACTGGAGGAGGCCATCGTAATCAGGCTCCTCGCCTTCCATGGACTCGAGAAAAGCGGAGGCTTTTTTGGGAACGATTTCCTGGATGACCTCCAGGATGAGTTCGCGCGGGTTCTGGGAATCCATGACCTCGTTGCGGTAGCCATAGATGACTTCGCGCTGCTGGTTCATCACATCGTCGAACTCGAGGGTGCGCTTGCGGATCATGTAGTTCCGTTGTTCGACGCGCTTTTGGGCGGTTTCGACGCTGCGGTTGAGCCACGGATGCTCCAATTCCTCGCCTTCCTTCAGGCCGAAGGTCTCCATGATCTTGGTCATGCGGTCGCTGGCACCGAAGTTTCGCATGAGATCGTCCTCGAAGCTCACATAGAAACGCGAACGCCCGGGGTCGCCTTGGCGGGCGCAACGGCCGCGCAGCTGGCGGTCGATCCGGCGGGATTCGTGCCGCTCGGTGGCGAGAACGAAGAGGCCGCCGAGTTCGGAGACGCCCTCGCCGAGTTTGATGTCGGTGCCACGGCCGGCCATGTTGGTGGAGATGGTGACGGCGCCCTTAAGGCCGGCGCGGGAGACGATCTCGGCCTCCTGCATATGGAATTTGGCGTTGAGGACGGTGTGCGGGATTTTTTGGAGCTTGAGCATCCGGCTCATCAGCTCGGAGGCCTCGACGCTGGCGGTGCCGACGAGAACGGGTTGCCCGGTGGCGTGGACTTCCTTGATGGTCTCGATGGCGGCATTGTATTTTTCGCGCCGGGTTTTGTAGATCCGGTCGTTCTCATCCTTGCGCTGGACGGAGCGGTTGGTGGGAATGACATTGACATCGAGTCGGTAGATATCGTGGAACTCGCTGACTTCCGTTTCGGCCGTGCCGGTCATTCCGGCGAGTTTGTGGTAGAGGCGGAAGTAATTCTGGATCGTGATCGTAGCGAGGGTTTGGGTCTCGCGGTCGATCTGGACGCCCTCCTTCGCCTCGACGGCTTGGTGAAGTCCATCGGACCAGCGGCGGCCCGGCATTTTTCGGCCGGTAAAGGTATCGACAATGACAACTTTATTTTCCTCAACCACATACTCCACATCTTTCTCGTAAAGGCAGTAGGCTTTCAGGAGTTGGGTGATGTTGTGGATGCGCTCGGCTTGGGCATCGCAATGCTGCTGCCGGGCGGCTTTTTTCGCGGTTTTTTCGGACGCCGAAAGCGACGCATCATTTTCGATATCGGCAAATTCCGTTAAGAGATCCGGCAGCGTGAAGGCGTTGGGATCATCGGGGTTCAGATAATTCCGGCCCATTTCCGTGAGGTCGGCATCGTGGGATTTTTCCTCGATGGTGAAGAAGAGTTCTTCCTTGAGGGCGACCAGCGCGGCCTTGCCTTCGGTGTCTTTGTAAAACTCCAACTCTGCCTTATCCATCAACTTGCGCATTTCCGGATCCTCAAGATGGCGCAGGAGGCCTTTGGAACGGGGTTGGCCGAGTTTGAGCTTGAAGAGGGTGCGGCCGGCGCCGGCCGGGTTTCCGGCCTCGAGGAGTTCCCTCACCTCGCTGGAAAGCTTGTTGCAAAGCGCTGTTTGTTTTTTAACAAGCTGATCAACAAGAGGTTTAAATCTTTCGTATTGGTGCGTGGAGACCGTTGCCGGGCCGGAGATGATGAGCGGGGTGCGGGCTTCATCGATAAGGATGGAGTCCACTTCATCGACGATGGCGAAATAATGACCGCGCTGGACCTGCTGGTCGCGGGAGGTGGCCATGCCATTATCGCGAAGGTAGTCGAAGCCGAATTCGCTGTTTGTGCCGTAGGTGATGTCGCACGCGTATTGTTCGCGCCGGAAGCCGGGATCCTGGTCGTTTTGCAGAACGCCGACAGTGAGGCCGAGGAAACGATAGAGTTGGCCCATCCACTCGGCGTCGCGCCGGGCGAGGTAGTCGTTGACGGTGACGACATGGACGCCGCGACCGGAGAGGGCGTTGAGATAGACGGCGAGGGTGGCGACGAGGGTTTTGCCTTCGCCGGTGGCCATCTCGGCGATGCGGCCCTTGTGGAGAACCATGCCGCCGATGAGTTGGACATCGAAGTGGACCATATTCCAGGGGATCGGGTGGCCGCAGACATCCAGGGTTTTTCCGCAAAGGCGTCGCGCCCCGTTTTTGACCACGGCAAAGGCCTCGGGGAGGATGGAGTCGAGTTCGCGGGAGAGTTCGGCGGAGTCGGTGATTTTGGAGAGTCGATCCTTCCACTCGAGGGTCTTTGCCCGCAGAGCCTCCTCGGGAGCGGATTGGAGCGCGACTTCGAGCTCGTTGATTTTTTTAACGGTCGGCATCATTCGACGCAACTCGCGCTGGTTTTTATTGCCGACGATTTTTTTCAGGATCCAAGCGAACATGATGAAAAGGTGAACCGGATATCTAAATCGCAAGGGAGGACTTTTGGAATGCGAAAGTCGAGCAGGAGCAAAATGCGAGACCCCATAAAAGTTACAGCCCGCCGCAGCGAATGCTACAACGG
>CAYOGR010000163.1:0-4562 GCA_964403605.1 uncultured Chthoniobacter sp.
ATCCCGTTTTTTTCATTCCCTCGAAACTTATACCATCTTCGGCCTCGTGATGAGTCCGGCGGAGGATTTAATGCCCCAGGTCAGGGGTGAGCCAGACTTCCTTGAGGATTTGGACGCGGTTGTTCCAAAGGGTGTTTCCACCTTTGCGAAGAGCCACATCCCTGACGCCTTCCTCGACATCGGTGGTGATGGGGGTGTTGCCGATAAAGTTTCCATCAATGAATAAATCAAGCCCCTGGAGGTCCGCGCCGTTTGCTGTGGGTTTGATGACAAGTTTGTGGCGGGGAACCGAGGTGTCTTTGCCCAACTCGCCGAAGGTCAGGCTTTCGAGGGCGGCTTCCATCTTCGCGGCGCATTCGTCGAGGGCGCGGCGATTGCCGTTGTTGCGCTTGGCAAACTGGCGCTGGGCGAGGATGCGACCGCTCTCGACCTCCAGTGCCTTTACCGCGATCGCGGCGTCGCTCTGGCTGCGGACGATGTTCTCGGTCATGCCATAGGCTGTGATGCTTTCCCGGGTCTGGGTGATCCGGTTTTTGGTGATGCTGACGACAAGGAGAATGTCGGCTCCCACCAAGCGACCCAGGCGGGCGCGGTCATTCACGATGTTGTTGTAGGCGAGCCCCTGCTCGGCCAAGAGTTTTTCAAGGTGTCTGCGGCTGATGAGCGAGACGCCGGGAGCGCGTGAAATGCCGGACTCCGCGAGGGACTCGACCATTTCAATGCCGCCATCGCCGACCTCTCCACTCAAATCCTCGGTAATGACGGCAAGCGAGGGGTCTTTGGCGTGGAGAATCGCGGCGGTCAGGAGTGCGCCAATGAGCAAGCTGGCATGTTTGATCCAAGAGGGGCGGGGCATTTTGGCTTTTGCAGGATTCATCGAGAGCCCGTGTGAGGGTTAGTGGCGAACGGGAGTTTTTCGCGACTTTTCCCATTTCATCGAGATTCGTTTCTGCTCTCTCGCACAATCGAGCAAATACAGGTTGATCAGATTTTGATAGGGCACATGAGTCTCGCTCGACAGCGCCTTGAAATAGCTGATCACATCCGGCTCCAAGCGGATCGTCACCGCCTTTTTGAGTCGCTTGGCATAGGGGTTCGGCTTGGCTGCCGAGAAGTCATATTCTTTTTTCATGGAATCTCTCCCAGTAGGGTTTTTGTTCTCTTGTCCCGGCGCGCCTTGCCGAGATTATCCGAATTGAGGAGCCTCCGGCGCGGTAGCAGTGCACAACCACGAGAATCCTCGGGTGGTGTCCCTGTCCCATCAAAACGAAACGCTCCTCGACTGTAGAATGGTCTGGATCAGGAATGATCAGAGCATATTCGTCAAAAAAAACGGATTTCGCCTCTTCGAATGTCACGCCGTGTTTGGCGGCATTGGAGGCCGCTTTTTTGGCGTCCCACTCGACGGAAAGTCCGCTCATTTGAATTTAGCAATACAATGTATTTCCAAATCGGCAACGAAGAGTTCTAACCAGCGCATGCTTTTTTGCGATCACATCTGTTGCTGAAAGCGGGCGGCGTTGTGCCAGACGGCTTGGTTCTCGCGGATGGCATTCGCGTATTTGCCATTCGGCGACATGCCCACGAGTTGGCGGAGAACCTTGTCGGCATCGGCGTAGCGACCGGTGCCTTGATAGACGATGGCGAGGATATAGCGGGCTTCCGGATCGGTTGGGAGTTCCTGCACGCCTTGCTCTGCTGCGGCGGTGGCCTCGGTCCACAGGCCGGCATTGGCAAGGCGAATGGCCTGCTTGGCGGAAACGCTCTTGGTGCCTCCGATCACGCGGCGGATTTTGAGGACGCTCGGATGCAGGCTCGCGAAGATCTGGCTCGCAGCATCGTTCCGCATTTTGGCGATCATGGGATAGGGATCGGGCGCGGCGGGATAGCCTTCGGTGGAGAAAGCCGACTGCGAGTCGGTCAATTCAATGCGGCGACCCCCGGCTATCTGTGAGGAGGAGGTCATGACGGCGCGGTAGTTCGCGATGTAGTTGGCCGTCGTTTTTGTGTTGTAGGTCGTGACGCTTTTGCCATCCCAGGTGTAGGTATTGGAATCGCTCTGAGCGCCGGACATTCCCTCCGCTTGCAGATAAATAAAGGCATCGACGCCCTTGATGCGGCCACTGGTGCGGTTTTCCACAAAGCTCATGCGCTGGAAATTCCGCTCATTGATGGCGTCTCCCAAATTCGCCCGATCGACGAGTTGGTAGTAGCCCTGTGAGGCGAAGAGTTGGAAAAGCGCGTGGGCGAGTTCCCCGCAATCCGACCCCGCTTCTGGAACGATGGAAACCCGCGAGCCGCGCCCGAGGCTGAGTTCCGCAGGTTGCGGGGCGTCCACTGTGATGGTGGTGCAGGAGGTCAGAAGGGCTGCGGAGACGGCGCAGAGGATGGGCAGGAGGAGTTTTTTCATGGAAGGATGGAGCTTCTTATCCGCTTGTGGAGCTTTTTGACAAGAAAACGAATTTCCATGCCGCTCACCCTCTTGATCACAAGATCCGGAGCCGAGCAGGAAACTTTTTTGCGGTTTCATACCAAGAGCCGATAGCTTTTAGACTCTGTGTGAACAGGGGCCGAGTTCGCGCGAAGGTCTCGGGGAGCGCGCCCGCCCTCGGGCGCACCGCCACGCGCCCTCGCGGGGCGATCGGAAAAATCCGGCCAGGGGCCGCTCAAACCTCTCCATGTCGGGCGCGAGGCGCACCCGACGGCACCCGAGGCGGGCGCGCTCCCCGGGACCGGGCGCTACCACGCCAATTTCCAAAAGTCCAAAATCATACGGACTTCGGTATCAGCCGAGGTGTTCATTCTTTGGTTTCAATCGCGTGCGTTAGTTTTTGTCTTGTAGCCGCTCCCAGCGCTGCTTGATCAACGCCTGATAGCGTGACTTCATTTCCTCCGAACAGAAGCCGGCGCTGACGAGAGCGATTGCCGCGCTCAACCCCTTTTCGAATCGGCCCAGCGCATTGGAGACTTGGCGCCCGGTCAATCCCAACGCGCTCCCCAAAGCGAGGAAATCCCCCCGAGTGATGCGGTTTTTTCGGCCCTGGATGGTCAGGGCGCTTTCCTCCGCGTCCTCAGGCAACAAGAGCACGGTTGGCAGGAGGTCGTAAGCCGGCGAGAGCCGGATCTCTCCGGCTTGGGAACGAATCAGGGAAAAGTTCTTGAGGTGCATGTCGGAATTTCCTGTTAAAAAACTGAACAGGTTCACCTCGAAAAATCGCAGCGCATCCAAGCCTGGATGGCTGCAGTGCTGTCGAATCTTCCTGCCAACCGCCTCCAGGGAACCCCGGTATTTTTCCTCGGTCATCCGATCAGTCAACTGGCACATGTCCTCCATGCCCAACTTGCGCCCTTCCACCCTATCCATGCGCCTAACGACCAGAGCCAACTGGCCGTCCTGCATGGCTATCAGGCCGCAATCGGCCGTTTCCAAGCCAAAGCAAGCCGCCATGCGCATGGTGAGATGCTCCAGTTCGGGCATTTGTGGAAACCGTTCCACAGGGGGTTTGAGAATAAAGCCACCTTCGAGCCCGACGAGGGTGAATCGGCCGCCGCCACGCGTTCGCCCGGATTCCAAGTGCAGGGAAAGTTTGGGCTGGACGCCGGGAACCGCGACATGGCTGCGGACGATCTGTTCGGCCAGTGCATTCAGTGCAGCCCACGAGTAGGGAAGCTGCGGAGGCTGCGCGCTGCCAAAAAGCCTGCGGCAGCACGCGGCATGGTAATCCATTTCTTCACCGTCGAGGACACCCAAGCAAATCTTGCAGCGCGGTTTATTCATGTGCTGCCTCCTCCTCAATCGGCACCACTCCAGCAGCACCGATACAATCCCGACAACAGGCCAACAAAAGGCCCATGCGGTCACGCGGGTCGATCTTCCATGTTTTTTCGGCAATCTCCAGCAACCATCCCTCGGGAATAAGCCCGTCAAAAAAGGGAAAAAGCCGCTTGTCCTCGAAAGGCTCGGCCCTCAAGGGAAGCGTGAGGCTCGCGGAAACGGCCCCCGGGTCCTTGAGATAAGCCGCCGAGTAGGTGAAACGATACCCGTGCTCAAGCTCCTCGAGCAACCCCACCGGCTTGTCGTGGAGAAGGATTTCAGCTTTTCTCATCGTCCACCGCCTCTCGGAAAGGTGCCGGAGCCATTCGATGGCCAAAGAGACCCAGAACCTGGTTGACCTTGTCCAACCGCAGGGATGCCTTGCCCTGCTCCAGATCGCGGATAAACCGCAGCCCCACGCCGGCCCGATCCGCAAGATCATGCTGGGTCAGTCTTGCCGCTTTGCGCTTGGCCTTCACAAATTGGATCAATGGATCATTCATTGAAATACCCGATCGAGTATATTTTTAACACAAATGCCTTTTACTATACCCGAAAGGGTTCTGCAATTTTTATTTTTGCAATAATAAATCCGATCGGGTATAAAAAGTGGCGCGGTTCATTGAACCACGGTGCGGTATTGGGGGTCGGGGATACAGGCTGGGGTGATCGCTGAGGGAAAAAAGGGGCAATTTTCCGAAATATGTGTGAATGTGTGGGACTGATGTCTTTTTCGTGAAGAGCCCCA
>CAYOGR010000164.1:0-4522 GCA_964403605.1 uncultured Chthoniobacter sp.
CCCCCACGCCTGTGAAGGTAAGGTCAAACGCCTCGCTATTCCTCGGCCGGATGGCATCGGTTGGCGTCAATACCGGCTTGGGATCGGTTGCATCCAGTTCGCGCAGGGCGCGCTGCCAATACTCCTCGAAATCTCGGGGTTTCGGATTCGTGCCGGTATAGGTTTCTAGATCGCGGAGAGGTTTGTCGAGGCAGGGCATGGAGGCACCTTAGCAGGAGGGTGGGGGATTTTTTAATAGATTTTTATGCCGAAATTCGGAGTTTTGTTGTTTTTGCGCAGGATTTCTGCGGATTGCGGCAGGAAATCCACTATTCCCTTGCCCGGCTGCCGGGGGCTGGATAACTCCCAAAACGCGCGCTGGCGCTCCACCCGCATGAACACTCAAAAGCAACCAAAAGACCTCCCGAGATCCCAAGTTTTTTCCCTCGCTGTGAACGGTTACGAGTTGGATGTGCTTCATACGGGAGTGGCGGATTTCTCCGTCTGCGAGTTGGATGCGTCGGATTGGCCGGCGGAGTTCGAGGTGGGTTACCCGGGGCCGCTTGATGGCGCGTCGGTGCATCCCTTCTCGCGGGGAGTGAAAGCGCGCGTCCGCAACGGCCGGATCGTCTTAGTGCTCGAGTGGCCGCAAAAACTCTCCGTCGCGGTGCCGGGGCAGAAGCCGCTTTATATTTTCGCAGGTTGCGCAGACGCCAACCGTCCGCCGGAAGGCTCGCGCGATGTTGTGATGCTGGAGCCTGGCCGAGTCCATGAAAGCCAGTTGACCACGCTCGAGGACGGCCAGACACTTCACATTCCGTTTGGAGCGGTTTTGAGGGGTCGCATCCATGTGCGGGGAAAAAAGGGCGTGAGGATTTGCGGGCATGGAATTTTCGAGGGGCCTGCCGAGGGGCCCGCCGCGCCTTCGATTTTACTGGAGCGCTGTGAGGATGTGGCAGTGGAGGGATTGACGATGATTCGTCCGCGCTCGTGGATGCTCGTTCCGGCAGCGAGCCGGAATGTGACGGTGCGGGATCTGCGCCAGATCGGGGAGGTGATGAGTTCGGACGGGATCGACATCCTCGGCTCCAGCGAGGTGCTGGTGGAAGATTGTTTCCTGCACAACAATGACGATTGCGTGGCCGTGAAGGCGTTCCTGCTCGGGGCGAAGAATGTGGAAGGGGTGCAGGTGGATGCTCGGGAAAACATCGCGAATGTGCTGGTGCGGCGGTGCGTGATGGCGAACTGGCACTGCGGAAACGCCATGGAGATCGGGCACGAACTCTCGGTGGAGTCGGTGAGGAACATCCGGTTCGAGGACATCGATGTGCTGCATGTGCACGGAACCGGGGCGGTTTTTGCGATCCACAATTTCGACCGCGCGCTCGTGGAGGATGTGGTTTTTGAAAACATCCGCATCGAGCATTGCTACGACCGTTTGATGGACATCCGCATTTCCGAGTCGAGGTTCAGCACGGATCGGGAGCGCGGGACAATCCGCAATGTGAGGCTCCGGAACATCCACTGGAACCGCATGGCGGCCAACCTCGGTTACACGGTCTCGATGATCGGCGGCCATGACGCCACACACCGCGTGGAGGGCGTGGAGATCGGCCCCGTTTTTATCAACGGTCGGCAGGTCGCCGACCCTGACGAGTTGGAAATCCACACACGCCACTGCGTCGGTCTGGAATTCCCGGGGATGAAAGGCGAATCAATATGAGCAAAGAGTCCGATCCAAAAAAATCCGGAGCCGACCGGGCTGATTCCAGTCGCGGGCAAATCATGCTCTACGCCTTCGGAAATGTGGAGGCGGGCATTGCGAACCAGTTTTTCAATGTCCTCAACCAAATCCTGATCGTCGCCATGATGGTTAATCCGATGCTGATCGGGTTGCTGGGCGCGGTCAAAACGCTCTGGGATGCGGTCACCGATCCGGTAATGGCCCATATCACCGACAACACACGCTCGCGGTGGGGGCGCCGGATTCCCTACATCCTTTTCGGCGGGGTCACCCGGATCGCGCTGCTGGTGGTCATTGTGGCCTTCCTTCCCTCCGGAGGGCGGATGACAACCAATCCCGTGATGGAGGCCCGCAAGAACGCCAACGAGGCGATCCAGGAGATTGAAAAAGCCTGGAGGGAAATGCTCATCGCGCCTGTGGGAACCGGAGAAATCAAGCCTTTGAAAGCGGCCATGCGGCCCGAGGATGTCGCGAAGGTTTGTGCCGAGGCGGAGGAGAAAATCTTGGCCGCTCTGCCCGTGCTCGAACAGGATTTCCAACTCCGCGAGGCCGAAACCAAGGCGGCGGAAATCGCTGCGGCGGAAATCGCCTTGACGCAACCCGGGTCCGCAGAGGCCCGTGACAAGGCCGGTCTCGTGGTCGGCATGAATGGAATGCTTCAGACCTCCCGGGAAATCCTGGAAAAAGCCCGCAACGCGCCCGCCTGGGCAATGGCCGCCCGCGCCGCCGCCGAATTCCGTCTCCAGTGCGCGGAGTCTCCCGAGCGTTTCCAGAACGGGGAGGAACGGGCCGAGGCCCAGCGGAATCTGGATAAACTCCTTGCGGCCGACGGCTTCGCATCCCTGCCTCTGTTCGAAGGCCCCGAAAAACCGCCACTGCCAACTCCGAAGCCCCAGGTTGGCATTCTGGAAAATCTGAAGGGCGGCATCCAGGCCTACTTCGACCCCGTGAACGCCGACCAGCGCGCGCTGATTTTTTATGTGCTGGTGGCGCTTCTCATCTTCACGACCCTCTCGACGATCCAATCCGTGCCCTACTATGCGCTGGGGATCGAAATCGCGCCCTCCTACGACGGCCGCACGCGCGTGGTCACCTACCGCGCGGTGATGGATAAAATCGCGGGACTGGCGACGCCCTGGGTGCCGGTCCTGTGTTTCTCATTGATCTTCACCACGGCCCCGCAGGGCCTTTTCTGGGTCGCCGTGGGGGCGTGTGCTCTCGGAATTCCCAGCACGGTGCTCATGTGCATGTATGTGCGGGAAAAAACCTGGATCCCCACCGTCAAGGGCCACCGCGTCGGCATTCTGCGGTCAATGTGGCAGGTCGCCGGAAACCTCGATTTCATGAGGGTCTTTGCCCTTTTCACCCTGATCGCAATGACCAACGGGGTTTTCCAGCAAATCGGTTTTTTCCTGAATGTGTATTGGGTGACTGGATCGGCGCTGTCGGGTGCCACCCTCGGGGCTTGGGTTTCGATGCTCGCCTGGGGCCTTGGTTTTCTTACCCTGCCGGTGGTGAATTGGGGTTGCCGGAAGTTCCAAAAACACCGGGTGCTTCAGGCCTCGATCATCTGGATGTCTTTGGGCACCGCCTTAAATTGGTGGGCGATGAACCCAGAGCATCCCGAATACCAGTTCATCCTGCCGTTCTTCTTTTCAGTTGGCATTTCGATGGTTTTCACCGTGCTGCCGACGATGATGGCCGATGTAACCGATGTGGACGAACTCCGCCACGGCGAGAGGCGCGAGGGCATGTTCGGTGCGGTGATGGGGTTCCTGATGAAACTTACGGGCACGCTAACCCCGATCCTAGCTGGGGCCGTCTTGGTTGTTTCGGGATTCGACGCCTCGCTGGAATATCGCCAGGAGCCCGAAACGATCCTGTGGATGCGAATCCTCTATTCGTTCGTCCCGGCGGGGATGCTGCTTGTCGCTCTGGTGCTGCTCTGGCGCTATCCGCTCACGCGGGAGCGGGTAGCGGAGGTCAAAGCCAGCCTCGCGGAGCGTCATGCCCTGGCTGAGCGCAAGGCTTCAGGAATGTAAGGCCAAGGGATGTTCTTTTAGGATGTCCCGGCAGAGTTCGATCAACCGCAGTCGGATCGGGCGGGCGCGTTCCGCGAATTCGCGTTGGCTTTTTTCATAATTCGAGCGGCCCTCCGGTGTTTCGATGGGAACCGCCGCATAGCCGAAATCTGCGAGATCGTAGGGGCTGGCGCGCATGTCGAGCTCCCGGATGTCGCGGGCCAACTTGAAGGCGTCGGCGACGAACTCGGAAGAGGTCCACGGGGCAAGTTTGAAGCCCCATTTGTAGAGATCCATGTTTGCGTGCAGACAGGCGGGTTGCTCGAGTTGCGGGGATTTCTCCCGCGTGGGTTGAAGCCGGTTCAGTGGCTGCGCAGGTGCCGTGAAGAAACGGAATGCGTCGTAGTGCGAGCAGCGCACAGGCAGGCTCTCGACGACTCCGGCGATTTCCTCCGGCGAAAGCCGCAGCGGCAGCTTTTCGTGGCGGATGTCGGTGGACCGGTAAACCATGGCCCACTCATGCAGCCCGTGGCATCCGAAAAACGGAGCGCGGTCTTGGATGCCCGCCAAAAACGCATCAAGCCACTGAACGAAGGGCCGGCGTTTCTCCGGCAGAGGCCCGGCCGTGATGCCTCCGGAGGTTTCCTCATAGCCGGGAATCGCCAAAAACTCCCGCGCCTCGGGGCCGCGTAACACCACGCCGAAACCTGGATGCCAGCGTTTCAACTGCGCAGGCCGATACGGGTAATACTCAAACAAAAAATCCTCCACGGGATGC
>CAYOGR010000165.1:0-4510 GCA_964403605.1 uncultured Chthoniobacter sp.
GCGAGGCCGTTTTCCATCGCGCAATCCCGGCGGAGGCGTCCGGCGAAGCAGTCGTCCTGTCCGGCGCAGTCGAGCGGCATCGGGTAGCCGTCCGCCACATATTGGAGTCCCGGAGCGGATCGCAGGGCGTTGAGGGCGGCATCGACCGTAACGGCTTTTTCGAACTCGGCGCTAAGGGCGACGGAGTGGGCGCGGTAAACAGGCACGCGCACGCAGGTGACGGAGGCTTTGAAAGACGGGAGGTGCATGATGCGGCGACCCTCGTTTTCCATTTTCATTTCCTCTTTGGTGTAGCCCGTTTCAAGAAAGGAATCGACTTGCGGGATGACATTGAAGGCGATCTGGTGGGGGAAAACCTCCCTCTCGATCGGCTTGTTGTGGGCCACGGCTTGGGTCTGGTCGCGGAGTTCGTTGATGGCGCGCGCGCCGGCGCCGGAGACGGCCTGATAGGTCGAGGCGAAAATGCGCTTCACGCCGAAGGCGCGGTGCAGCGGGTGGAGGGCCATGAGGGTGATGGCGGTGGTGCAATTCGGATTCGCAATGATGCCGCGGTGGTTCTTCACATCCGCGCCGTTGATCTCGGGAACGACCAGGGGAACCTCGGGAACCATGCGAAAGGCGGAGGAGTTGTCCACCACCACAGCGCCGCTGTCCACGGCGGTCTTGGCATAATCCCGGGAAATCGCGCCGCCGGCGCTGAAAAGGGCGATGTCGATGTCGCGGAAGGCGTCGAGCGTGAGTGGTTCGATTTGGAAGGTCTCTCCGCGGAACTCAAGGGATTTTCCCGCCGAGCGCGGGGAGGCGAGGAGGCGGAGGCTGGCGACGGGGAAGTTGCGACGCTCCATGACACGGAGCATTTCAACTCCGACCGCTCCGGACGCGCCGACGATTGCGACTCGATACGATTTTGACATAATTCGATTATGACAGGGAATGACGCTCCGCCGCAACACCGGGTGAACTGCGAATTGCGAGTGGATGTAGCGACGCAGACGGTGCGGCTTTTGCGGGATGGCGGAGTTGTGAAGCAATGGCCGGCCTCCACCTCGCGGTTCGGCCTGGGTTTCGAGCCGGGGAGCTTCAAGACACCCACCGGACGGTTCGCGGTGGCCGAGAAAATCGGGGCGGGCGCGCCGCTCTGGTCGGAATTCAAAAGTCGGCAACCCACCGGCCGCATTGCGGAGCCCGGCGGGGAGGAGGATGGCGTCCTGACCCGCATTCTCTGGCTCGAGGGCCTCGATCCTGAAAATGCGAACACGCGCGGGCGCTACATTTATTTCCACGGCACGAACCGCGAGGATTTGATTGGCACGCCGGCGAGCCACGGATGTGTGCGCTTGCGGAACGAGGACATGAGGGAACTCTTCGATCTCGTCCCCGAGGGAACTCCTGTGGTGATCGCCTAGGGCCGGGGCGCGAATGTCTGGCCGTTGAGAAATCCCGTCATCGAGTATCCGCCGGGGCGCAGGAGGATTTCGACGGCGCCGGTTTCATCCATCCGGAAGAGGGTGATATTTTTTTCGCGCAGCATCGCGGCCCAGTTTTCATCGATCGGTTCTTGCGCGGGGAATCCCGCCGCCGAGGCGACCACGGCGCGGATGCCGGTTTTTTGGAGAAACTCCGCGTCGGGGAGGATGCCGGAGTGGTGGCGTCCCATCACCAAAACCTCGGCCTTGACGCCATCCAGCCGCTCCCAGGCCGGCGGGCCCGAGTCGGAGAGGAGGAGAATCCGCGTCCCGGCGGCTTCGAGGAGGGCGATCAGGGCTTTGTCATCGGCCTTGTCCTCGCGAAGCGATGCGGGCGGATGAAGAATCCGGATCGAGGCCTCATCGGCGATAGCGAGCGAGTCGCCGGCGCGGTGGATGGATTTTGGAATCGATCGGGCGGCGAGTTCCTGGTGGAGGCGTTGCCGAACCGGTGAGCGATCCCGAAGCGGGGATTCGATGAAGACCGTCTCCTGCCCGAGATCGAGGATCCTGGCGGCGCCGCCGATATGGTCGGCATCGCCATGGGTGAGAACGAGCAGGTCGGGGGCGAGTTTTCCCGCGCGTCGAATCCAGGATTGGAGGGTGCTTTCATAATCCCAGGCGGATCCCGAGTCCAAGAGGCAGAGCCGTCCATCGACACGAACCGCCGCGCCGCCTCCGGAACCGAGGTCGAAGATCACCACCTCGACCGGTGCCCGGGGAGGAACGCCGAGGGTGACAAACGATCCCGGCATCGCGGCGACTGTTTGGATGAAGGCGAGCATGAGATTGGTCAGGGCCAGATTGGCGTTGTTGAAAACCGCAGCCAGGAATGGACTGAAAATGCCACATCCCAGAGCCATCAAGGCGGTGGACATGATTACGAAAGTCAGCGGAACGATGACCGGGTTGGCCACGAGAGCCGAAAAGGAGACGAGTTGGAAATACCAGAGAATGAGGGGCAGCGATCCGATCCAGGCCGCGAGGGAGACGGCGATGAGACCGGAAACCGCGTTTGCCAGGGTGCTGCGGGCTTTTTGAAAAGAGGTCCAGAGTTCGGTCGGGAGGAAGGGATCGGGGAGGAGCCCCGCGCGGAGCCGTGCTTGGATGGGAGCGGTAAACAGTAGGATCGCCGCAACGACTGTCACGGAAAGTTGGAATCCGGGGTTGAAGAGTTCGGTGGTGGATTGCGCCAGAATCAGAAAAGCCGCCGCACACAGCGAATTCAGCGGCACCGGTTGCCGCGAGGACATCATGCCGAGCAGAAAAATCGCCGTCATGGTCGCCGCACGGACACTCGCGGGTTTCCAGCCCGTCACGAGCGCGTAGAAAAACAGGGTCGGGATGATGGCCAGGACGCAGGCTCGCCGGTCCACCCCGAAAGCGCGCAGCAATTGCCAGAGGATCACGGCGATCATGCCGACATGAAGTCCAGACACGGAAAAAATGTGGAAAGTTCCTGTCTGGCGGAATTGATCCTGGAGGTTATCGGGAATCTCGGAAGTCGCGCCGAGCACGAGGCCGGCGAGGAGTTCGCAAACCAGCGGGTTGCCGGAAATTCCGACGCGCAAGGTGGCTTCCATCCATCGTCGGCAATCCGAGGCGAGGCGGTGGATGGAAAATCCCTGGTCCGCCTCGATGCGAATGTCAGCGGGGGCTTTCACGATCAATTCGCAGGTCACGCCCTGCCGGGCCTGATAGGTGCGATTGTCGAACTGCCCCGGATTGCGGGGTTCAGGGATCGGGCGAAGCGATCCACTGACGGCCACACGGTCGTTCCAAAGCGGCGGCTCAACCGGGGCGGAAACAAGAATCCGGCAGGCCGGCCGCAGGATTTTGCCATGAAGTTCCAGCTCCTCGACCTCCATCAGGAACCGGGTTTTTGAGCCAGGCTTGCCGTCCGAATGGCCGACCGCGCGGCCCGCCGCGGAAACCACGGTTGGGGTATCGCCTAGCGATTTGGCCAATAGCGCGGCGGTCGAATCCCGCGTTTGCCAGATGTGAAGCGCCGCGAAGGCGAAGCCGGCCGCCAGGAAAATCCACAGCGCTCTCCGGCGGATCAGCCAAAAGAGGAGAAAAATTCCGAACCCCGCGAGGCAGGTCTCGGTTCCGAGCGGCAGGACATGGGCGAGAAGGATGCCGCCTGACGCCGAAAGAAGCAGGCCAGCAAAGGGCAGGCGTTGCTCCCACGGATATGCCCGATCGCCCACCCGGTAGCTCCCGGTGCCTTGCGGCTAGTTGAACGAGAAGGGGCTGTAGAGCGATTCCTCGTAGGCGGAATTGTAGAACCCGTCGATCGCCGGTTCGTTGTAGGCGAAGGGTTGTTCGTCCTGATAACCGCGCGAGTTGGTGTATTGGCCGGCGGGTTCGAGCGCTCGGTTCCGGCCCTGGGTAGGGCTGGAGGCATTGTAAAACCCACCCGACTCGCGCAGGTAGGCGAGGAGTTGGGGGTCGGCTCCATTCGATTGCAGGGCAGCCAGCTGCTCAGGGGTGTAGCGGAAGGTTTGCCGGATGCTCGTGAGGTAGGAAATGATCGTTTGGGACGGCACTCCCTTGGAAACGAGGTTTTCCAAATCACCCAGATTCAGCGGCCGGGCGTTCGACATTTTCTGCTCGGTGCCGGGAGCGACCCCGCGGGTGGTGGCGGCGGAGAGCACGGCGGAATTCACCTGCGGCCCGCTCGAGCAGGCAGCGAGAACCAAGGTGCAAATTCCAAGGACGAGGCAGAAGGATTTTGAAAGTTTCATGGCGGGAAGGTGTCCGTGTTCCAAGGGGCGGAGATTACTACTCTTGCCCCAGGATCTTGGCAAACGAAAGATCGCGTCCAGCCCGCGCCGGAGTCGTCTTTTTCGGGAAAGAGTTTTTTTTAGACAGGAGGACAGGATTTACAGGAACGGGTTTTCATCCTTTGGGCTCTCGATGCTCCGTGGCCAATTCCTCTGGGTTTCAGCTGAAGGAGATCCAAAAGACATTCGCGCGGGAACTTGCCGCCGAACCGGAATGACGCGGGACAGGAATTGCCAAGCGGGGTAGTATCCACGGAA
>CAYOGR010000166.1:0-4471 GCA_964403605.1 uncultured Chthoniobacter sp.
CCGCAGACCACGACAAGGAGCAGGCGCGGCAGGCGTGAAAAGGGATTCGGCATGGGCCGGAATGTTTAAACAGATTTCAATTTTTCAGAATGGAAAAAACCGACCTGCCGTCGCGCGGATTTGTCTCACCTCTCAAGGGCGGTGGCGTGGGCCGTTGCGATTTTCCGGAACGAATCCGAGATATGCCCTGCTTCCGAGATCTTTGCCCAAAAAAGCGCCGCCAGACTGCGTTCGGGCGCGGCACGCATCTCCGAATGAGCCACTGCGAGCATTTCCTCGCTCAAGTCCGGTATCTGGTTTTCCAATCCCGGGCGGTAACCCATCGGAAGCATGTCGTAGGCCGGGGCGAGGCGCAGCGGCAGGCGCTCGGTAAGAAGGAGGGCGGCATTCCCGTAGTGCATGTCGGTATTTGCGATCAATCGTCCGAAGCGCCACAGGGATGCCAATTTTTCTGCATCGCTGTCATTCAACCACCCCTGGGATTGCAGTCGTTTGGCCGCCTCGATCCACGGGGTGTCCATTTTTCCGAAAAATGCGGCGTCATGCGCCCGCAAGGAAACATGGGGAATGCGTCCAGACTGCGGAGTGCGGTCGAAGCGGGTGATTTCGAGAAAGCGGCGTCCTCCGGCGTCCAGCCACTCTGTCGTTGCAGTTTCCCATCCCGCTCTGGCAAGGATGCTGGTGGCCATAGCTTCTGCTGCGAGTAGGTCGGCCCACCGCCGGCCTTCTGGCGTTGTCATTGGCGGGGAAAATTTCACGATCACGGCGGCGGGGCCATCGGGCTTTAAAATGGTGGCGGTGAATTTCGGTTGTTCTCCTCCGGCCGAGGATCTTGGGATTCCGCCGGCGAGAGACTCTTCGGCCAGTCGCGGATAGGCGGCCTCACGCAAATTCACGGATATCGCTCCCTCGCTTGGGGGCAGAAGCGCGTTGGCGAGCGACTCCTGTCCCAGCACAAAACCACCCGGCAGGTCGCTTCCAAATCGTAAAAGAGCCTCCGCCACAGCGCGCTCGGACCATGTGTTTGGATCGAAGCCTGCCTCAAGTGCGTTGCCATGCCTGCGGGCGAAGGCCCTGCCTAAAAATCCCTGCGGTCGCAGGTCGTCCAAAAACCATGGCAGTCCCGGAAAAACCGCATCGGGAAATTGATCGCCTGCCAAGGATTTCCAAGCAATTCCGGTGGGGGTTTCCAGCCACCAGGCGGGTCCGGTGAGTGAATGCAAAACACCCACCTCCCGGGGCGTGCGGTTTTGATCGATCAAATACAATGGCCAGGAATGGCCCAATGTGCCGATCGGCGAAATGAGACCGTATCGCGTGGCAGGACCGCTTCCCAATCGGAGAACACTGGGTCCCATCCGTGCCAAAGCCCGGGAAATGCTCGGTTGACTGACCCTCAGGGCACGAGTCAGTTCACGCGCTCCGAGAACCCCGCGAGTGAGGAATTGAAGCCGGATTCTTGAAACGATGTCATCCATGCGTGAATAGAATCTATTATTTATTCACAAATGTAAAAAATTTTATCCGTGGTTATTGCGAGTATATCTGATGAATTTTGAATAGATCGGATATTGTCGGAGGAGATACCTGCGTCCACAATTTCCACCAAGCACGGCACCGACGGAAATGTGGAAAACCTCAACGCCCGCTGCCGCGACGGCGTCACGCCGATCACGAAAGTCTATGGACCCGAGAAACGCCGTGAGTCAGCGGTGCGTCCGCGAATGCTGGCGTGGTCTTCCCATGTCGTTGACCTCTGAGCCAATTTGGGCCAACTTGGGCCCATGAGTGCGATCGTCAAAAGCCGGATCGATCCCGAACTGAAGCGTCAAGCCGAGGCGGTTTTGGAGGAAATAGGGCTAAAACCCAAGGCTGCCTTGGAGCTTTTTTACAAACAAATCATCAAACGCCGGGCGATTCCATTTCCTGTCAAAGCCGATCCTCCGGAGGATGAGGTTTTGAGTTCAGACGAGCGGCGAAACTCTCTTGCGGACGAGTTTTGAGAACTGTTCCGGAGCGCGGCGAGGTTTGGTTCATCAACCTCGGGATGGTTGCGAAGCCTCGCTATTGTTTGGTGATGGCGGCGCAGGCCGATGCGCGCCTCGCTTTGGCCAGCGTCGTTCTGATCACGACCCAATTCGAAGGCACTCCATATGAAGTTGCATTGCCGCGCGTGCGCTGGTTGAGGGGGCAGAGCTTCATAAATGCCCAGAGTATCCAGCCCGTGAAGTTCACGGAATTTCTTCGAAAGGCCCCCGGCGGTTTTGATGCCGCAGTCATGCACGCTGTGGAGTCCGCCTTGGTCCGCTGGATCCAAATTCAAAAATGATCCGCCCGGCGACGCGGCAAATACCCAAGTCGCCACAGATCACGCTGCTCCGGCATACCGCACCCACCGTTGCACGGGGAAAAATGGAAGCGCGCCGGTGTGCAGGCGCAGGTGGCCGCCCATGCCGACCGCAAGTCGATATTCGCAGTAATCAACCATCGTCACCGTGGCCGAGCGTGTGTCGTAGTGCTTGCGCAGATCCTGCATCCGCCAGCCTCCGCCGCGTTCCCGCGAGATATTTCGCCATTTCAAATCCCCCTCGATCCAGCCCGCGCGGAACATCGACTCGGGCAACACCACAAGCCTCCCGACAAGTTCGGTTCCCAATGTCTCGACCCGCAGCACGCAGCCTGCAAAGTGGTCGCCTGTGCGCATCCAGAGGCCCTGCGGCGATTCCCCGGCGGGAAGGAGAAAAAACAGGAAGTCCATCGCCAGGGAGAGGCGCAAAAAGCGGCGGTCATTTCAAGCTGCAAGAACGATTGCGCTTGTCATGGGGCTTGAGGATTCAACCACGGAGGACACGGAGAGCACACGGAAAGAAGAGGAGGTTGAAAATCCCAGGAGGTCCGCGCTGTAAGAGCCAAAGCGTCGGAATGGCGTTAGAAATTTTTCAGCGGGAACTTTGATCCTCCTCCGTGCTCTCTGTGTCCTCTGTGGTTAATTTTTTGGCGTCCTCATTTTCCGCTTTCCGGTCTTGAAGATTTAAGCTCATGGCCTAAAACCGCCCGCACAACCGCATGATCCTTCGCATCCTCAATCCTCCCCACGCGGGAGCGCAGGCCGAGATCGGGCCAGATCCTCTTTCCATCGGCTCCGGCGAGGATTGCGATCTCGTGTTGAGCGATCCGTTGCTGCAACCCGCCCATTGCAACATCCGCTGCACAGGCGAGGGGATCGAGGTGGAACTCACCGGCGGCGCGGCCCATGTGGATGGCGAGCCGGTTTCCCAAAGTCCGTTCACCGTCCGCGCCGGGCAGGTGCTCTCGATCGGTTCCACGCATATCGCCTTTGGCGATCCCGGTCAGGTTTGGAGCGCGGTTTCCATTCCCGTGCTCAAGACATTCGGCGGGACGGCTCCTTCCGCCGCTGCGGAGCTTGATGCCGCAACCCCTGTCGAGTCAAAACCTGCTCCGCAGGATGCCTCGCAGGCCTTGATGCGCCGGTTCAAGATCGCGGTGCTTTCCTCGGCCGCATTGCTGCTTGTTCTGCTGACGGCCCTGTTTTTCTACCGCGCCGAGCAAAAGCGCTCCATGACCAGCCTCGCCCGTGTGCCGGGAAACGCCAATATTCTCGGCAACGACTACTACAATACAAACCTCGACAATCAGGCTGCCGAGCGGGTCGCGGAAAAAATAAGACGCGAGGTTTCTGGATCCACCGTCACCGTTTCCGAGCGCTCTGGACGGGCGGTTTTGCGCGTCTATGTCCGCTCCCGCGAGCAGGCGAGCCAAGCCCAGGGCATCGCGAACACTGCCGGTTCGCAGGTTTTCTCCGAGATCGTGAGCCTCGAGGAGATTGAAAAATCCGCGGAGATGATTGCCTCCATGCAGGGCTACGAGCTGGATGTGACATTCTCCAAGGACGGCACCGCGTATTGGAGCGGCTTTGTGCCCGCCCAAGCCGATTGGAAGGCGCTCCAGCAGCGGCTCGAGGTCGATCTCCCCTACATCAAGGAGAATGTCTCCGAGATCACCTTCGCCAAGCAGATCGAGGAAACGCTTCGGAAACTTCTCGCCGATGCGGGCATCATGGCCGAAGTGGCCATGAACACCCAACCGCGTGCCATCGTGCTCTACGGCACACTGCCCGAGAACCTCTCTGCGGCTTGGGCAAAGGTCTTCGACGCGCTCAAGCAGAAATACGGCGCGATCGTGGAATTGACCGATGATGTCGGCACCGGCAAGGCCGTGGTGGTCGAGGGCAATCCCTTCCACTCGGAAATCACCGGCGTCACGCTCGGGGCGATCCCTTCGGTCATTCTTCTCGATGGCCAGCGCATCTACGAAGGCGCGATCCTGCAGGACGGTTCCGTGCTCAGCGACATCGCCGAGAATCAACTCCTCCTCACCGGCCCCCAGGGCAAACGGAAAATCCCACTCAACCTCGGACCGAAACCGGCCTTTGAATGATTTGTTTGAAAAT
>CAYOGR010000167.1:0-4337 GCA_964403605.1 uncultured Chthoniobacter sp.
GCGGAGAGGGTGGGATTCGAACCCACGGGGCCTTGCGGCCCTCCGGTTTTCAAGACCGGCGCATTAGACCACTCTGCCACCTCTCCAATCGCAAAAGAACTAATGCACCGCTTGGATCGGGGCGGCAAACCGAATTTGCAAAATTTCAGCGAAGGGCCTCGATGGCTCGCTCGAGATCGTCCACTCCGATGGCGTCGGAGACAAACGGGTCTCCAAGATTTCGGAGCAGAACAAATCGAATCGCCCCGGCGTGGAATTTTTTATCTTTGCGGAGCGCGGCGAGGATGGCCTCGGTCGAGATGTCGGCAGGAAGTTTGTCGGGCAGGCGGTGGCGGGCCAAGGCGGCGAGGATTTGGTCGGAGGCCGCTTGGGGGAGCCCGGCTTTTTCCACGGAGAGGTGGCAGGCGGCGATGAGGCCCAGGCTGATTGCCTCGCCGTGAAGGAGACGACCGTATCCGGCGGCGTTTTCGATTCCATGGCCGATCGTGTGGCCGAAATTCAAAAAGGCGCGGAGACCTTTGGTTTCGAATTCATCCGCGGCGACGATGGCGGCCTTGATGGCAACATTCCGGGCAATGAGCGGGGCGATGCCGTCGAGACTGTCGTCGGCCTCAAGCATCGCGGGATCGCGGATGGCGGCGTGTTTGATGATTTCGGCGAAGCCTTCGTGGAACTCGCGGGGCGGCAGGGTGCGCAGCGAGTCGGTGTCGGCAATCACAAGACGCGGTTGGTGGAAGGCCCCGATGAGATTTTTTCCACCGGGGGCATTGATGCCGGTCTTGCCACCCACGGAACTGTCCACCTGGGCGACGATGGTGGTGGGGATTTGGACACAGGGGATGCCGCGGTAGTATATGGCGGCGGCGAATCCCGCGAGGTCGCCAACCACACCGCCGCCGAGGGCCACGAGCACCGAGGAGCGATCAAGCCCGGCCGCGATCATCGCGTCGCAGATTTTCGCGGTTTGCTCGAAGGATTTGGAGGACTCCCCGGCGGGGATCGTGATGCGGACGGGGTCGAAGCCGGCTTCGCGAAGCGAGGCTTCGACCGGCTCGGCATGAAGCGTGGCGACATTGGAATCGGTGACGAGGGCGCAGCGGGCGGGCTGCAGGATGCCTGCGATCAACGAGCCGGAATCCCTCAGGAGCCCCGGCCCCACGAGAACCTTGTAGGGTGAGCGGGCGAGTGGAACCTCGACTTCGACGGGCGGGTTGGTGGTGCGATCGGACAACATGAATGGGCTTCAATAAAGGCGGGGGCTGCGGGCAAAAGAAGATTTTTCCTTTGGCGGGCGAGTCGCTAGTGTCCCGCGCCTATGTTGAAAACCGGAATCGTCGGACTGCCGAATGTCGGGAAGTCCACCCTCTTCAATGCCGTGACGCGCACCCGCAAGGCGCAAGCGGCGAATTTCCCGTTCTGCACAATCGAGCCGAATGTGGGTATCGTGAATGTTCCCGACGACCGTTTGCAAAAACTCGCCGAGCTTTCCAAATCGGAAAAAATCCTGCCCGCGGCGATCGAGTTCGTGGACATCGCGGGGTTGGTGGCCGGCGCGAGCGAGGGCGAGGGCCTCGGGAACCAGTTCCTGAGCCACATCCGCGAGGTCGATGCCATCATCCAGGTCGTTCGGTGTTTCGAGAGTTCGGACATCCACCATGTCGCGGGAACGGTCGATCCCGTCCGCGACATCGAGGTGATCAACACGGAACTCATCCTCGCCGACCTGGCCTCCGTGAAAAAGCGAGCCGAGCGAAACCAGAAGGCCGCCCGCAGTGGCGACAAGGAGGCCAAGGCCGAGGTCGCCCTGTCGGAAAAGCTCATCCCGCACTTGGACTCCGGCAAGCCCGCTCTCACGCTCGAACTTGCCGACTCCGAGAAAGCCATCCTGCGCGGATTTTTCCTGCTCACCTCCAAGCCCACCCTTTTCGCCTGCAATGTGGGGGAAAACGATCTCGCCAACCTGGAGGGCGATTCCTCCGCCGCGAAGCATGTCCGCGCGGTGCGCCAATACGCCGCCGACCATCTCGGCTGCGAAGCCGTCGTGATCAGCGCGCAGATCGAAAGCGAACTCGCCGACCTCCCGCCCGAAGAGGCGAAGGAGTTTTTGGCGGGCCTCGGCGTCGAGGACAGCGGCGTGGGCCAACTCATCCGCGCCGCCTACCATCTTCTCGGCCTGCGCACCTACCTGACCACTGGCCCGAAAGAAACCCGTGCCTGGACAATCCACGCGGGGGACAAGGCCCCGGCGGCGGCCGGCGTGATCCACAGCGATTTCGAGCGCGGCTTTATCGCGGCGCAGATCGTTTCGTTCGAGGATCTGGTGGGCTGCGGTTCCGAGGCCAAGGCCCGCGAAGCCGGAAAGCTGCGCCTGGAAGGCAAGGAATATGTCGTGCAGGACGGCGATGTGATCGAGTTCCGCTTCAATGTTTGAGAAAAAGCCGGGACGCGCCTTGTCCCGACGAGGCCTCAGGGGTTTCCCCCACAAGGAAAATCTGTTCAGGCGCTTGCCTTTGCTTTATCCCAAGCCGCATGAATCCTTCCCGGCTTCCAGACGACGATTACTACCCCCTTGTTGAAGGTCGCCACTGCGATCCCTTTCGCCTCCTCGGAATCCGGGAGCAGGATGGAAAGTGGATGGCGCGCGTGTTTCGCCCGGATGCGGCCAAAGCCGATATCGTTCTGGACAGAAAGAATTCCCAGCCGCACGAACTGAATCGTGTGGACAATGAAGGCTTGTTCGAGGGGGAAATTCCGGGCTTCAAACCCGGCGCTGGCTACTCGCTCGAACTGACCAGCCACGAGGGCATCAAGTGGCGACAGCGCGATCCCTACGCCTTCGGCCCGGTGCTGGGCGAGATGGACATCTACCTCTTCAATGAGGGCACCCACTACGACATCTACAAAAAACTCGGCGCTCATGTGAAAGTGATCGACGAGGTGCCTGGCGTGCATTTCTCCGTGTGGGCGCCCTCCGCCCAGCGCGTCAGCGTCGTCGGGGATTTCAACAATTGGGACGGCCGCACCCACCCGATGCGCAAGCTCGTTCCCTCCGGCGTCTGGGAAATTTTCCTCCCCGGTGTGCACGAGGGGGCACATTACAAATTCGAGATCCGCGGCGAGCATGGCGATGTGTTTTTGAAAACCGACCCGTATGCGTTTTTCGCCCAGCACGGCACGCAGACCGGCTGCATGGTTTTTGATCTCGGCCGCTACCAGTGGAATGACGAGGCGTGGATGCACCGCCGCCCGCGGGTTGACCACTACAACAGCCCGATGAGCATCTACGAGGTTCACATCGGCTCTTGGCAGCGTATCGCCGAGGATGGGAACCGCTTGCTGAGTTACCGCGAACTTGGTGACCGCCTGATTCCCTATGTGAAGGAAATGGGATTCACCCACATCGAGTTGATGCCCGTGATGGAGCATCCATTCGACGGCTCCTGGGGCTACCAGGTGGTGAACTACTACGCGCCGACCAGCCGGTATGGAAATCCCGACGAGTTCCGCAATTTCGTGGATCGCTGTCACCAGGAGGGCATCGGCGTGATTCTGGACTGGGTGCCGGGCCATTTTCCCAAGGACGCTCACGGCCTCGCCCGATACGACGGCAGCGCCCTCTACGAACACGAGGATCCACGCCTCGGCGAGCATCAGGATTGGGGCACACTGATCTTCAACTACGGCCGCAACGAGGTGAAAAATTTCTTGATCGGCAATGCCCTCTTCTGGCTCGACGAATACCACATCGACGGGCTCCGCGTGGACGCTGTCGCCTCGATGCTCTACCTCGACTACTCGCGCAAACCCGGCCAATGGCTCCCGAACTGCTTCGGTGGCCGGGAAAACCTCGACGCGATCAATTTTTTGAAACGCTGCAACGAGGTCTGCCACGAGCGGTTCCCCGGCGTGGCCATGGTCGCCGAGGAATCCACATCCTGGCCGGGAGTCTCGCGTCCCACCTACACCGGTGGTCTGGGTTTCGGCTACAAGTGGAACATGGGCTGGATGAACGACAGCCTGCGCTACATCAGCAAGGATCCCATCCACCGCCGCTACCACCAAGGCGAGATCACCTTCTCGATGCTCTATGCGTTTCACGAGCATTTCATTCTCGTCCTCAGCCACGACGAGGTCGTCCACGGCAAGGGATCGTTGATCGACAAAATGCCCGGCGACTACTGGCAAAAATTTGCGAACTGCCGGATGTTCCTCGCATGGATGTGGGCCCACCCCGGCAAGAAGCTCATCTTCCAAGGCATCGAATTCGGCCAGTTCATCGAGTGGAAGCACGACCAAAGCCTCGACTGGCACCTCACCCAGATGCCGATGCACGACGG
>CAYOGR010000168.1:0-4329 GCA_964403605.1 uncultured Chthoniobacter sp.
CGCCCTTCCAAAAATGAAAATCCAAAGAGCGCTGATCTCCGTCTCCGACAAAACCGGCATTGTGGACTTCGCCCGCGAGCTTTCCTCGCGCGGGGTCGAAATCCTCTCCACCGGCGGCACCGCCAAGGCCCTTCAGGCCGCCGGCATCGCGACGGTCGAGGTCTCCCAGTTCACCGGCTCCCCGGAGATTCTGGAGGGCCGCGTGAAGACGCTCCACCCGCGCATCCACGGCGGGCTTCTCTACCTCCGCGGCAACGCCCACCACGAGGAGCAGGCCAAAGCCCATGGCATCCGGCCCATCGATCTCGTGGTCGTGAATCTCTACCCTTTTGAAGAAACCATCGCCCGCGAGGATGTGACCCTCCCCGAGGCGATCGAGCAAATCGACATCGGCGGCCCCTCGATGATCCGCAGCGCCTCGAAAAACTACCAGTCGGTCTGCGTGGTCACCGATCCCGGCGACTACTCGGCCGTCCTCGAGGACATGAACGAGGAAAACGGTGGAACGACGCTCGTGCTCCGCGAGCGACTGGCAATCAAAGCGTTTGCCGCCACCTCCGCCTACGACTCGGCGATTTCCTGCTACCTGAACCGTGAACAGCAGACCTGCAGCCGGTTCCGGCTCGAGCTGCCGCTGGAAATGCGACTCCGCTACGGCGAGAACCCCCACCAGCAAGCCGAGCTCTACGGAGACTTCGGATCGTATTTCGAAAAACTCCAGGGCAAGGAACTCTCCTACAACAACATTCTCGATATCAGCGCGGCTGCGGCCCTGATTTCCGAATTCACCAAACCCACGGTCGCCATCCTCAAACACAACAACCCCTGCGGCATCGGCACCGATCCCGACCTCCGCGAGGCGTGGGAAAAAGCGTTCACCACCGACAAACAGGCGCCCTTCGGCGGAGTCATTATTTGCAACCAGCCCGTGACTCTCGATCTCGCCAAGGCGATCTGCGAGATTTTCAGCGAGGTCATTATCGCGCCGGAGTTCGACTCCGAGGCCCGCTCGCTCCTTCAGAAAAAGAAAAACCTCCGTCTCATGCGAGTCCTCAAGCCGCTCACCCAAAGCGAGCGCGACATCCGCAGCGTGCTCGGCGGCCTGCTTGTGCAAGATTGCGACACGGCGGACATTCCCGAACTCGAGCACAAGGTCGTCACCGCCCGCCCACCGACCAAAGCCGAAATCGAGGCGATGGAATTCGGTTGGAAGGTCGTGAAGCATGTGAAGTCCAACGCCATCGTTTATGCCGCCGCCGACCGCACGCTGGGCATCGGCGCGGGCCAGATGTCGCGGGTGGACGCCTCCCGCATCGCCGTGTGGAAGGCGCAGGAGGCCGGGCTCTCACTGAAGGGGAGTGCGGTCTGCAGCGATGCATTTTTCCCGTTCCCGGACGGCCTCATCGCCGCCGCCGAAGCCGGTGCCACCGCCGCCATCCAGCCCGGCGGGTCGGTGCGCGACGCCGAAGTCATCCAAGCCGCGAATGACAAAGGCGTGGCCATGGTCTTCACCGGCAACCGCCACTTCCGCCACTGATTGCAAACTCCTGCATGAGCCGCCTCGCCGTCATCACCTGCGGGCCGGCGATTGCCCCCATCGATGCGGTTCGGCGTATTACCAATTTCGCCACGGGGGAAATTGGCACGCTCCTTTCGCATGAGTTGGCCTCGCGGGGATTCGAGGTGATTTGCTTTCGAGGGGAGGGGAGCAGCGCCGCCGCTCCTTTGGGCGTGGAGGTTCGAAAATTCACCACAAATGAATCTCTGGCGCATGCGCTGCGCCAATTGCCACACCAACCGGATGCGATTTTTCATGCCGCCGCGATGTGTGATTTCGAGGTCGAGAAAATCGAGGGTGCCGCGGGGCAAAACAAACTTTCCAGTCGCAGCGACTCGCTGGCGCTCACCCTGCGGCCCGCTTCGAAAATTCTCCCGACCCTGCGCGGGTTTTTCCCGGCCGCCAAAATCGTGGGTTGGAAATACGAACTCGATGGCTCCCGCGACGACGCCATCGCCCGTGCCCGCCTGCAAATTGCCGAGTGCCGCACCGATGCCTGCGTGCTCAA
This sequence comes from uncultured Chthoniobacter sp., assembly GCA_964403605.1. GTDB lineage: Bacteria > Verrucomicrobiota > Verrucomicrobiia > Chthoniobacterales > Terrimicrobiaceae > UBA967. The sequence goes on from CAYOGR010000168.1 coordinate 2,067, forward strand.
CGGCGCGGCCTACGGCGAAGGCTTTGGCCTGGTTCTTCCGGACGCCAAGGAAATCTCCCGCTTTCCCGAAAAAAAATCCCTCGTCCGCTCCTTGGGCAGTCTTTGTTCGCCAAGCTTCGATTCCTGTCCTGCCGCCTAAAAAAAGTCTATCCGAGCGGACCCTTCGAGATTTGTGATTTGAATTGATCCCGCCGACCCGCCGCGTAGGCCCGAAAGACGGCCGCGATTTCATCGCGGATCCGTCGAAACGCATCTCGAATCTCCTCTTCCGACCCCTTGGCATGCGCCGGATCATCGAAAGGCCAATGATGCCGGTTTACCTGACCGGGAAAAATGGGACAGGCTTGGTCGGCGTTTCCACAGACGGAGATAACCGTCTCGATGTCGCGGTCGAGAAACTCGTTCATGGATTTCGAGGTGTGCGACGAAATGTCGATGCCGATCTCGCGGAGAACCTCGATGGACCGGGGATGGACGAACCCGGCGGGCTTCGATCCCGCGCTGTGGACTTCGAGCAGATCCCCGGCCGCTTCGCGGAGGAGGCCTTCCGCCATTTGGCTGCGGCAGGAGTTGCCGGTGCAAAGAATCAGAATGCGTGGTTTGTGGGTTTTCATAAATTGGTGGATTCCATGGCGCGGCGCACGGCGCGGCAGGCGTCGCTATTCAAAAAGGCGCGATCAGGCCCTGAAAGCGCGGCATCGCCCTCCCGGTCGGCCTCGTCGATCACCTCCCGAGGGAAAAACTTCCTCCGCCACCACAGCGCCACATGCACCAATCCGATGAGCACCGGCACCTCGATGAGCGGTCCGACCACAGCCGCAAACGCCACACCGGAGGCGATTCCGAAAACTCCGATGGCCACCGCGATTGCCAACTCGAAATTGTTTCCCGAGGCCGTGAACGCCAGCGTCGCGCTGCGCGAGTAGTCCGCGCCTGCTTTTCGACCGAGGTAGAAACTCACCGCAAACATCAGAACAAAATAAATCGCGAGCGGCAGAGCGATCCGCAGCACATCAAGCGGCAATTTCACAATCGCATCTCCCTTGAAGGTGAACATCACCACGATGGTGAAAAGCAGAGCGATCAGCGTGACCGGAGAAATGCGGGGAAGGAATTTTTCCTCATACCAAGCACGCCCCTTTAGCGGAATGAGGACCACACGGCTCAGCACGCCGGCCGCGAAGGGAATCCCGAGGTAAACCATCACGCTGGCAAAAATCTGGCCGATGGTGACATCCGCCAGCGTCGTTCCGCCGATGCCCCGCACGCCGGAGAGATCGATGCCGAGCTGCGACGGCAGCCAGGTGGCAAACACCCAGGCGTAGAGTCCGAAGGATAAAATCTGGAACACACTGTTCAGCGCCACCAGGCCCGCGCAATACTCGCTGCTGCCCTTCGCGAGCTGGTTCCAGACGAGCACCATGGCGATGCAGCGGGCGATGCCCACGAGAATCAGCCCCACCATGTATTCCGGTTGGTCGTGCAAAAAAACCACCGCCAGCCCGAACATCAGCACCGGGCCGATCACCCAATTCTGCAGCAGCGACAATCCGAGCACCTTGGGGTTGGTAAAAACCTTCGGCATCTGCTCGTAGCGCACCTTGGCCAGCGGGGGATACATCATGAGAATGAGCCCGACGGCGATGAGCAGGTTTGTTGTGCCCACCGTCACCGGCGCGAAAAACGCCTCGGGATCGGGAATGAGAAAATTCCCCGCCAGCACTCCCGCCGCCATGGCGACGAAAATCCACAGCGTGAGGTAGCGGTCCAAGAAAGACATTCGTTTGGCGATTGATTCGGTCATGGGCGTGTGCGGTTGGAACGGCGCGGGCGGTTGGTTTTTTTGCCCACGCAAGCAGGGGTGTCAGGGGAAAGTTTGGCGAGCACTTTGGCGAGGCGGTCCCTGTCCCGGCGGAAGACCGCGATCTCCGCAGCCTGATCACGCAAGCACGCGAGTTGCAAGGCAAGCAAGGGCGGCGGATCGGCTGGCAGGCGGTAGATCATCCAATGCCCGCACCGCTCGCGCAGCACCATGCCGCGCCGCAGGAGGTAGGCCAGATGGCGCGACATCTTCACCTGGGGCTCGCGCAACACCTCCTGCAAGTGGCAAACGCAAAGCGGCCCCTGCTGCAAGAGATGCACCACCCGCAGGCGGGTCGTGTTGCTCAGGCATTCGTGGATGCTTGCCAAGTCCATGGTTTTCGAAATATCTGCGCAGACAAATATACTCAAGTTCGAATAGTGTTTCCGCCCGCACATGTCG
>CAYOGR010000169.1:0-4254 GCA_964403605.1 uncultured Chthoniobacter sp.
GGGAGGCTGTGTAGGATTTTCGTGATCATTGTGGGGAGCTTCCTAAAACGGCTGGTAGGACAAATGCGGGGGGAGCAGATTTTTTTGTGAAAGAATCAGGGAAGGTTCTCACGGCGGGGAGGAAAAGCGGAGAGCTGAGACCGGAAACCTGTAACTTGAAACCTGAAGTTTGGGCGCTGACGGCGCATCGCCCTCCAGTTTTAGCGAAATGCCCGGCTACTGCATGCGGACATTGAACTCGAGCTTCCAGCGTTGGCCGGTGGGCTTGTGGAGGAAGTGGAGTTCGAGATGGCCGAGTTCGGTGACGCGGGCTTCGAGGTGCACGGGGATTTCCTCGCCAGATTGGTGGCCTGCGGGCGGGGGGATTTCGATCTGGAGCTTGGCGGATTCCTCGAGTTCGGCGGCGTCGGGGAGGATTTGGCCGGGTTGGTCGCCGGCGCGGACTTCGGATTGGAAGAAGCGGAACTCGGAGGTTTCGCCGGTGTAGAGGAAGAATTCCTGCGCGGCGATTTCGTGGCTGGTGCCTTCTTCCATGCCTTGCGGAGCGACGCAGAGGGCCTTGGTGACGGGTCGTCGCCCGGGCACGGCCATGGCGGCGGATTCCATTCCGATGTAGTAGGAGCGGGCGGTGCCGGATTTGATGCGGAGGCCTTGGCCGGTGGCGCGGAGGCGGGCGTAGACAGCGGCTCCGAGGGCCACGGCGTGATCGGGGCGGGCGCCTTCGAGTTCCCGAACGGGGCGGCCGGCCCAGCGGGTGAGTTGCTCGAGAACGCGGGCGCGGAGCGGGCGGGCGTTGAACACGCCGCCGTTGAAGAGCACGGCGTCGGGGATCAAAAGCGGGGCGCTGCCTGTTTTTTCGGCGCCGCCGAGGGTTGCGAGGAGTTGGGGCGAGGAGGCGATGTTGGCCTTTGCGCGGGTGAGAAAGCGGGCGAGGTGTTTGGAGATGGCGGCGTCGGCGGCGTAGGGCAGGCCGGACTCGCGGAGGCCTCCGGCGCGGCGGAGGAGGGGCATTTCCTCGGAGGAAACGAGCGGGAGGAATCCGTCGAGAAGGATTTGATCCACCTGCTCGCGGGTGAGGGTGGTGCTGAGGGTGGAGGCGATGAGCTTGCGGGAGCGCGAGGGGATGGCGATGGGGACTTCGTTGAGCGAGGGATCGGAGAGGAGGGATTCCTTGGCGGCGCGGACGGCTTGGACGAGGGCGAGGAATTGCCACTCGTCGAGCGCGGAGCCAGTGGTGGCGAGCTTTTCGGAGACATCATGCGCGAGGGCGAGGTCCATGTTGTCACCGCCGAGAAGCAGGTGTTCGCCCACAGCGATGCGTTCGAGCGCGAGGTTGCCGTCATGGCCTGTGACGGCGATGAGGCTGAAGTCGGCGGTGCCACCGCCGACATCGCAGACGAGCAGGAGGTCGCCGGACTGGACTTGTTTGCGCCAGTCGGTGCCTTGGTTTTCCAGCCAGGCGTAAAAAGCGGCTTGGGGCTCCTCGAGGAGGGTGGCTTCCGGGATTCCGGCGAGTTGGGCGGCTTCGAGCGTGAGCCCGCGAGCGACTTCGTCGAACGAAGCGGGAACGGTGATGACGGGGTGCGCGGCGGCGAGGCCGGGGTGGGAATGCTTGAGACTCGCGAGGATATGGGCGAGGAGGTCACGGGAGGCTTCGAGCGGGGAGACTTTGCGCTCCACCGTGGTGCTGGCCCAAGGGAGGATTTGGCCGCGCCGGTCGGCGTGTGGGTGGCAGAGCCAGCTCTTGGCGGAGGCGATGAGGCGGTCGGGCTGGAGGGCACCGCGTTCGCGGGCGAAGAGACCGAGGATTTGGGTGGAGTCGGAGGAGGGCCAGGGGAGCTGGGGTCCGCCATGCGAAAACTCTCCCTCGGCGGGGAGGTAGATCGCGGAGGGGAGCAGGGATTTTTCCCCGACTCCGCTGGCGGCGATGGCTTGGGTGATGGGGAGGTTTTCGGGATGGCCGGAGTCGCCGACGCGGGCGATGGCGCAATTGCTCGTGCCGAGGTCGATGCCGATGAAGTCGCTCATGGTTTTCCCTTCAGGGATTCCGCTGGTTATTTCGCAATCTCGATTTCGGCAGGGGCGAGGACGGGCCAGGGGCGTTGATCGGTGGTGCCGGTGACGCGCGGGAGTTTGATGGATTTTGCGATCCAGCCCGGGTGGACGAGTTTTCCGGAGTAGGGAGGATTTGCCGGAACGGAGCCGAGGAGTCGGTGGGCCGGGGCGTCGTAGCCGGATTCGAGCGTGACGGCGGTGCCTTCATTTTCGGTGCGCAACGGCGAGATCTCGAAGTAGTCGCTGAGAACCTTGCGGCAGCCGGCGTGGACGACCCGTGCTGCGGCGCCGAGTTGTTGGTCGGTGGCGGAGGTGATGTCCTCCTTCGCGAAATCCACAAGGCGGCCGTTCTCCTGCAGGAGCGCGAGGAACGCCGCGATCTCGGCCTCGGGCCTTGGCGGAGCGGGTGGGGGAGCGATCGGTTGGATGACGGCGGGGGCGGTTTTTTTCGGCTGTTTGCGGGTGGCGAGAAACACACAAACCATGCCAATCGCGGCCGAGACGGTCTGCGCGGCAAGCGTGAGGTTTTTGTCGGGATGGTAGACGGCGGCGAAGTTGATGCCCAAAAGGACAAACCCGCAGGCGATGAGTGGAGCTTTCATAAAAGTGAGAGTTTTTCGGAATGAATTAAGGCTGCAAATACCCCAGACACCCCATGTGTGCTGGAAAAAACTCTTTGCAGTGCCTGAATGGTGAACTTACTGATTTGGTCATGGACAGCTCACTGCTTGAAGACCTGATCGAACACAACAAGCCGTTCCAAGTTGAAACCGCTTCGGGGCGTGTTTTCGATATTCCGCATCGGGATTTCGTGAGCTTTTCGCGCAAGAAAACCTCACTGATCATTTCCTACGATGAAAATGGTGAGGATCATGTGGCGATTGTTCCTTTGCTGACGATTACCTCGACCATGGCCAAGGCCTAAGAGTTCTATTTTCCGCCGTGGACGCCGGAGGCGACTTTGAGGCGGAGGCCGTTGAGGCGGATGAAGCCGGTGGCGTCGTCTTGGTTGTAAGCCTGCGTGGGGTCGGCCTCCATCGTGGCGATGTGCGGGTTGTAGAGGCTGACCGGGCTCTTGACGCCGGCGGCGTGGATGCCGCCTTTGTAGAGCTTCACGCGGACGGTGCCGCTGACATGCTTCTGGGACTCGGTGACGAGGGCCTGGATGGCCTCGCGCTCGGGGGCGAACCAGAAGCCGTTGTAGACGAGTTCCGAGTATTTCGGGATGAGCGAGTCGCGGAGGTGCATGACTTCGCGGTCCATCGTGAGCGATTCCATCTGGCGGTGGGCGAAGTGGAGGATCGCGCCGCCGGGGGTTTCGTAAACGCCGCGGCTTTTCATGCCGACGAAGCGGTTTTCGACCATGTCCACGCGGCCGACGCCGTGTTTGCCGCCGAGTTTGTTGAGGGTGTGCATTACGGCGAGCGGGCTGAGTTTTTCGCCGTTCACCGCGGTGCAGAGGCCGCGCTCGAATTCGAGTTGGACATGCTCGGGAAGGTCGGGGGCATCCTCTGGCAAGACGGAGAGCGTGGTGAAATACTCGCGGTTCTTGAGGTCGCCGGCGTCATACCACGGATCCTCGAGGATCCCCGCCTCGTAGGAGATGTGAAGGAGGTTTCGATCCATCGAGTAGGGCTTCTTCGCGCTGGCGGCGACGGGCACGCCATGGGCCTCGGCGTAGGCAATCATCTCGGCGCGGCCGGGGAATTTCGAGCGGAAGCGGGCATCGCGCCAAGGGGCGATGACTTCGAGTTCCGGCGCGAGGGCGGCGGCGGTGAGTTCGAAACGGACCTGGTCGTTGCCCTTGCCGGTGGCTCCGTGGGCCACGGCGGATGCTCCCTCCTGGCGGGCGATTTCGACCATGCGCTTGGCAATGAGCGGGCGGGCGATGCTGGTGCCGAGAAAGTATTGTCCCTCGTAAATCGCTCCGGCCTGCATCATCGGGAAAATGAAATCCCGGGCGAACTCCTCGTTCAGGTCGTCCACGAAGCACTTGGAGGCTCCGGTTTTGAGAGCCTTCTCCTCGAGGCCGTCGAGTTCCTCGGCCTGGCCGACATCGGCGCAGAAGGCGATGATCTCGGCTCCGTAGGTTTCCTTGAGCCAGTTCAGAATGACGGAGGTGTCGAGTCCCCCGGAATACGCGACAACGATTTTTTTCATGCGGGCGGGAGTGTGGGGAAAAAAGCCCTGCTCGGCAAT
>CAYOGR010000170.1:0-4228 GCA_964403605.1 uncultured Chthoniobacter sp.
GGATTGGACGCGAAGCGGTCGGCGTGGCGGTCGTAGAAGTCCCAGTAGAGCAAATTGAAGGGACACGCGCCGGGGCCGGATTTTTTCGCGGGGTCGTAGGCGCAGCCGGAGCAGTAGTTGCTCATTTTCGAGATGTAGGCGGCCGAGCCCGCATAGGGCTTGGTGGCCATGAAACCTCCGTCGGCATGAAGCGCCATACCGAGCACATTGGCGGCCATCACCCACTCGTGGGCGTCGATATACATTTCCAAAAACCAGTCGTGCGCCTGCTGCGGATTGATGCCGGCGAGGAGGCAGAAATTCCCGAGGATCATGAGCCGCTGGATGTGGTGGTTGTAGGCCGAGTCGCGTGCCTCGCCGATCACGCGATGGAGGCAGTTCATGTCGGTTTTGGCGGAGTAGAAAAATCCGGGGAGCGGCTGGGTGGCGCCGAGGCCGTTGGAGGCGAGATAGTCGGGCATCTTGAACCAGTAGACGCCATTGACGAACTCGCGCCAGCCGAGGATTTGGCGGACGAAGCCCTCGACGGCGGCCAGCGGGGCGCGTCCGCCGCGGTAGGCTTGCACTGCGGCGTCGATGCATTCCATGGGCAGGAGCAGGCCGAGATTCAGCGGGCCGGAGATGATGCTGTGAAACATCGTGGACGAATCCTCCAGCATCAGATCCTGGTAATCTCCAAAAAGCGGGAGGCGTTTCTCGATGAATTGGTCGAGTATTTTCAAAGCCCCCTCCCGCGTGTGCGGCAGCCAGAAATCCTCGGCGCGGCCGGGGGAATCGGGAAACCAGCGATTCACATCGGCAATCGCCTCTTGCACGAGCGGGCAGGAGGACCGCCGGGAGGTCACGGGCGGGGGAGGTTTTGGCGCACCGTCTTTTTTCCAATCGCGCACGGTTTTGCGGTTCTCGGCGTCGTAATTCCACGCGCCACCCTCGGGTTCGCCGTCGGAGCGCATGAGGATTCCGAGGTTTTGGCGCATCCGGCGATAGTGGGACTCCATGAGCAGGCGCTTCTTGCCATGCGCGGATTTCAAAAACTCGGCGCGCGGGGTGAGAAATTGGCAGGTTGGCGTCAGGCGGAGCGGGATTCCCGTCTCGGCCGCGGCTTCCTCGAGGCATTTCTGCTGAGACCAATTGTTCGGCTCCATCACGATAAGCGCAGCCGGGCGGTTTTTTTGGAGATGCCCAAGAAGGGCCTCGCGGAAAGTCGGCGTGTCACCCAAGCGGTGATGCTCGACCTCCCAGCCATGCCCGGCCAATTCCTCCCCGAAAGCGCGCAGGGCGGCGAGGTGGAAGACGCGCTTGATTTTATGCGCCGGCCCTGAATCGCGCGCCTCGATCAGCAACACGCGATCTCGCCCCGGGGCTCCGGCATCCAGCGCGGTATTCTCCAATGTGAGCTGGTCGCCCAGGACGAGCAGGGTGTTTTTCATAGGGGTGTGATGGAAAAGAAAAAAGCCGACCCTTGCGAGTCGGCTTTTTTGTGAGTGTTTAAACGGATCTTAGAACGCGAAGCGGAGACCAGCGCGGCCGAGAACGCCATTCTTCGGATCTTCCGAGGAGTAGACATAACGGGCATCGCTGAAGAGACCGATGTTGTCGGTCACGCGATATTCGAGACCGCCGCCGACATGGCCGAAACCATGACCAGCACCCGTGCCGTAAGCGGCGCCGCCACCGACCATGCCGTAAGGGGCGAGGCCGAAGCAGAAGGGATAGCGAAGGAAGAAGTTACCGATCGTGGCCCACTCGGCGTTGTTGCCGCGACCACCGATGTCTTGCTCGACACCGAGACCGATGTATTTGTTGACGAAGTAGTTGACTCCGAGACCGCCACCCCAGTAGGGACGACCGGTGCTGTAGAAGCCGCCGGCTGCGAAGGCGTCAACTTGGAGTTCCTGATCACGGAATTTGCAATCCGGAGCGGGAGCCACGGTTTCTTTGAAGGTCTTCGCCGAGGTGCCCGCGAAGGCGCCGGTGACGGAGACAGCAACTGCTACGAGTGCGATTGTGAGTTTTTTCATTATGTGGTTTTGTTTTTGAGTCACCTTGGGTTTGCAAAGTGATGCCGTGTGTATGCGGAATTCCGCAGGAGGGGTCAATTCCTTTTTGGCTTTTTTTAATCAGTAATTCACCCCATCTGCCGAATTTTAGACAGCTTCCGCGGGCCCGGTGCGGATTTTGTTTTTTTCGTGTTCGCGCTTCTCCTCGAGGCGGGTCAGTTCGGACGCGAGTTGGCGGCGAATTTCGTCCTGCTCGTGGAAGGCCGCCTTGGCGAGTTGGTCCCCGAGGAAGATTTTCTTCTCCGCGATCTTGGCATCGATCTCGCGGTCGACTTCGGCGAGGCGGGCCTTTTGTTCATCGGTGAGCGTGGTGCCGGGCGAGGTTTTCTCGAGTCGGCTCATGGCGAGTTCGTAGGCGGATTTCATCGCGGCGAAGGTAACAAAACCGCCACAGGGACGAGAGAAAAATTGCGGCCCTCGCGGCGCGGGTGTTTAGTAGCCCGAACATGTCGCACCTCAAGCTGCTCAGCACGGATTTCGATGGGACGCTGATCGAGCACCGGGAGAACCGACGCTGCACGGCAGCGATGGCCGAGGTCTTGAGGCACAACAAGCGCAGCGGGGGATTCTGGGCGATCAACACCGGCCGCAGCCTGTGGCATGCCATCGAAGGGCTGGATGAATTCCATCCGCCGGTGCCGCCGGATTTTCTGCTCACCAACGAGCGCGAGATTTTCCACCGCACGCCCGAGGGTCGCTGGGTGCCGGAGCACCACTGGAACGAGGTTTGTGCGGTGCGGCACAGGGAGCTTTTCCGCCAAGCCGGTAATCTCTTCGAAAAAATCCGCTCCCACACCGCCGAACACCCGGGCATCAACCTTGTGGAGGAAAACGACGAACCCGCCGGCGTGATCACCTCGGACGAGGAGGCGATGGCCGAATTTGTGGCTTTTCTCGACAACGAGCTTCTGGCGCACCCCGATTTCTCCTACCAGCGCAATACGATCTATCTCCGGTTCAGCCACCGCGATTACCACAAAGGCTCGGCACTGGGAGAACTCTGCCGCCTGCTCGGCCTGAAAGCCGGGGATGTTTTTGCCGCCGGAGACCACTTCAACGACATCCCGATGCTCGACGGTCTCTACGCCGCCAGCACCTGTTGCCCGGCGAATGCGATTTCCGAGGTGCGCGAGACCATCCGCCGTTCGAAGGGCCACATCGCCACGAAAAAAGCCGCCGACGGCGTGGCCGAGGCCTGGCATTTTTTCCAGACCGCCCCGTGAGCGAAACCCTTCGAAAAAAACTCGTCAAAAAACTCGGCGCCTCTTCCGTGATGTGCCCGCCAGCGCCGGAGTTCGCCTCCGACAAATGGTTCGCAAAAGGCACGCCCGAGCTGGTCGTTTTTCCGAAGTCCACCGAAGAAACCGCTTTCATCCTCCGCGAAGCCAACCGGGCAGGAGTCCCCGTCACCCCGCGCGGCGCGGGCTACGGCTATGTCGGCGGCTGCACCCCCGTGTGTGGAGGAATCATTCTCTGCCTCGACCGCATGAACCAGATCCTCGAGATCAACGAGCGCGATTTCGTGGCGGTCGTCGAGCCGGGCGTCATTACCGAAAAACTCCAACTCGCCGCCCGCGCCAAAGGCCTCTTCTACCCGCCCGATCCCGCGAGCCTGAAGGATTGCAGCCTGGGCGGAAACATCGCGACGAATGCCGGCGGGCCGCGCTGCCTCAAATACGGCGTCACCCGCCACTATGTTCTCGGCCTCACCGCCGTCTTGCCGGATGGAACGATCGCCCGCTGCGGCGGGCGCACCCACAAAAACAAAACCGGCTTCGACTTGGTGGGGCTCTTCACCGGCTCGGAGGGCCTCCTCGGCGTCGTTACCCAGGCCACGCTGCGCCTCCTTCCCCTCCCCCCGGCGCGGGCGGTTCTTTCCGCAGGATTCCCCACAATGAAAAAAGCCGCCAGCGCGATCCAAGCGGTTTTCGCGGCGGGCTACCTGCCTGCGGCGGTCGAAGTGGCCGATGAATTCACGCTCCGCTCCGCCCGCGCTTTCAATCCCCAGGCGGAATTCCCCCCCGGCCGCGCGCAAGTCATCCTCGAAGTCGATGGCCAAGCCGCCAGCGTGCGGGGCGAAGCAGCCTCCCTCGAAAAACTCCTGAAAAAAAACGGCGCGCTCGGCATCCGCCAAGCCACCACCGAAAAAGCCTGCGAAGCTCTCTGGG
>CAYOGR010000171.1:0-4201 GCA_964403605.1 uncultured Chthoniobacter sp.
ATCCGGTCTGAATGGCGAGGTTGCCATTGTTGGTGAATGTCAGGTCGCGGATCGTATTGTTGCCACCAGCAGTCGTGACAGAGCCATTGACTGTGAAATCCACCCAATTCGGTGTGCCTCCGCTACCCGAGTTGTCGATGACATTGCCGGTGGCAGAACCACCTTGAAGCATATAGACGAGTGAATTTCCGAGGATTTGGAAGTTGCCGGAAAGCGTGGTGCCCGGCGAGGCGGTGGCAAGGAAGTCTGATGCGCTGAAATTCGTAGCCCCGAAGTTTACGAGCGTGTTGATGCCGGGTTGTAGAGACTGTCCACTGCCAAAGTGGAAGGTGCGGTTTCCGGGATTTCCACCATGGGTAAAATCCCCCGAGGCCGTGATGTTGCCGCCGTATGCAAGCGATATGACCGCATTCGAGTTGCCCCAATTCATATGCCCGGGAACGACGAGGGAGAGGTTGGGATGCGATGCGTTGCCGACCGCGAGCGTTCCCGACGACAAATAAAGTTCGCCGCCACCGAGTGCGTTCGCATGCAGCAACCGGAGAGTTCCTCCCGACAAGGTCGTTCCCCCGGTGTAGTTCGAGGCTCCGGTGAGTTGGAGGGTGCCGTTGCCGGATTTCTGCAGACCATTCGAGCCGCCGAGCGAGGCGATCGAGAGCAGGGGGTTCGCTCCTTTCACCGAGATGGTGCCGGAGTTTCCTGCAAAAACGACGGGCGTGCCGACAGTCACATTTCCGGCGTTGGATTCGAGGGAGATCGCGGTTTCGGAGGATCCGTTGATTGTCAGCGTGCCACTGCCTCCGATCGAGACCGGTTGCGCGGAACTGACGCTCAACCTTGTGATGGTGGCATGATGGTCGAGCACGGTGGAGGCAGTCGCACTGGCGTTCGCGCCACTGGACGCGAAGACCACTCCCTGCGAGCCGTCCAGCGCCAGCGTGGCGTTACCCGAATTCGCGATGGTGCTGGCCGACCAGTTGTCGGCGGCGGTCCAGGATGCGCCATTCGAGCCGACCCAATAGAGCGTCGAGGGAGGCTGCGGCACAAAGCCCACGAGGCCGTTCGCCAGATCATAGACGAGGTCGTAGTGGTAAAAGAGCAGGATGCCGGTGTTTAGGTAATACTGGGTCTTCGACCGGTTGTTCTGCACCGCGACATTCCCGCCATCGACCGATTCGTTCGTGCGGAAATTGAAAAACTCCACGGTTTGATTTGAGGTGTTCGTCGCCGACAAACGGAAGTCCAGGTGGTTCATCAAGTCCCCCAGCGTGTCGGCAGGCGAGTTCGTCCAGTTGATGAGATTCGAATAGGCCAGCGCCTGGGAGCTGTTTTGAGTGTTGTGGAGGGTGGTGCTTGCCCCGGTGTCTGGTGTGATGCCCACGCCGGGGCTGATTAAATGCCGATGGCTGTCCGAGATTTGGATCGTGGCATTGAACAGCTGCTCGCTGAAAAACCTCAGGTTCGCATTCGGCGTGAGCGTGCCGTTCGCCGTGGTATCCAGATTCATCGGCAGGACGAGCGGTCCGGCCTCCGCCATGTCTTCCGCCGTGAGTCCAATTCGCATCCAAGCGGACTGGTTGACGGGATCGGCATGAACCCGGAAGCCAGCAGTGACATTCGAGGAATAGGTCATTTGCGCGATCAGGTTCGTGATTCCTTTTGAAGAATATTTCGGCGCCATTCCGAAATCCCCGTAGAACACTCCGTTGACAGGCGGTTCACCGTTCAGCTCCCCGTCCGGTCCCCAGGCCGGGGTGACATGCCCCGTGTTTGGGTTCACTCTAGTGATTTGATTCATCTGCCCGAGCAACGCCGGAGGGATTGTCACCAACGGCGTGGTGCTGTGATGGCCGGAAAAAAGGGAGACCGGTGCCGAAACGATTGTGCCGTTGTAGGTGGTCCCGCTGTCATAGACGATATCGACTGTCTGGTTCTGCGAAACAACGCCCGAGCCCCACCAATCCGAGCGTGACACATTCGCCGAAGCGTAGGCCGCGTAAAGACCGGCACCCCCCGTGTCGAATTCGAACAACGCCGGTTTCCCGCCATCCCCGATTCCGGCATAGATTCCGAGCTTGTAGGTTCCCGCACCCGTCTCCGTGAAATGCAACGGAACCGTGATCGGAGAGGCCACCTCGGCGGCCTCCGAGAAGGCCAAAAAAGCCAGTCCATAGAAGAACATCGACGAAAAAATTCGCATGCCGCCTTGTTTCAAAAAAAACTGCGGATGTCTATTTCGCAGCAATCATGAAGCCGGCATCCTCATTGCGGTCATCCCTCTGGATCCCGGCGGGAAAAAACCCGGGCGCATCCCTCAGGAAAGGACGGCCCTGATACCAATCAGAGATCCAGCGATCCCCGCGCGCATCCTTACGGAGCCGGGCTCTGTTGCGCGTCGCGGGAAAACTCCTCGATGTTCAGGAAGGGCACGGCGGATTGGCCGGTGATGCGGGGAAGCGTGCCGTCCCATTTCTCGATGGCGCGGAGACGGATGATTTGGGGGCTTTGTTGCAGGGCTTCGGATTCGCGCTGGATGGCGTCGGCGCGGGCCTTGGATTGGACCTCGGTCGAGAAGGCCTCGGCGGAGGCGGCGAGTTTGCGTTCCTCGGCGCCGGCTTCGGCCTGGGTGACTCGCATGATTTTTTCGTTCTTCGCCTGGAGGGCCATCTGCTCGGCTTTGACCTTGGCCTCGATGGCGCGGTTGAACTCGTCGGAGAAATTAAAATCGGTGATGGCGAGGTTGGCGATATTGATGGAGTTCAGAAGTTCTTTTTCGCGGAGAGTGTTGTTGAGAAAATTAACAAGGGCCTCCTGGATTTGCTGCTTCACGAACTCGCGCTTGGTCACGAGTTCCTCGGCAGTGAATTTGGCCGTGACGCCCTTCACACATTCTTGGATGGCCGGCTGAACGAGGGAGACAGCCACCTTCGGGAGCGTGCCGATTTTTTGGTAGATCTGCGGGGCCATGTCGCCGTTGAGGGAAAACTGGGTGGTGACTTGGGTGGTGACGGTCTGGAGATCCTTGGAAGCCGCCGTGGACTGCTCGCGGCTGGCTGTGAGACGGATATCCATCTGCTCGACTTGGTCGATGAAAGGCTTCTTGAAATGAAATCCCTCACGCAACGCCTCGGGCTGCACGGCCCCGAGGGTTCGCACCACTCCGACATGGCCGCTTTCAACGATGACCGTCATGCTCGAAAGGATCGCAAACGCGGCAATGAGCAGAATGACGATAGGGGCGAGAATTTTGGCGAGGTTCGAAGGCATTTGATCCATGGTGCGGGAAATTAGGCACGGGGGGGGCGGGGATGCAAACGAAAGCGGAAGCCGGGTTTCTTGCCGCACGGGCGGAGATGGAGGAAGATGGTTGTATGAGCATGGTCTGGGCTGTGATTTTTGTGGCGGGGCTGTCCTTGCTGGGCGGATGCGCCTCGGTGAGCCTCTCAAAGCGCGAGTGGCGGGATGCGGAGCCCAAGGCGCCGGAGAAGATTTTCGTGAGGCCGTTCGCCGTGGAGCGAGGGATCTCGCGGGTGAACCGGCAAGGGGATGCGCTGGCGGACTTCGAGCAGAAATTCGCGGCGGACTTCGCTCAACGGCTCGCGGAGCGTCTGTCGAAGCATGTGGTGCCGGCGGAGGTGGCCACGGCGGATGGAGTGGTTTCGGGAAAGAATGTCTGGGTGGTGGAGGGCCGGTTCACCCGGCTCAACCAGGGGAGCCGGGCCTTGAGAGCTTTTGTGGGGTTTGGACTCGGAGGAACGAAGACGGAGGCGCAGGTGGTGGTCTTACGACCGGGCAAAAGGGGCCAAATGGAAAAGGTGGCGGAATTCGAAACCACTGGCGGCTCGAATGCGGAGCCGGGGGCTTTGTTCGGAGGGCCGTTCGGCGCGGTGCCGAGGTTGGCAACGCAGGTGGCCGCTTCGGGTTTGTCAGCCGATGCGCGCCGGACGGCGCGGATGATTGTGGCGGCGATTTCCGAGAAGTTGCACGAGCGCGGGGAGCGGTTGGCCGGGAAGCCGCTTCGGGCCAAACCGCTGGGTGGTTTTCCGGAGGAGCGCTGAGATTTTTGCGGGCATCATGAAGGATGCGAAGAACGGCGCGGGACGCATCCGGAGGCAACTGGGAACGGCTTAGGCGGTCGCTTTTGCCTTCCTCCGCTTCAGCCAGACATATCCCCCAATTCCGGCCAGAAGCAGAATGCTGG
>CAYOGR010000172.1:0-4200 GCA_964403605.1 uncultured Chthoniobacter sp.
TGGGATCGGTTGCATCCAGTTCGCGCAGGGCGCGCTGCCAATACTCCTCGAAATCGCGGGGTTTCGGATTCGTGCCGGTGTAGGTTTCGAGATCTCGAAGTGGTTTGTCCAAGCAAGGCATAAGGCCAGACTAGCCGGAAGGCGGTTGAGTTTTACAGGTTTTTTAGCGCATCCGATTGTCAATGCCATTGAGATTGCTGGGATTTGAAACCAGTGGATGTCCTTGGAGTAGGGCTTGGCAGAGATCGATCAATCGCCGCCGGATCGGGCGGGCGCGTTCGGCGAATTCGCGTTGGGATTTTTCATACTCTGATCGGCCCTCCGGCGTTTCTATCGGAACCGCCGCATAGCTGAAATCCGAGAGGTCGTAAGGGCTGGCGCGCATGTCGAGTTCCCGGATGTCACGGGCCAATCCGAAGGCGTCGGCGACAAGTTCGGAGGGCGTCCAGGGCGAGAGTTTGAAGGCCCACTTGTAGAGATCCATGTTCGCATGAAGGCAGGCGGGTTGCTCGAGTTGGGGGGATTTTTCGCGGGTGGGTTGCAGTCGGTTCAGCGGCCGTGCGGGTTCCGTGAAGAAGCGGAACGCGTCGTAGTGCGAGCAACGCACGGGCAAACCCTCAACGACCTCCGCGATTTCCTGCAGCGAAAGCCTCAACGGTAGTTTTTCATGGCGGATGGCGGCGGTCCGGTAAACCATCGCCCATTCGTGCAGGCCATGGCACCCGAAGAACGGCGCCCGCTCTTGGATGCCACTCAAAAAATCCCCAAGCCACTTCGCAAAGGCGTGGCGTTTCTCGGGAAGCGGCCCGACCGTGATGCCTTCGGAGGTTTCCACATAGCCGGGAATCGCCAAATACCCCCGCGCCTCCGGGCCCTGTAGCACGACCCCGACCCCCGGGTGCCAGCGACCCAACTGCGCAGGCCGATACGGGTAATACTCAAACAAAAAATCCTCCACGGGATGCCGGATGCCGCGAGACATTCTCTCCAGACGGGGCTGAACCCATGGCTCCACGCGCGCCTCGTGGCGGGCCCGCCGCGCCATCCATTCATCCTGTTCCAAAATCTCCACACCCAGTAAAAACCACGCTCCTGCGCCTCTGGCAAGCGGCGGCCATGGCACGGGACTCATTGGGATTGCCACGGGGGAGGGGAGCGCCCTAGCTTCGCGCCCCATGGCAGTCGATCGTTGGTCCTCGCGTTTGGGGGTGATTATGGCCGTGGCGGGTAGCGCCGTGGGCCTGGGGAACTTCCTGCGATTTCCCGGCCAGGCCGCGCAATACGGTGGCGGCGCGTTCATGATCGCCTATTTTCTCTCGCTGCTTGTGATCGGCTTGCCGATTTGCTGGGCCGAATGGACGATGGGCCGGATGGCCGGACGGCACGGCTTCAACGCGGCACCAGGAGTATTTCATTTTTTCGTGGGCCGCCGCTGGGGAAAATTTCTCGGCGTCATCGGCGTAGTCATTCCAGTGGTGATCTACATGTATTATGTGGTGATCGAGGCGTGGTGCCTCGGCTATGCGGTGAATTTTCTCACTGGCACCATCGACTTCCGCTCGGTCGAGGATTCGGGAAAATTCTTCGCCCAGTTCATCGGCGCCGAGGAGAACGGTGCGGCGATCGGCTTCCGCCTCGACCATGTCGGATACTACCTTTTGTTCGTTTTTCTGCTGAATTTCCTCCTGATCTACCGCGGGATTTCCAAGGGAATTGAGTGGTTTTGCAAATGGGCCATGCCCGCTCTTTTGCTGTTGGCGCTGGTCATTCTTGTCCGCGTGCTGACCCTCGGCGCGCCCGATCCCGCGCACCCGGAACAAAATGTCCTGAACGGACTCGGCTTCATGTGGAATCCCCAGAAGGTGCTTTTGGAAAAAAACACCGAGGGACGCTGGAGCACGGAACGCGAACTTGTCGGTCGCGAGTTGATCGAGGCTGCGGAGCGTGAGGCGGCGGCGGATTCATCGCTTCGAATCCGAACCGTCGGCGTGCTGGAGCAACTCTCCAAGCCCCAACTTTGGCTCGCCGCCGCCGGGCAGATTTTCTTTTCCTTGAGCGTGGGTTTCGGGGTGATTCTCACCTATGCGAGCTACCTTTCGAGGAAGGATGACATTGTTCTGAGCGGTCTCTCCGCGACGAGTGCCAACGAATTTTTCGAGGTCTCGCTCGGCGGCCTGATCACCCTGCCCGCCGCGTTCGCCTTCCTCGGAGTGGCCGGGGTGGCGGGCATGGGGACCTTCGCGCTGGGGTTCCATGTGCTTCCACTGGTCTTCGACCAGATGCCCTTCGGCGCGGTGTTCGGCTTTTGTTTTTTCTTCCTGCTGTTTCTCGCGGCGATCACAAGTTCCCTCTCGATGCTTCAACCTGGTATTGCGTTTTTGGAGGAGGTTCTCGCGATCGGCCGCAAGGAATCCGTGGCCATCCTCGGCCTGATCACGGGTCTGGGCTCGGCGTTTGTCGTTTATTTCAGCAAAGACTTGAAGGCGCTCGACACGCTCGACTTTTGGGTCGGCACCTTTTTGATCTTCCTTCTGGCAACCTGCCAAATCCTCGTTTTCTCCTGGGGATTCGGCGTCCGCAATGGCCTTCGCGAAGCCGCGCGCGGTGCGGCGTTTCCAATCCCGGGATTTTTCATTCCGGTGATGAAGGTGGTCTGCCCGGCGTTTCTCCTCACGATCTTCGGGCTTTGGGTGCTGGTGAATGTCTTCGGCGTCTCCTTCGGCGGACGCGAACCGGAGTTCAGCGGGTATGTGCGCGATCTTTTCATCGATCCCAATCCCGTCGCCTGGCTCGCTGTGGGTCTTGTCTCGGCCTTTGCCGCCTTCGTCGCGCTTCTGGTCTCCCGCGCTCCGGCCTATCGAAAAGAAATTCCCCGGGAGGTTGAGCCATGACACTTGGTGGTTGGATCGTCATGATTCTTTCGGTCTCCAGCGTCACCGGGATTTTCCTCTGGTGTCTCTGGAAGGTTCTTACAACCCCAGAGAAGACGGAAAAACTGCATGGGTTTTCCTTCGAGACGCCCGACGAGAAGTCGGACTTGCCGCCGGGTTCTCGATGACAACGAAGACGACATTTTTCGAGGTCTCCACCCGGGGGAAGGGGCTTTACGAAATCACGCCGCAGGTTGAGAAGGCCGTTAGCGAAGCGGGATGCGGGGACGGATTGGCGATCGTTTTCGTCTGCCACACCAGCGCGAGTCTGGTGATCTTTGAAAACGCCGATCCCACTGCGGCCCGGGATTTGGAAAGATATTTCGAACGGCTCGTGCCCGAGGACTCGGATGGCTACGAGCATACGCTCGAAGGCCCCGACGACATGACTTCCCACATCCGCATGGCCCTCACGCGAACCAGCGAAGTCGTTCCCATTTCCAAGGGGCGCCTGGTGCTCGGAGTCTGGCAGGGCATTTACCTCTTCGAGCACCGCCTAGCACCCCACCGCCGCCGGATTGCGGTGAATGTCACATGTTCGGCAGGCAAATTGCCATCGGCTTGAATTTTGAATTGGCCTGCACGATCCCAGGATCCTAGTTTTTGCAAATGCCTAAAAAGAAACAAAGCAGCCTTCTCAAAAATGTCGCCGGCATCGCCGGAATCCTGATTGTGTTTGTGCTCATCCTCCGGTTGGCACTGGCTCCTCTTTATCAAGAGGTCGGTCAGATGGAGCGTGTTCAAGAAGAGCAAATGTCACAGATCGGCGGCGGCGGCGGATCGGAAGCCAGTTCCTCGGGCTCGGGGGGTGACGACTCAGGGGAAAATATCAACATCGAACTCGGTGGCCTCGGCGGCTTATTCAACTGGGCCCTCGGATGGGCCTGGGGCGGGCCCGGTTGGTATCGCGGTCCCGACTACGGCTGGTGGGGCTCCAATGTCTGGAATGGATGGAGAAACTGGTGGAACGGAAATGATGACAATCGCGTCTGGAATCAAAGGGGGAATGACACTTTCAACCGCGAGGTGGATAACAATTTCCGCTCTGATCGCTTCAATGATCGAGGCGATGACCGTATTCGAGACTCCGGTGGGGATCGACGCGATGGCGGGGATTTTCGCGAACCCCGTGAAGAAAATCGCGGTGGCGGTGGCAATTTTCATGGCGGGGAATCCCATGGTGAACACGGCGGGCACCGGTAGTTCCTGAAATCCCAATGATCGACACACGCAAATTCAGCATCCGCACGCGCCTCCAGGTCATGCTTCT
>CAYOGR010000173.1:0-4157 GCA_964403605.1 uncultured Chthoniobacter sp.
AATCCCCGATTCAGAGCGGAAGATTTTTGCAAAATATGTGAATATGTGGGACTGACACCTGGTTTAATGGCGCTTGCTGCGCTTCTTTTTCATTTCCAGCACAGTCGTTGCTTTTTAGAAAATGCCTTCATCCAGCATGAAGCGCTCCACAAAAAAACATGCCGCTCCGGAACTGCCTCCCACGAGTGATTGGCGAACCTCCGACCAAGACGAAATTCTCAAGCGCCGTGTCCGCGCCCGCGAGGAAACCTTCCGGATCGAAAACCTCGACCCCGTCGAACCCATTCTTTCAAACTTCGAAATTCATTCCGCCAGCGGGATGTCCTACCGCGCGGAAATCCGCGACATCGCCACCGCGCAGTATTCCTGCACCTGCA
Source organism: uncultured Chthoniobacter sp. (assembly GCA_964403605.1). Taxonomy (GTDB): domain Bacteria; phylum Verrucomicrobiota; class Verrucomicrobiia; order Chthoniobacterales; family Terrimicrobiaceae; genus UBA967. The sequence continues at coordinate 378 of CAYOGR010000173.1, forward strand.
CAGATTTCCGCATCAATGGCTTGGGCACCTGCAAGCATATCGAGGCACTTCTACTCCACCTCGCCCGCCGCCAGCGTGCCGCATTAGTCGCCGCCAAGCGCCTGCCGTCCCCGCGCATAGACCTTGTCCCCCACGCCGAATCCAACCGCCTCCGGATCGAACGCAATCTCGATAAACTTCCCGCCCGCATCCGCAACCTCTTCGATTCCCAAGGCTTCCAAATCTCAGACCTCGAACCCGAATCCCTCCACGAAAAACTCCTAAAAAATCCCGCCCACGGGCTGCGCATTTCGCAGGATGCCGAGGCCTGGCTCGCCCACCGCGCCCGCGAGCGCGATTGCGTCCTCACCCGCCGCGACTACGAGATCGGCGTCCGCGACGGCCGCCATACCGAGCAGGTCACACTCCATCCGCTCTTTCCCTACCAGCGCGAAGGCATGCTCCACCTTGCCTTTCGCGAGAGAGCCCTCCTTGCCGACGAAATGGGCCTCGGCAAGACCATTCAAGCCATCGCCGCCTGCGCGCTTCTTCACTCCCTCGGCAAGGCCCGCCGCGTCCTCGTCGTCACACCGGCCTCCCTCAAAACGGAATGGGAGGAACAGATCAAAAAATTCACCACCCTCGCGCTGCGCCTCGTCTTCGGTGGCCGCTCCGCCCGCGCCGCGCTTTACCGCCACGCCGACCCCGCCTTTTTCACCATCGCAAACTACGAGCAAATCGTTTCCGACTCGCTCGAGATCAACACCCACCTGCAGCCGGATATCGTCGTTCTGGACGAAGCCCAGCGCATCAAAAACTGGCCCACCAAGACAGCCCAAGCCGTGAAACGCCTCCAGAGCCGCTACGCTTTCGTTCTCACCGGCACACCCATCGAAAACCGCATCGACGAACTCCGCTCCCTCGTCGACTTTCTCGACCCCGCGCTTCTTGGCCCGCTCTTCCGCTTCAACCGCGAATATTACGAACTCGACGAGCGCGGCCGTCCGTCCGGCTACAAAAACCTAGCTCGGCTCCGCGAACGCGTCCGCCCCATTCTCCTCCGCCGCCGCAAGCGCGATGTCGAAACCGAACTCCCCGACCGCTCGGACCGCAACCACTTCGTCCGCCTCACCAAGCCCATGCAGGACGAATACGACGAGCACAAAGCCACCGTGACCCGCCTCATCCAGAGAGCCAAAACCCGACCGCTCACGCCCAGCGAGCAGGATATCCTGATGATCTCGCTCAACTGCATGCGAATGGTCTGCGACTCGCCCTGCCTCATCAAAAAAAATCCATCCCGCGACTGCCCGAAGCTGGAGGAACTCACCGGCATCCTCGACGAACTCCTTTCGGACCCGGATGTCAAAATCATCGTCTTCTCCGAGTGGACCGGCATGCTTGAGTTCGTCCGTGAACTCGCGAAAAAACTCGGCGTCCACTTCGCCTGGCACACCGGCTCCGTCCCGCAACAACGCCGCCGCGCCGAGATTCTCGCCTTCCGCAACGACCCCGCCTGCCGCCTCTTCCTCAGCACCGATTCGGGCGGTGTTGGCCTCAATCTCCAGAACGCCAGCGTCGTCATCAACTGCGACCTGCCTTGGAATCCCGCCAAGCTCGAGCAACGCATCGCCCGCGCCTGGCGCAAAGGACAACTACGTCCCGTCACAGTCATCAACCTCGTCGCCGAGCACACCATCGAACACGCCATGCTCGGCTCCCTCGCCGCAAAGACCGGCCTCTCCGAAGGCGTCCTGGACGGTGCCGACCTTTCCAACATCAAACTCAAAAACGGCCGCGACTCGCTGCTCAAGCGACTCGAGCAAATCCTCGCGCCCACAGATTCACAAAAAGCCGCGCCGCCCGCACCCGTCACCGACCCCGCCGCGCATTTTGCCAACCGGGCCCGTGAAGCGCTTGGCATGCGCCTCCAGCATTGCGAGGAGACCTGGATTCCAGGCCATGACACACCGATTCTCCTCGCTGTCGTCGACAAAATCGACCCGGCATCCACCGAGAAAATCCAAGCCCTCTGCCGCGAAAACCCCTGGCCGGGCACCTCCCGGCCCGCCCTCCAAATCCTCGACGCCTCCACTTGGGATGCCCTGAAAAGTCTCGCCGCAGCCGGCATGATCACCATCCAAAGCCGCGCCGCCCGCCCTCTGATCCCCCCTGCAGGCGAACCCCTCCGCCCTCCTCTCACCCCCGAGCAACTTGCCCGCATCGCCACACTCCGCGCCCTTGCCGCAAAAAAACACCGCGCCGCCGAAGCCCTTACCGCTGCCGATCTCCCCGAAGAAGCCGAGCCGCTCCTCGCCGCAGCCCGCGAAGCCGAAGCCCAGGCCCTCGCCATCGAGTCCGGCCAAGCCTGATCCATTCCCATGGCCCTCCGCATCTGCACCGAGATACTCCACGGCGAACTCGAGAACCGCCATCCGGGCCGCACCACCGGCATTCTCCACCTCGTCGGCCACATGGAACCACTCACTCTCAACCTCGTTGGCAACCCTTGGCGCGACCTCGCAGGCCATCGCGTCGTTTTCAAAAACCCATCCCCCGGTCCCGCCCGCGAAGCCACTTCCAGACTCGTTAAAAAACAAACCGGCCGCGTCGGCGACATCACCGCCTCACGCAAAGTCAAGGTCCTCGACTGCCCTCTCGAGGAACTTCCAGCACTCCACAGGGAAAAACGCCCCGTTCCCCACCACTGGGCGAATTCCCTTTATCTCGAATGGTTCGGCGACACGAACGGACGCATCGTTGTCGAGGCCACTGGATTTGAGATTTCCATCGACCCCGAGCCCGCTTGGACCATGACACCCGGGGACGAGACCGCACAGCATGAGGCCAACCGCTCCGCCATGCTCGATTTCGCCAACTCGCTTGGCGCCGCCTTTGCCAACGGCCTCGTGCAGCTCCCCTCCATCGACGAATCCGACGACGAGCCGCAGAGCCGACTCGAAGCCGAGGCCGACTCCGAAGCCGCCCGAATGAATCTTCTCCTCGACCGCATCCAAGCGCGAATGCTCCGAGAGGACGCCGATCCCGAGGAATTCGACGAAATCTTGGACGAGGAGCGCGAAAGGCTCCGCATCGAGCGCGGCGAACCCGAACCCCCGCCACTCACGCCCGAGCAGGAGGCCGCCATGGAGGCCCGCATTGACGAACTCAACGCCCTCACCAACGAGGCCATCCACGACCAAGCCGAGAATCCACCCTTCGGTGAATCCGAGGATCATCCCCTTGTCGAAAAAGCCCGCGATCTTGCCATTTCCATGCACCACTCCGCCGAAGCCGCCGGCTGGATTCCCGAAGGCTCGCCGCCAGAGCATCCCCTGAATGAAGCCTGGTCCTGCATCGCCACGGCATCCGCCAAGCTTGCCGGCGCCCTCAACATCCACGATCCCGAGGACTGGCCCCCGGAGCCACTCTTCGCCGGACACGCCCTGCACCGCCTCAAGACGGCCCGGCGCTTCCTCCGCGACGCCCTGCTCGCCATTGAAACTGCCGCAGCCGACCATCTCGCTCCAGCCGAATGGACCGACTCCATCGCAACCGTCCTCACCTCCGGAATCCTCCCCCAAGTCGAGCACCTCATCGCCGAAGTCCGGCTCATCCTCAACACCGCCGACCAACATCCCGAATTAGACGACGAAGACCTCCTATGAAGCCGCCCCTGACTCCGACGCCATCCTCGTCTTCCACATCCTGCGCGACTGCGAGAAACTCTCCTTCGCTGACATCGAAACCCGCCCCAGAGCGGCATCCTCGGCATGCACAAAATCCAGGAGCGCCCCGTCG
>CAYOGR010000174.1:0-4146 GCA_964403605.1 uncultured Chthoniobacter sp.
CGTTCTCTAAAAACCATGCGCGTCGTTTCTTTCATCGCCATCCTGCTTGCCGCGTTCCTCCACTCCGCCGTCGCCAAGGATCAACCCCGCCCGCCCGCCGCCATCACCCTCGCGGAGGTCCGTTCCGCGCCGTTTGCCGACCGCATCGAGGCCCTCGGCACATTACGCGCCAATGAATCCGTGGAACTCACGGCCACCATCGGCGAGCGCGTGGTGGAAATCGGCTTCAAGGACGGCCAGCGCGTTGAAGCCGGCCACATCCTCGTGAAGCTTTCCGCCACCGAGGAGGAGGCCCTGCTCAAGGAAACCATCTCCGCCGCCGCCGAATCCAAAAAACAATACGACCGCATCGCCCAACTCGCCGAGCGCGGCACCTCTTCCATCTCGCAACTCGACGAGGCCCGCCGCGTTTACGAAACGGCCAAGGCCCGCCAACTCGCGATCGAATCCCGCCTCGCCGAACTCGTCGTCAAAGCCCCCTTCGCCGGCGTCGTCGGCCTCCGCAACATCAGCGTGGGAGCCGTTGTGCGCCCCGGCGACCCGATCACCACGCTCGACGACGATTCGAACATGCTCCTGGATTTCACGATCCCCGCGGCCTTCCTGGGCGTGGTGACGGGTGGAACCCCGATCGAAGCCACAACCGCCTCCTTCGGCGTGAAGCCGTTTCAAGGTGTTGTGCGCAGCGTCTCGAGCCGCGTCGATCCGCAGACCCGCTCCGCCACCGTCCGGGCGGAAATTCCAAACCCCGACCGCCTCCTCAAACCGGGTATGTTGATGAAAGTCGATCTCCTCGGAAATCCCCGCGAAGCCCTCGCCATCCCCGAAGGCGCACTCCTGCCCGACGGCCGCACAAATTTCGTGATGGTTGTGGAAAACACCGCCGCCGGTGCTGTCGCAAAACGCCGCGAAGTTCGTCCGGGTGCGCGCCGCCAGGGTGAAATCGAAATCCTCGAGGGCCTCTCCCCCGGCGAAAAAATTGTCGCCCACGGCGCTTTCAAACTCACCGATGGCGCACCCGTCCGGATCCTCGCCGCGACCAACTCCTCCCCCTCGAAGCCCGATTGATGCTGCTTTCCGACCTTTCCATCAAGCGCCCGGTCTTCACCTCCGTCCTCGCGCTACTACTCGTAGCCTTCGGGGTGATCGCCTTCCAGCGCCTCCCCCTGCGCGAGTTTCCGGACATCGACCCTCCTGTCGTCTCCGTGGAAACCACCTACCGCGGTGCCGCAGCCAATATCGTCGAAACCCGCATCACCGAACCCATCGAGGAACGCATCGCCGGTGTCGAAGGCATCCATTTCATCGAATCCACCAGCGAAAACGGACGCTCGATAATCACCATCACCTTCCGCACCGACCGCGACATCGATGCCGCGACGAATGACATCCGGGATCGCGTCTCCGCCGTGCTCGGCAACCTCCCCGAGGAGGCGGATCCGCCCGAAGTGCAAAAAGTCGATTCGAACGACGATGTCGTCCTCTGGCTCAACCTCGTCAGCGACCGACTCACGATTACCGAACTCAGCGACTACGCCCGCCGGTATTTGGTGGACCGCTTCTCGGTGCTCGACGGCGTGGCCCGCGTTCAACTGAGCGGCGATCAGGCTTGGGCGATGCGCATCTGGATCGACCGCCGCTCCCTCGCCGCGCGCGGACTCACCGTCGCCGATGTGGAACAGGCCCTCATCACTGAAAACATCGAACTCCCCGCCGGCACCATCGAATCGAGCGAGCGCGCCTTCACAATCCGCACGGACCGGGCGTTCAAAACCCCCGAGGACTTCCGCCAACTCGCGCTCAAACGCGGCGAGGACGGCTACCTCGTCCGCCTCGGCGAAGTCGCCCGCGTCGATCGCGAACCCGACGAAACCCGCGCCGTTTTCCGGGGAAATTCCGTTCCGATGATCGGCCTCGGCATCATCAAACAATCCACCGCGAACACCATCGATGTCGCCCGCGCCGTCAAAGCCGAAGCCCGCCGGCTTGCTTCCTCACTGCCCGAGGGGATGGAAATCCGCCAAAGCTACGACACCTCGGTTTTCATCGAGGGTGCGATCCGGGAAGTCTATTGGACGCTCGGCTCGGCGATCGCGCTGGTTGTGCTGGTCATCTACCTGTTCCTCGGAAGCGGCCGCGCCACGCTGGTTCCCTCGGTCACCGTTCCCGTCTCCGTCATCGCCACCTTCCTCGCACTCTACCTGCTCGGATTCACCATCAACATTCTCACACTTCTCGCCTTGGTTTTGGGCATCGGCATCCTGGTGGACGACGCGATCATTGTTCTGGAAAACATCGTGCGCCGCATGAAGGAACTCGGCGAAACGCCGCTTGTCGCCGCCTACCGCGGAACGCGCGAGGTCGGGTTCGCCGTTGTCGCCACCACCCTAGTCCTTATCTCGGTCTTCGTTCCCATTGGATTTCTCGGAGGCGACATCGGCCGGCTCTTTTCCGAATTCGCATTCACCCTTTCGGCCGCAGTCGCCATCTCCAGCCTCATGGCGCTCACACTCTCGCCAATGGTCGCATCGACAATCCTGCGCCAACGCAAAACCCCCACCCGCCTCGCCGCCGCGATGGACCGCGTCTTCACCGCCGCGCAATCCCTCTACCTGCGCCTCCTCAAGCCCATCCTCGCCCACCGTCTCGCCACCGCCGCCGTATTCCTCGCGCTCTGCGGCGCCTGTTGGTGGCTCTTCCGACAAATCCCCAGCGAATACACCCCGCGCGAGGACCGCGGCGCGTTCTTCGTCCTCGTCAACGGCCCCGAGGGCGCGACGCACAATTACATCCTGGATTACATGGACGAAATCGAACGCCGCCTCATGCCCTATGCCGAGTCCGGCGAAGCCATGCGACTCCTCGTCCGCACGCCGCGAACCATCGGTTCACAGGGCGATTTCAACACCGGCATCATCGTGTTTGTCCTTGCCGACTGGGCAGAGCGCCGGTCCGCATGGACGATCATGGACGAGGTCCGGAAGAAACTCTCCGACCTCCCTGGCGTCACCGCGTTTCCCGTCATGCGCCAAGGCTTCGGTGCGCGGATCCAAAAGCCCGTTCAGTTCGTTCTCGGCGGAAATTCCTATGAGGAACTCGCCGCCTGGCGTGACATCCTCCTGGAAAAAATCCGCGCCAACAACCCTGGCCTCGAAGGGATCGATTGGGACTACAAGGAAACCAAACCGCAGATCCAGGTGAAGGTGGACTACGACCGCGCCGCCGAACTGGGTGTCACCGTTTCCAACATTGGCCGAACCCTCGAGACCATGCTCGGCTCGCGGCGCGTCACCACCTACCTCGAAAATGGCGAGGAATACGATGTCATCGTCGAAGGAGATCGCGACCGCCAACGAACCCCGGCCGCGCTGGAGAACATTTTCGTTCGGTCCGCCCGCACCGGGGAGCTCATCCCGCTTTCCAATCTGGTAACCCTCGAGGAATTCGCCGACTCGAATTCCCTGAACCGCTACAACCGCATGCGAGCCCTCACGCTCGAAGCGAACCTCGCCGAAGGCTACACGCTCGGCGAGGCGCTTGATTACCTGCGCACCCTCGCCCGCGAAAACCTCCCCGAGACCGCGCAGATCGACTACAAAGGCCAATCCCGCGACTTCCAGGAATCCGGCCAGGCGCTTTTCTTCGTCTTCGCTCTCGGCCTCGTCGTCGTCTTTCTGGTCCTCGCCGCGCAATTCGAAAGCTGGATCCATCCGCTCGTCATCATGGTCACCGTCCCCCTCGCCATCGCCGGCGGACTTCTCGGAATCCACCTCACCGGCGGCACTTTAAATCTCTACACCCAGATCGGCTTGGTGATCCTCGTCGGCATCGCCGCCAAAAACGGCATCCTCATTGTCGAATTCGCCAATCAACTCCGCGATCAAGGCATGGAGTTCGACGCCGCCCTGGTCGAAGCCTCCCGCGTCCGCCTGCGCCCGATCCTCATGACCGGCCTCACCACCGCCGCCTCGGCGATTCCGTTGATCTTCGCCTTCGGAGCCGGTGCCGAAACCCGAACCGCGATCGGAGCCGTCATGCTCGGCGGCGTCTTGGTCGCCACGCTCTTCACCCTCTTCCTCGTCCCGGCGGGATACAGTCTGCTCGCGAGAAAAACCGGCTCCCCAGGTGATGTCGCGCGGAGGTTGG
>CAYOGR010000175.1:0-4083 GCA_964403605.1 uncultured Chthoniobacter sp.
TGGTGGCGGGCAAAACATCGTTTTTGGGTCTAAAAAGCTCAAGTCCGACAGGTGGCGAAAACGCACCTCGTTGCGAATCCCTTCAAGAGCGCGAGCATCGCGCCTGGCAGCGGGAAGCACAGCTTGATGGGAAAGATTTTTTCGGGATGGCTTGGCGGAGCAAGTATCGCCGCTACTTGGCGGCAGGAACAGCCGCCTCGGCGTGAAGCGGTGTGGCGACGGCGTTCGGATGAAGCGCGGGGTTCACGGCGACCTCCATTTTTTGGCCGTCGCGAACAATGCGAATCCGGGCCTCCTCCCCAGCGGTGAGGTAATAAGCGGCATCGACGAGATCCTGGATCGAGCCGACCTTGTGGTCGTTGATTCCGAGCAGGACATCCCCTTTGAGCAGCCCGCATTTCGCGGCGGGTGTTTCGGGGTTCATATTCACGACCCGGGCCACCGATCCTTCGATCGGGTTGGGAGCGTCCTCGACTTCCACTCCGACCCAGCCGGGGCGGAGTTCGCCGAAGCGGTTGATGTCCGAGCGCAGCTTCTCGGCGGCACGGATGGGGAGGATGTGGCAGGCTCCTCCTTCACCGATGCGGGCCGCGACGATACCAATCACTTCGCCGTTCATGTTGAGCACCGGGGCTCCCCCGCAGCCTGGCTGAACGGCCATGTTCATCCGCAAATGCGAGGTCGAAAATTGCTTTCCGTTTTGATGGAAGTCGCGGCCCGCCACGAGGCCGAGGATCGGGCTGACCTCGCGCTCGCCAGGATATCCGATCGCCAAAACGGGGTTTGAGACCGCGATATCGTCCGAGTTGCCCATGGGTAGAAACGGGCTGATGCATTCGGTTTTGAGAAGGGCGATTCCCGAGCGCGTATCGCTGGCCACCACCTTCGCGGGAAGCATGCGGCCTTGATATTGCACACTCACATCGTCTGCTTGGAGAACCACACCCGAGTGGGTGTAAACAGTGCCCGAGGCATCGACAAAAAACCCGCTGCCGAGGCGGACGCCCATCGAGTCGCTGGCACGCACGCGCACCACGGCATCGCGGTGCCGCTCGAAAAGGTGTTGGATTTGATCGTTGATTTGATCCCCGACGGGGCTGGCCGTCCCCGGCGCGGGGCACAGCACGAATACCACGGCGACCAGCGCGGCGAAGATCGAACCCGACGCCGATTTTTTAGAAACTCCGGCGCGACGCATAGGTGACCACCTCGGCCGGGAGGACATAGTGAACTTCTTGGGCTGATCCAGAGGCCTGGGAGCTTTGCTTGGGAGCGGCGGCTTCATTTTGCGCCAAACCCGGGGCAGCGGATGGAGCGAATCCCTCGACCTCCGAATCCGACCAAGTCAACACCGATCCGCAGGCGATCACGGCAACGGCGAAGGAGCCAGCCATTGCCAATTTCGGCACTCCGGCTGGTTCGAGGAGGGAGCAAAGCCGATCCCATGCGATTCGGTAAAAAGGCCGATGGATCACCTCCGCCCGTTGCCGGAGTTGGAACTCCACAAGGAAATTCTCGAAGTAGTCCTCCGGCGGTTGCTCGTAGCGTTTCAGGCGAAGAAGTTTTGAGACGGTGTCGTTATCCATGTATGGGGTCATTTTTTAATAAACTCTTGGAGGTAGTTTTGCAACTGCTTGTGGGCATAAAACAAACGGGACCGCACCGTGCCTTCGGAGACTTTCAGGATTTTCGCGATTTCTGCGTGGGGCATGCCCTGAATATCAAACATGGTGACAACGGCTCTATGCTCATGTGACAGCTTGAGCAGGGATTCGTTCAGTTTTTTTTGAAGTTCCGAGAGGTTGGCGGAGTGGCTGGGGTCTCCATTGCTCGTGGCCGCGATGAAGTCCGGATCGTTCAGGATGCCATTGTCGATGTCATCCAAGCTCATGGTGTTCCGGCGGTTGCGCTTTTTCAGGAAATTGATCGTCATGTTGACGGAGATCGTATGCATCCAGGTGTAGAAGCTGGATTTTCCCTGAAAGCCCCGGATCGACCGGTAGGCCTTCGCAAAGACCTCCTGCAACAGGTCGTTGGTATCCTCGTGGCTGGCCGTCATGTGGTAGATCAACCCGTAGAGCCGCGGGCTGAATCTCACGACCAGATCGTCGAACGCACGCGCGTCTCCCGCTTTTGTGCGGTCAACCAATTGCTCGTCTGTGGACTCTGGCGTTTCCATGAATTCGCGGATTCGGTCATTCTACAAACGCGGGGCCCGGTTGCGGAGAAAAAACATTCCGTTCAATGCGGGAGCTAGATTTCCGGGATGGCCCGCAGGAGAAGTTCCACCATCTGGCCCGCGGTCTGGCGGCCGACGGCGGTGACATCCTCGTGGGCGAGCTCCGCGTCGGAGAGGCCCGCACCCCAGTTTGTGAGGCAGGAAAAACCCGCCACCTCCAGGCCGAAGAATCGCGCTTTCGTGGCTTCGTGGACCGTGGACATTCCCACCGCGTCCGCGCCGAGCGTCTGGGCCATGCGAATCTCGGCGGGCGTCTCGAATTGCGGCCCCTGCATCGCGACATACACGCCTTCGTGCAAATTCACGCCGAGCGCCTTCGCGGAGCGGCGGAAGATATCGCGGATGCGCGGGCTGTAAACGGTCGTCATGTCGATGAAGTTCGGGCCGCCGCGAAGCGGGCTGTGGCCGGTCAGGTTGATGTGATCCGAGATCATCATCCAGGTGCCGGGCTCGAATGCGCGGTTCATAGTGCCCGCCGCATTGGTGAGGAGGAGTTTTTTGATTCCCGCCTCGTGCATCAGGTCCACATGCTTCACGACCTCGCGAGCGCTCCAACCCTCGTAAAGATGCACCCGCCCTTGCGCCACCAGGAGCGGCTTGCCGCCAAGTTCGGTGACAAGAAACCGCCCCGCATGGCCAGGCACTCCCGATGTCGGCAGGCCTTCGATCTGGTTGTATTCGCAGACGAAGTGGTGCGGGAGGCTTTCGGCGAAAGGCCCCAGGCCGGAGCCAAGCACAATGGCGGTCTCCGCACCGCTCTGGAGAATTTCCGGAGGAATTTTCATGGACCGTCAGCGTTTCCGCAAAACGCCCGGAAGCCAAGTCCAGACGATCTGTGTCGAAACGGCATAGTTCCAAACCGCCCCGACCAATGCCCCGGCCGTCCCGGCGAACCACCAGGGGATGTTGTTATCGAAGAGGTATTCGGCGGATTGGACATTCACCACCGCGCCGATCCCGCAAATGATCATGTAGGCCAGCAACCCAGGCACCAGCAGCCCACCCTTCAAGCGTTGCTGGCGGAAGGTGATCGAATTGTTCACCAGAAAATTCGAAACCATCGCAGCCAGCGTCGCGATGATCTGCGCGGTGACGAACGGCGTTCCGGCCAACTTGTGGAGCCCCCCCAACACCGCAAGGTGCAGGAGCAACCCGCTCAGACCAGCCATCACATAAAGAACAAACCGCACTGGCACAAATCGGCCGAACAATTTATCCGCGAGCAGGTAGAGATATTCAAAGGCGACGACGATATCGAGTTTGCTCTCGCCGTGCTGGCGGGTGCGGAATTCGTAGGCGAACTCCCGCACACGGAGCGGGCGGCCTGCGGAGAGGACGATGTCGAGGAGGATTTTGAATCCCTTGCCCGTCATGGAACGCACGGTTTCCTCGAACAACTCGCGGCGGATGGCAAAAAATCCGCTCATCGGATCGGTGAGCGGGGTTTTGCGGACGATCGAGCCGATCCGCGTGGCGAAGCGGCTGACGAACACGCGGGCCTTCGACCAATCGCCGGTGCCGCCACCCTGGCCGGTGTAGCGGCTGCCGACAACGAGTTCGAGTTGCGGGTCCAGCTCAAAGGCTTCGAGCATGGCTGGGAGGATCGTCTCGTCGTGCTGGAGGTCGCAGTCCATCACAGCAAACACATCGGCGTCGCTCGAAGCCATCCCCTCTAAACAAGCCGAAGCCAACCCCCGCCGCCCGATCCGCCGGATAAAGCGCACATGCCGCTTCTCCCGCGACAAGCGCATCAATACCTCGAGCGACCCGTCTTTCGAGTCATCATCGACAAAAACAATCTCCCAATCGCCACCCGGCAGGAGTTTTTCAAGGCGTTCGACGAT
>CAYOGR010000176.1:0-3948 GCA_964403605.1 uncultured Chthoniobacter sp.
ATCGGCATGGCAAGGAAAAGCGTGTCGAGTTCCGGCATATCAAACCCCTCGCCCAGCAGGGAGGCTGTGGCGAGAAGGACAAACGGACAATCTTCGGCAGCTCTCGCACGGAGTTTGTTCAGGATGGATTCTCTTTCCTTTTGGCCGGTGGATCCGTCGATGAGGAAAAGATTTTCGAGGGGCTCTTTCTCTTTCAGCAAAGATTCCAGAGTTCTGAGGTGCTCTTTTCGATCACTCAGCAAGGCGCAATACCGCCCCTCTCGAAGAGCGGCGGCAACATCCGATGCGATGGCACGATTCCGCTCCCGGGACTGAACGAGAAACTCCCAAATCTTATGAATGGGAATGCGATCCTTTTCCGGAGGAATCCGTAGAGAAAACTCCCGCACGAACACTGTTCTCGACTGGTTTTCCGAGTGGTCGGAAGCGATCGTGTGTCGAACAGGGCCGCACTGAAGGAACAGGATTTTTTGCAACCCATCCTTGCGCCTCGGGGTGGCGGTGAGTCCCAGAATGAATCTGGAGGTGCAGTGTTTCATGGCAGCCTCGAAAGACGCCGCCGGCACATGGTGGCATTCGTCGATGATGACATGCCCATATTTTGCGAAGACCGCTTCTTGATGCTCCGAGCGGGCAAGCGTGGGAAACATGCCAAGCGCCACGGGAGCATCCGGGTAGCGCGCTTTTCCCAAGATGTGAATTTCGCGTTTGGACAGACCGAGAAATGTTTGAAGCCGATCACTCCACTGATCCAAGAGTTGCTTGCGGTGGACCAAAATCAATGCGGGCACGCTTCGGCGCGCGATCGCCGCACACGCCATCACCGTTTTGCCTGCGCCCGGGGGCGCAACAAGCACTCCCTCATCGTGCAAGAGCATCGCTGATACGGCGGCGTCTTGAGTCGCCGTGAGCGTTCCGCAAAATGAAAAATTCACCGGCTTCGGTTGAGGCCGTTTATCGATGATAGAAACCTTTCCGCTGGCTTTGGAAATCAGCTTTTCGATGTCCTGCAATGTTCCTCGTGGCAGGATCAACCGGTCATCGTGCTCCTCTCCGCAAAAGATGAAGCGAGGGATGTTTGTTGTCGGAAACCGCAGGCGTTGTTTTTCGTAAAAGAGCGGATTGGCAAGTGTGCCGAGGCGTTTCAGTCCCGCTTTGACGCTTGAGGGCAGACCGTGGAGAGGAATTGTCAGTTGTGAATTCCGGAGCAACTTCAACGCGTTTGGAAAATCGCCGCGCCTGACAGCTTGAGGGATGACATCCAAGGTTTTCTCGTCGAAATCGAGTGCAATAGACTCGGCATCCCTCGTTTCATTCTTAACCCCGGATGTGGATTTCAAAATTCGCTCCAAGCCCTCCAAATCGATCTTTTGCAGACCCGCCAAATAGGCCCACTGTTCAGGCAAGGGCTCGAACTGTTCATCCAGAAAAAGAGTGTGTCCCAACTTTCGAGGCTCCTGCTGAAGCGGCAGCGCGATGAGATTTCCAAATCCTCCTTGGGGGCAGGTGTCCTGATTTGGAAAAAAGCGGTCATAAGTCGACAGCTTCATCCCGGCGTGAAAGGACGAGGCGCGCGAGACGATCAGTGTTCCAAGTCTCCGCGCGAGAGCCGCTGGAACAGAATGCAAAAAGAAAATCCAAGCATGGCCCCCGTTGCCGGAACGCGAGCGCTCGATGGCAACCGTGATTCCCATTTCCTCAGCCGCACGCCGGTATGCCGCAATATCGTCCACCCAACCTTTGCCGTCGAAATCGGCTGCCAGAAAAATGCAACTGTCATCCGACCGGATCGCATAGGTTCCAATCGTGTGGCGACCGGTGAGGTGCGCGTGGATCGCTTTATCATCGAGTGGCGGGAACGCTTGATTCGGACAATCCGAGCATTTCACTCGGGGCTTTTCACAGAGTCCATGAACCCACTCATTGCCACAGGCTGGGGAATACCCTTTCGTTCCCTTTTTGTGGTTCACCCAAAGCTTGGGGTAAACCTCGCGGCGCGCACCAAAAAGGCTGAGGAACAAGCCGATCTTTTCTTCGTTTGTTTCAGGCACTGCTTTACCAAGCGGCAACTCGGGGGATTTCTCCGGTGAACGAATTTCGCGCAGTTCCGCCAGCAGTCGCTGCCTGCGAGCTTCAAGATCATGAAGCTCCGCCTCAATTTGTATGATGCGATCTACCAAAATCCGCATTTCCCCCTAAAAAAACTTCTCCAGATTTGCGAACGGATAAACTGGAGTTTCTTACGCTGTTTGCAGCGCTTCGGGATGGCTTTTTGCAACAGCGAGCAAGCGCAGGGCGGCTCCACTGGGTTTGCGGGTTCCATTTTCCCAGGAAACGGCCGTGATCTTTGGAACATTGAGAAGAGCCGCGAACTGGGCCTGCGAAAATCCGAGCGATGTCCGAGTGGCGCGGATTTGTTTTGGTGAAATCGCTTTGATTGCTTGCGGAATGGTAATCCGGGTTTCTTTTGCAGGTTCCATCCCGGCGGCAAAACCTTCGACGCGCGAAACGAGATCGTCGATGTTCAGGCTGATATTTTTCGGTTTGGTTTTCATCGGTTGTATTGGGTTTTGATTGTTTCAACGGCAGCTCGTAATCGGGACAGCTGAGACGCGCTGATGTTTGCGCGTGATGATTTCGTGAAGAGCATGAACAGGATGAAAATGCCGCGATTGGGCAGCCAGAGATAAATAACGCGGGCACCACTGCTTTTTCCGCGACCGGCAACGCGAAATCTCGCCTTGCGAAGGCCACCAGAGTGTTGAATGAGGACACCGGACTCTGGGTTGGCGGTAAGTTCCATCTGAAACTCCCGAAGGCTTTCCTCATCGGCCACTCGCAACACTTCCTCAGTGAATGCCTGAAGCTCGATAAATCGGAAAGTCACAGCGGAATGTTATACAATGTATTATTCTTGTCAAGTTCCACGCCACAAGCTCTTCGCCTCCCAGAGCGGTGAAAATCAATGCGCTCCGGAGCAACGCGGCCTTGCGAGTTGCCGGGTTTCTTCGACAAGCAATGTGGTCTTTTTCCATTCGCTCAATAGCAGAACCTCGAACTCGCGGAGAGCAGGGTGCGGCGGGAGGAGCCGGCTCCCGCGACCAATCCGGCCGATGGTATTCTGGTAACGCCAGAGGAGGTCGATGTATTCGGCTCGGCGAGACATCGGGATAAGGATCGGAGGAAAGCCTGCGGCGAGCACTGGAAGATTCGCAAGAAGCCGAGCCATGCGTCCGTTGCCATCAAAAAACGGATGGATGCGAACAAAAATCTGATGCGCCCGCACAGAGGCTGCAACCGCCTGCGCAGGCCGTTCGAGGCGTCGCGTTTTGTTGAAATCCGCTAACCAGCGATCCATCAATCCCGGCACATCGGCCGGGGCGGCGTATTCCATATAAACGCTCTTGCCGTCCACCACGCCAGTGGTTCCGTTGAAATCTTTTTTCCAGTCGCCGACCGGATTGAGAACATCGACGGCGGAGAGCGGCATGACCGCCCTATGAAGCGCGAAGAGGTCTTCCCTTGTGATCGGACGGCCGACCATTTCGTAAATCAAGTCGATCGCCCGCGCGTGCCCGTAAACCTCTTGATGATCCCGGAGCGGCTTGCCGCCGATGGCGAGGCCGAGTTCCAGAACTTTATGGGTCTCGCCCAGCGTGAGCGTGTTGCCCTCGATCGCCGTTGATTCGTGCGTCCACTCGGCAGCGAGGCGCTTGAGAAGTTGATCGCGGAGATCGGCGGGCAGACCCTCGTAAAAAAGGCCTCGCTCAGCGCGCGGTGCCGGTCGGTTTTTCAAAAAGGAAAAAACCGCATTGTGGCTCACATTCAATCCGTGCCGGCGATTAATCTCCGCCGCCGCGCCACGAAAACCACCGCCCGAAGCGAGGATTTCCCTCAACTCGGCTTCGTAAGGCTTGAGCTTGGATTGAAAAGGCTTCCCTGGCATGG
>CAYOGR010000177.1:0-3878 GCA_964403605.1 uncultured Chthoniobacter sp.
TGGCGTGGAGGGCGTCTTCGACGCGGGCTTTCTTTTCCTTCATCTCGGTCTCGGTGGCGGCACCGACATTGATGACGGCCACACCGCCGGCGAGCTTGGCGAGGCGCTCCTGGAGCTTCTCGCGGTCGTAGTCGCTGGTGGTTTCCTCGATCTGGCGCTTGATTTGGCTGACGCGGCCTTGGATGTCGGCACCCTTGCCTTCACCTTCGATGATGGTGGTGTTTTCCTTGTCGATGACGAGGCGCTTGGCGCGGCCGAGGTCTTCCAGGGTGAGGTTCTCGAGCTTGATGCCCAGATCCTCGGTGATGCATTTGCCACCAGTGAGGACGGCGATGTCTTCGAGCATGGCTTTGCGGCGGTCGCCGAAGCCTGGGGCCTTGACGGCGCAGACTTGGAGCGTGCCACGGAGCTTGTTGACCACGAGGGTCGCGAGGGCTTCGCCTTCGACATCTTCCGCAATGATGAGGAAGGGTTTGCCGGTTTTGGCGATCTTCTCGAGGATCGGGAGCAGGTCTTTGAGGCTGCTGATCTTTTTCTCGTGGATGAGGATGTAGGCACCCTCTTGGACGACCTCGAGGCTGTCGGGGTTCGTCACGAAGTAAGGCGAGAGGTAGCCTTTATCGAACTGCATGCCCTCAACGACATCGAGGGAGGTTTCGATCGATTTGGCTTCCTCGACGGTGATGGTGCCGTCTTTGCCGACCTTATCCATCGCGTCGGCGATGATCTGGCCGATGGTGGTGTCCCAGTTCGCGGAAACGGTGGCGACTTGGGCGATTTCGGCGCTGTCTTTGACCTTCTTGGAGATCTTGGCGATCTCGGCGACGATGGCCTCGACGGCTTTGTTGATGCCGCGCTGGAGCGAGGTCGGGTTGGCGCCGGCGGTCACATTCTTGAGGCCTTCGCGATAGATCGCTTCGGCGAGAACGGTGGCCGTGGTGGTGCCGTCGCCCGCGGTGTCGCTGGTTTTGCTGGAGACTTCGCGGATGAGCTGGGCGCCCATGTTTTCGAAGGGGTCTTCGAGTTCGATCTCCTTGGCGACGGTGACGCCGTCCTTGGTGATCGTGGGGCTGCCGAATTTTTTATCGAGGATAACATTGCGGCCGGATGGTCCAAGCGTGGCTTTGACCGCTGCGGCGAGTTTCTCGACACCGCGAAGGAGCGCGTGGCGCGCGGCTTCGTCGAACAGGAGTTGTTTTGCTGCCATATATTAAGTTTTCAGTAATTCAGTTTTAAGTTTTCAGTAATTTTTAACCAATGACGCCGAGGATGTCGTCCTCGCGCATGATGAGGTAGCTCTCGCCCTCGACCTTGACCTCGGTGCCTCCGTATTTGGAGATGAGGACCTTGTCGCCGGCTTTGACGGAGAACTCGATGAGTTTGCCGTTCTCGTCACGCTTGCCGGTGCCGAGTGCCACGACTTCGGCTTCCTGTGGTTTTTCCTTGGCGGAGTCGGGAATGATGATTCCGCCCTTGCTTTTCTCCTCGGCCTCGAGCGGCTTCACGAGCACGCGGTCGGCGAGAGGTTTGATGTTGGGTTTTGCCATGTTGGTGTGTGTGTTGTTTTCTTGTTTCTGTTTTTAACAGACCCCGGCCCTGCGCGGGCCGGAGCGGTTTGTTAAAGTGGTGCGGTTATTTTTTCTTGTCGTCGTCCACAACCTCGAATTCGGCGTCAACGACATCGTCCTTCTTGGGTTGGGGTTCGGCGGAAGAAGCGCCCGAAGCGTCTTCGGGAGCGGGGCCGGCGGAAGCGGCTGCGGCCTTGTAGGCGGCGGTGGTGACTTCCTGGAATTTGGCTTGGAGGTCGTCGTAGGCGGCCTTGATGGCGTCGGCATCGTCGCCCTTGAGCGCTTCGCGGACCTTCTCGATGGCGTCCTCGACATTTTTCTTGGAGGCACCGTCCACCTTGTCGCCGAGTTCCTTGAGCTGCTTCTCGCATTGGTAGGCGAGATTGTCGGCGTTGTTGCGGATTTCGATGGTCTCTTTGGCCTTGCGGTCGTCTTCGGCATGGGCCTCGGCTTCTTTTTGCATCTTCTCGACCTCTTCCTTGGAGAGGCCGCTCGAGCCGGTGATGGAAATTTTCTGCTCCTTACCGGTGCCGAGATCCTTCGCGGAGACATTGAGAATGCCGTTCGCATCGATGTCGAAGGTCACCTCAATCTGCGGAACGCCACGCGGGGCGGGCGGGATGCCGTCGAGATGGAAGGTGCCGAGGTTTTTATTGTCGCGGCTGAGCGGGCGCTCGCCTTGGAGGACCTTGATTTCCACGCCGGGCTGGTTGTCGGCGTAGGTGGAAAACACATTCGATTTCTTGGTCGGAATCGTGGTGTTGCGCGGGATCATCGGGGTGGCGATGCCGCCGGCGGTTTCGATTGCGAGGGTGAGCGGTGTGACATCCAAAAGGAGCACATCCTTCACATCGCCCTTGAGCACGCCGCCCTGGATGGCTGCGCCGATGGCCACGACCTCGTCGGGATTGACACCTTTGTGGGGCTCCTTGCCGATGAGTTCGCGGGCGGTCTCGACGACCTTCGGCATGCGGGTCATGCCGCCGACGAGAACGAGTTCGTTCACATCCGACTTGGTCCATTTCGCGTCGCCGAGGCAGTCGCGAACGGGCTTCATCGTGCGCTCGAAGAGGTCGTCGGTGAGTTGCTCGAGTTTGGAGCGGGTGAGTTTTTTCTGAATGTGCTTCGGCCCGGTGGCGTCGGCCGTGACGAACGGCAGGTTGATTTCGAACTCTTGGGTGGACGAGAGCGCGATCTTGGCTTTTTCGCCTTCCTCTTTAATGCGCTGGACGGCGTCGGGCTGCTTGGAGAGATCGATGCCGGAGTCTTTTTTGAACTCGTCGATGATCCAATCCATAATGCGATTGTCCCAGTCGTCACCACCGAGGTGGGTATCGCCATTCGTGGCGCGGACTTCGAAAACGCCGTCGCCGATTTCGAGCGCGGAGATGTCGAAGGTGCCGCCGCCGAGGTCATAGACGGCGATTTTTTCGTCCTTCATCTTGTCGAGGCCGTAGGCCAGCGAGGCGGCGGTCGGCTCGTTGATGATGCGCTTCACATCGAGGCCCGCGATCTTTCCGGCGTCCTTTGTGGCGTTGCGCTGCGAGTCGTTGAAATAGGCAGGAACCGTGATGACGGCTTCGGTGATTTTTTCACCGAGCTTGGCTTCGGCATCGGCCTTGAGCTTCGCGAGGATCATCGCGGAGATTTCCGGCGGCGAGAAGGTCTTCGGTTTGCCGTCGATCTCGACTTGAATATGGGCGTCTCCGTTGGCGGCTTTGACGAGTTTGTAGGGCACGCGATGCTCCTCGGCGCGGACCTCGTCGTATTTGCGGCCCATGAAGCGTTTGACCGAAAAAATGGTGTTCGCCGGGTTCGTGATGGCTTGGCGCTTGGCGGCTTGGCCAACGAGGCGCTCGCCGGATTTTGTGAACGCGACGACAGATGGTGTAGTGCGGGCACCCTCGGAGTTCTCCAACACAACCGGCTCACCGGCTTCCATCACAGACATGCAGGAGTTCGTGGTTCCCAGATCGATTCCTAAAATTTTTCCCATAATTTGATTGAGTGAGCCTCGGGTTAAGCAGGAATCGGGCCGTGGGATGCGGGGATAGTGTTAGTTTATTACCAAAAGTGCTTTGCAAAGATTCTATGCGGCATTTGCTCTTTAGGTTTCGCGCCTTATTGTCTCAGTTTGGCGCAAAGAGTGTGACACTTGTCACAAATCGTATGTTCCGGGGCTCGGGAAAATTTATCCACGCACCAACCCCAGCCGCTGGCAGATTTCACGAGTGGCTGTGGATTGGTTGAGGGTATAGAGGTGGATGCCTGTGACGCCGTTGTCGAGGAGGTCGGCGCACTGCTCGGTGG
>CAYOGR010000178.1:0-3847 GCA_964403605.1 uncultured Chthoniobacter sp.
GGCGCCCAGCATCGAGTTGTCCACGGCCAGTTCGCGCCATCCGAGAATGGAGAGCCCCTGCTCGGCGGCGATTTTTTCGAAAGTCTCCTGAGCGGCCTTGGCCTCCGACTCCTCGGGCGAGGCGAAAACAACCCCCGCGCCGTATTTTCCAAGCTCGGGAAGCGCGATGCCCTGCCCGGCACAGACACGGCGAAGGAATTTGTCGGGCATCTGCGTGAGGATTCCCGCCCCGTCGCCGGTGTTGTGCTCGGCGCCGACGGCTCCGCGGTGGTCGAGATTCAGCAAAATGGTCAACGCATCGCGAACGATCGCGTGCGATTTTCGGCCATGGATATCAACGATGAAGCCGACGCCGCAGGCGTCATGCTCGAATGCCGGATCGTAGAGGCCCTGCTTGGGTGGCGGGCCGGTGAGGCGCGTTTTTTTGTTATCCATGGTTTCCTTGATTTAGTCCCTTGCCCGCTCCGCCGAAGGGCGTGTCCATCGGTCTTCGAAGCAAGCGGGGAAAAATACCCATCCCTGGCAAAATCGCACAATGGATTTTTTGCGATTTTTCAGGAGTTGAAAAACAGCGGAGTCAGCCTTTGGGCAAAATACCCTCGCGGAGGGCGGCGGAGAGCGTTTCCCAAGGCAACATCGCGCATTTCACGCGTTGGGGGAAACGGTGCACAGCCCCGAGGGCGCGGAGGGCGGTGAGGCTTTCGATGGCAGGCGAAACCTCGCCGGAAGTGGCGAGTTTGCGAAAATCCCCGGCAAGGGCGGCGGCCTCGTCGGATTTCAAGCCCGTAGTGGCCCCGGTCATCAACGACCCCGACGCCGTGCAAATCGCACAGGCGCTCGCTTGGAAACGCACGGCCTCGAGCTGGTCATCCACAATTCGCAGCTCCACGGAAAGCTCGTCGCCGCAAAGCGCGTTGTGCCCCTCGGCGCGGTGGGTGGGATTTTCGAGCGGGCCGTGGTTGCGCGGCCGCCGCGAGTGCTGGAGCAAAATCTCCTGATAAAGTTCGTCCGTGTTCATGGATTGAAAAAACGGATCGCCTCCGCGATGGCATCCACCAAGCGGTCGGCCTCGGCGGGCGTGTTGTAAAAATGGAAACTCGCCCGCGCGGAAGCCGGGGCGCCGAGCTTTCGCATGAGCGGCTGGGCGCAGTGGTGTCCGGCCCGGATGGCAACTTGGCGGTCATTGCAAAAAAACGCCAGGTCGTGGGCGTGGACTCCCTCCACGGCAAAAGTAACGAGGTGCGCCCGCCCGCCGCTTGGCCCGAAAACCCTCACGCCGGGCAAAGCGCGGAGTTTTTCGGCCGCGTATTCGGCAAGAGCCGAGGAATGGGAGGCGATTTTTTCCAGGCCGACGGCATCGACAAAATCGATGGCCGCCTGCAGCCCGGCCGACTCGATGATGGCAGGAGTGCCCGCTTCAAAACGCGCTGGAGGCGGACGAAACTTCGCGCCCGTGAATTCCACGCGGTCCACCATCTCGCCGCCGAATTGCCAGGGCGGCATCTGTGCGAGGATTTCGTGGCGGCCGTAAAGAACTCCGATACCCGTCGGGCCGCACATTTTGTGGGCCGAGCACGCGAGGAAATCGCAACCAATCTCCTGCACATCGACAGGAATGTGCGCCGCGCTCTGGGCCGCATCGATCAAAGTCGTGACGCCATTTTCCCGCGCGAGGCGGCAGAGCTCCTTCGCCGGATTTTCCACTGCCATGGTGTTTGAGATGTGAGTGAAGGCAAAAATCACCGGGCGCTCGGCGAGCAAGGTGCGCGCGGCATCCAGATCGAGACCCGCGCCGTTTTCCAGCACCGGCACATATTTGACCAGCGCCCCGGTTCGCGCGGCGAGCTGTTGCCACGGCACCATGTTGCTGTGGTGCTCCATCTCGGTGAGCAGGATCGTGTCGCCGGACTTCACATTCTGCCCGCCCCAGGCAAAAGCGACGAGATTCACCGCCTCGGTCGTGCCGCGCGTGAAGACAATCGATTCCACCGTGGCCGCGTTGAAAAATTTCCGCGTCCGTTCTCTCGCCCCCTCGTAAACCGCCGTCGCCCGCTCGCTGAGTTCGTGGATGCCCCGGTGGACATTCGCGTATTCGTGGCCCGCGAACTCCCGCATCCGCTCAATCACCGCGCGGGGCTTTTGCGTGGAGGCCCCGTTGTCGAGATAGGCGGCGGGATTCTCCCCCTCCAAAAAAGGAAACTCGAGGCGCCACCGCTCCACATCGGCCATCCAGCCGGGTCTGGGATTCTTTTCGCTCAATTTGTGATCAGTAGGACTTCGCCCAGACGACACGCTGTTTGCTCGGCTCGCCGCTGAACGGACAAACGCCGGACTCGGGATTTTCCTCAAAAGGAATGCAGCGGATGGTGACTTTCAGGTCGGCCTTGATCTGCTCCTCGACGGCGGCGGAGCCGTTCCAGTGCGACAGCGCGAAGCCGCCGTGAATCTCGGGCTTGGCGGGGTTTTTTGGAGTGAAGAATTCGTAAAATTCCTCCTTGGTGTCGATGCGGCGCGTGTGCGTATCGCGGAATTCCTCCGCGCGGCGGAGCAGCGTGGATTGAATCTCCTCGAGCATCGGAGCGACGCGGGCGGGAATTTCGGCAAGGGCGAGGAATTCCTTCTCCTTGTGGGCGCGGTCGCGGCGGGCGACGGCGGCGGTGCCTTGCGCGAGGTCGCGCGGGCCGATCTCGATGCGGATGGGAACGCCTTTCTTGATCCACTCCCAGGTTTTCACGCCACCTCCGAGATCGCGGGTATCCACCTCGACTCCGAGCGGCGCGCCGTGGAGGGAAATGGCACGAAGTTCGGCGGCGAGTTTTTCGGCGGCTTCGAGGATCGCGGCCTTGGAATCCTCCTTCGGTGTGATCGGGAGAATCACCACATGGGTCGCCGCGATTCGTGGTGGAACGATCAATCCATCGTCATCGGAATGCATCATGATCAGCGTGCCGATCAGGCGCGTGCTCACGCCCCAGCTCGTTGTCCAGGCATGCTCGAGTTGCCCATCACGGCCTTGGAACTCGATGCCTGCGGCCTTGGAGAAATTCTGACCGAGGAAGTGCGAGGTTCCGGCTTGGATGGCTTTGCGATCCTGAACCATGGCCTCGATGCAATAGGTGCGGAGCGCGCCGGGGAAGCGCTCGCTCTCGCTTTTCTCGCCGGTGAGAACCGGCAACGCCAAAAAGTCGCGCGCGAAGGTTTCATAAACGCGCAGCATTTTCATCGTCTCCACCTCGGCCTCTTCGCGCGTCTCATGCGCGGTGTGGCCCTCCTGCCAGAGGAATTCGGCGGTGCGGAGGAACAGGCGCGGCCGCATTTCCCAGCGCACGACATTCGCCCATTGGTTGAGCAAAATCGGCAGGTCGCGCCAGGATTTCACCCATCGCGCGTAGGCCGCGCCGATGATCGTTTCGGAGGTCGGCCGCACCACGAGCGGCTCGGAAAGCTCCCCGGCGGGCACGAGTTTTCCATCCTTCGCCTCAAGCCGGTGGTGCGTGACGACCGCGCATTCCTTCGCGAAGCCCTCGACATGCGCGGCCTCCTTTTCGAGATAGCTCAGCGGAATGAAGAGCGGGAAGTAGGCATTGCGGTGCCCTGTGGCCTTGAACATGCCGTCGAGCACGGCCTGCATCCGCTCCCAGAGCGCGTAGCCGGTCGGCTTGATGACCATGCAGCCGCGCACCTCGGAGTTCTCGGCGAGGTCCGCCGCGCGAATGACCTGTTGATACCACTCGGGAAAATCCTCGTCGCGCCGGGGCGTGACGGCCGTCTGTTGTTTGTCGCTCATGGGGGCGGAATCATTGCGGGAGCGGCTCTCCGGTAAAGTTCTTTTCTCGGAAAAAACCTG
>CAYOGR010000179.1:0-3748 GCA_964403605.1 uncultured Chthoniobacter sp.
GAAAAAAACGCTTCCATGGATTTTCTTGGCCTTGATGCCGTTGCTGGGGGGCTGCGCGGGCGACACACGCCATCAAATGATCATCAGCGCCGCCGATCAGAAAATGGTCTTGCTGCGGGATGGGCGGCCGACCCGTGCCTACCCGGTTTCGACCTCGAAATTCGGTCTCGGCGACACGCATGGATCGAATACCACGCCGCTTGGAAAGATGCGCGTCCGGAAAAAAATCGGCGATGACATGCCGGCGGGAACCGTCTTCAAAAGCCGCGTGCCGACCGGCGAGATTTTGCCGGTGGATGCCCCGGGCCGCGATCCCATCGTCACACGGATCCTCTGGCTCGAAGGGTTGGAACCCCGCAACCGGAATGCCTTTTCCCGCTACATCTACATCCATGGCACTCCGGAGGAGCGAAACATCGGCCAGCCCGTCAGCTACGGATGCATCCGCATGAGATCGAGCGATGTCATCGAGTTGTTCGACACGGTCGGGGAGAAGGCACAGGTGTTCATCACGCCGAAGCCCCTCCCGCCCGAACTCACTCAGACCCACGAACCCGGCGGCGGTGGACTCCCGCTTTAACGGCTTCCAATCCGAAACTTGCACCCTGCACATCCGCCGCTAATCTTTTGCCATGTTTGACATTCCGGTCCGCGTCGCAACCGATTCCCCCCGGGAAATGGCCTTGAGGTGATGGAATCCACAAAGGTTTCCATCATGAATCCCCTCGAGGAGCGGATTCTCTACAAATTCCGCAACAGCCTGCTCCTCGCCGAGGCGCTCACCCACCCGAGCATTTCCCTCGAAAGAAAAAATTTCCCCTTCGACAACCAGCGCCTGGAGTTTCTCGGCGACGCCGTGATCCAGGTCTCCGTTACCGAACATCTTTTCCGGATGTTCCCCGACTTTGGCGAGGGCCAGCTTACGAAACTCCGCACCCGCATCGTCTCGAGGCCCGCCCTGCGAGAACGCGCCGTGGCAATCGATCTCGGGAGCTTCCTCATGATGGGACGCGGAGAGGAGGCGAATGGCGGACGCGAGCGGGCCTCCACACTCGCCGACGCCTTTGAATCCCTCGTCGGCGCGATCTATCTCGACGGCGGCTACGACGCGGCGCGCATTTTCATTCTGCGCCAGATGGATGGCGTCTTCACCGAAATCGCCAACCAGCCCGAGGAGATCAACCCGAAGGGCTATCTCCAGGAAATCCTGCAGGCGATCCAACCCGCCGCGCCCGACTACCAGATCCTCTCCCAGACCGGCCCGGAACACTCGAAGGTTTTCATTTGCAGGGTGGTCTGGAACGGGCTTGAGCTCGGGCAGGGTTGTGGATCCAGCAAGAAGGAGTCCCAAGTCGCCGCCGCGCAGGCCGCCCTCATCGATCGGGGATGGGAGAGCTACGAACGCCCGGCGGCTCCCCGCAAAAAGAAAAAACGGAAAAAGACATGATTTATCATCTTTCGCTTCAGACGACCGGTCTCGCCGCCGGAATTCTTCTGCTGGCCACCCATGCCGCCGCTCTATTGAACCCCGAGGGGGCCATGCGTTTCGCCAAGGCCCTCCCCCGCTCCCGTGCGATGGCGACCGTTCTTCTCGCCGCGGCGGCGGTCTGGGCCTTCGTGATGGTTCGGGATCTGGATCTCGGCGAATTCTCCCGCCTTCGGGGGATGATGCTCCTCGCCATCGTCGCCGGCGCGATTCTCTCCTGGTTGTATGTCGAGGAGTTGCTCGCGGCGCGGGCGCTGGGAATGCTCCTTCTGCTAGCCGCCGAACCCTTGTTGGAATCCGCAGTGCTTCGCAACGAATCCAGCCGTCTGCTTCTGACGGTGCTGGCCTACCTTTGGGCCACGGCTGGATTGTTTTTTGTCGGCATGCCGTATGTGTTGCGCGACCTGATCGGCTGGTTCACAGCGAATCCGCTGCGCTGGAAAGTCTCCTGCCTCGGCGGCATCGCCTACGGCGCCGCACTCATCGCCTGCGCCGCGCTTTGGTGGTAGGCACCGCTTCGGCCATTTCCTGAAACACAAAAGTCCCGACCGGATCCAACCGGCCGGGATTTTTGTTTGTGCGGGGTTTTGTTTATTTGGCGAGTCCCTTGTGCAGAACCTCGAGCAGCGAGGTCGCGGGGTCTTTTGTGTCGCCGCTCAACTCCCAGAACATCGCGCCACCGAGGCCGAGTTCCTTGATGTAGTCGACCTTGCGTTGCACGATCGCGGCATCGTCGAAGGAGACCCACAGTCCGTTGTCTCCTGGGGCGAACAGGAAGCTGGCCTCGGCCTGCGTGTCCTCGAAGACCCCGTAGAGCGCAGGGTTTGATTGGATCTTCGTGACGAGATCTTTGTAGTCGAAAATTCCCGGCTCGTAGGATCCCTGTGGGAGTCCGGTGGAGAGTTGGCCGATGCCGTTGTTGGCAAGAGGCACGCCGCTCCATCCGCGCCCGTAGAAGGGAACTCCGATAACGATTTTCTTCGGATCAACCCCGGCGTCCAGGAATTGGCGCACGGCCCCGTCGACGCTCCAGAGCGTGGAGGGATTTGCCGCGCCGCGGCCTTCGGGGCTGAACATCGGCGCCTGGTGGCCGGTGCGTTTCTCCCATCCGCCGGCGAAGTCGTAGGTCATGATGTTGACCCAATCGCACACCTCGGCGATGCCGGCGGGTTCGATGTTCCGGATTTTGTCATCTCCGGCGGGGGAGGCGATGCTGAGGTAGTATTTGCGGCCGTCCAACGCGCCGCGCGCATCGAGTTGGCGGCGGAGTTCGCGCAGGAGGAGGGTGTAGTTTTGTTTGTCCTCCAGGCGGTAGACATTGGATTCCAATCCGCCGCCGACGGGATACTCCCAGTCGACATCCACCCCGTCGAACCCGTGCTCGACGATGAATTCCACTGCGGAGCGCGCAAAGCGCTCGCGGGAGGCGCTCGTGAGGGCGGCGTCGGAGAACCGCGCGGAGAGGGTCCAGCCGCCCACGGAGATCATCGTGACCAGGTGCGGATTTTTTTCCTTGAGCTTGCGTAGCTGGTTGTAGTTCCCGCGAGGCATCGACTCCCATGAGTCGCCGGGGAAGGCCTTTTCCACAGCGGCCCAGCGGTCATAGATCACCACTTCGCCGGCGGGGCTGATATCGGCGAAGGCGTAGTTGATGACATTGAGTTTGTTCGCCGGGATATCTGTCACATTGTAATTGCGGCCGTAGATGCCCCATTCGACGAAATACCCGACAATCTTCGTCTGCTCGATCGCGGGGGGATTGTTGGAGCCTCTGCCCGGGGCGACTGGAGGAGCGACGGGCACCACGGGAGCGGGTGCCGGCGTTGGAGTGGCAACCGGGGGTGTTGGCGTTGCGACTGGTGCCGACTCTGGCGATGGCTGTGGAGTGGGTTGTGCGGGCGGCGGGGCGGCGGCTCCGGAAACCACGACATTGGTTGGAGGGGTGCTCAGGTTGCCGGGTGCGGCGCTGAAACCGAACGACACGCTGCCGCCTGCGGGTATGGATGAATTCCAGCCTGCAGGGCGGAACTCCGAGCGGACGCCGGTGCGTGTGTGTGTGGAATCCCAAACGCTTCCGGGAGTCGTAGGCAGATCCATGGCGAGGAACCAGTTTTGGACTGGAGTGGGGTTGGTATTGACCAGTCGCACGCTGCCGGTAAGGCCGCTGCCCCAATCCGAGACAACGCGGAATTCGACGCGCACGCCGTTCACGGTGAAGTCGACATTCGGTGAACCACTGGCTGGCGCTTGGGGCGTGGGCGT
>CAYOGR010000180.1:0-3701 GCA_964403605.1 uncultured Chthoniobacter sp.
GTGTGAAGCAAGCGCTCTACCGCTGAGCTAATCGCGCGTTGAAAGAATTCCGGCCAAGCCGAATTTCAAATTACTAAAGCAAAGGTCGGCCCGGGGGGCAATACCGAAGCGTGGCGACAATCGCACCCGGCGGATCCCGAAAAAGCGGTTTCCTCGGCTCCGGGGATGATTTTTTGAATAGTCCCTTGGGGCCGACCGGCGGATTGACGGCAGGGGTGCGCAAAAAGCCTCGATATCCACAAGGATGGCTTGATCGGTTTTGAAATCGTTTACGGCTGACTGTGCCGGGTGGGCGGACTCAGCGAGATCCCTTCACGCTACCCACGGAACTCGATGCCGGGCTTAGCGCGGAGGGTGGCTTTAATGCGATCGGTGGCGGCGTTGACTTCCTCGGCGGTGAGAGTGCGCTCGGAACTGCGGAAGCCAAGGGACACGGCGAGAGATTTTTTGTCGGCGGGGATTTTTTCTCCCTTGGGGTCGGTGAAGAGGTCGAAGAGGCCGACGGATTCGAGGAGAGGTTCTTTGAGCGATTCGATCACAGCACGAACTTCTCCATAGGGGAGCGTGAGAGGAGCGGTGAAGGCGATATCACGGGCCGAGCCGGGGAATTTGGCGAGCGGCGCGGTGCTTTGATCGCGGGCCACCAGGGCACGCCAAGTGGCGAGGTCGAACTCCGCCGCGAGGACGGGAGAGCTGGCGCCGATTTTGCGGGCTTCGCCGGGGTGGAGCTGGCCGAGGATGCCGATTTTTTTGCCTTGGAGAAAAACTTCCGCTGCGGCTCCAAAGGGACTCGGCGGATTCGCCAGAGGACTTGTCTCGAAGGCAGCCAGATCGCGAACCGCGCCGAGGAGATCAAAAACATCCCACGAACGGATCGCACCACCACGCCAGTCGGCGGCAAAACGGTCGCCAGTGACCACAAGAGCCAGTCGGGGAAATTCTCCCGCAGGCGAAAACACGCGCCCGACTTCAAAGAGCGGAATGGATTTTGCGCCTTGATCGAGGTTGCGGATCACAGCAGCGAACAAGCCCGGGAGAAGGCTGTTGCGGAGTTGGGATTGGTCGTCGCCGAAAGGATTTTTCAGCGCCACGGAGTCCCCGAAATCAGCGGCATCGGCATTCGAGACGAGCGTGCTGGTGCGGGCTTCATGGAATCCCATTCCCGCGAGCTTGCGACGGACTTCCATCGCGAAGTCATAGGCCGCATCGGCATCGGATCCGGCGGCAAACAAACCCTCGGCGCGGGACGGGATTTTTTCGATACCCACCACCCGGGCGACTTCTTCGATGAGGTCGGCTTCTCGGAGGATTTCGCAGCGATAGCCGGGGATTTCCCATTGCCCCCCGCCTAGATTAACCAGCCCAACACGGGTGAGGGCCGAGTCGATATCGGCATTGGAAATATCCAAGCCGAGGACCGAGCGCACGCGATCGTGGCGGAGGGAGATTTTGGCGCGCGGCGGAAGTTCTCCGGCGATCTCGAGGGTTTCGGAGGCGGTGCCCCCTGCGAGTTGGAGAATCAATTCGACGGCCCGGGCTGAGGCGATTGTCACGCCCTCGGGATCGACTCCACGCTCGAAGCGGTAGCTGGAATCGCTAAAGAGACTGAGCGAGCGGGACGCACGGCGGACGCGCGAGGGTTCGAAAAACGCGCTTTCCAGAAGAATATCGGTGGTGGATTCGGTGACGCCACTCCCCTCGCCTCCCATCACTCCGGCGAGCGCGACAGGACCGCTGTTGTCGGCAATCACCAGCGATCCGGCGGGGAGTTTGTATTCCTTTCCGTCGAGGGCCTGAAAATTTTCGCCCTCCGCAGCGGCACGAACTCGGATGTCTCCCGAGATTTTTGCGGCGTCAAAGGCGTGGAGCGGTTGGCCGAGTTCGAAAAGAACATAGTTCGTGATATCGACCACATTGTTGATCGAACGAAGGCCCATGGCAGCGAGGCGATCGATGAGCCATTGCGGGCTCGGACCGACTTTGACGCCCGAGATTTTTCGGAGGGTGTAGAAGGTTGTTTGGTCAGACAGCAGGCGGGACGCCTTCTCGACAGGGGCTTGCTGCGGAGTTGGGTTTTTTACCGGGGAACCTGTGAAGACTCCAATCTCGCGGGCGACGCCGAGGTGGCTGAGCCAGTCGGACCGGTTCGGCGTGATTTCGAGTTCGAGAATGGTTTCGGCTGGGAAAAGCTGACTGAGCGCGGTGCCGGGAATGGACTCTGGCGGCAGAATCAAAAGGCCCTGCGCATCCTCGGCGAGGCGGAGTTCTTTCGCGCTGCACATCATGCCCTCGCTCTCGACGCCGCGGAGTTTGCCGGGCTTGATTTTGAAATCACCCGGCAGAACGGCACCTGGCAGGGCGAGCGGAACTTTGTCTCCGACCTTGTAGTTTTTCGCACCGCAAACGATCTGGCGCGGATGCTCGGAGCCGTCGTTCACTTTGCAAACGCTGAGACGGTCGGCATTCGGGTGCTGGAGCGATTCGAGGATTTCGGCGACGACGACCTTGTCGATCGCCACGCCGCGCTGATGAATCGCAGCGACCTCCAGACCCGCGCGGCGGAGGAGGTTTTCCAATTCGGCGGCGGGCAGTTGGCAGTCGATAAAATCGCGGAGCCAGTCGATCGAGATTTTCACGGGTGGATCAGAATTGTTTGAGGAAGCGCAGGTCGTTTTCGACGAGCATGCGAATGTCCGGGATGCGCGAGAGGTTCATGGCAAGCCGCTCGAGGCCGAAGCCGAATGCGAAGCCGGAGATTTTTTCGGGATCGTAAACCCGGTCCCCGCGTTTCTCACAGATGGCTTCGAATACGGCGGGATCGACCATGCCGCAGCCGGCGAGTTCCATCCACTCTCCCCCGAGCGCGGCGGCACGGATATCGATCTCGTAGCTCGGCTCGGTGAACGGGAAAAAATGCGGGCGAA
The DNA here is from genome assembly GCA_964403605.1 of uncultured Chthoniobacter sp. Lineage (GTDB taxonomy): Bacteria > Verrucomicrobiota > Verrucomicrobiia > Chthoniobacterales > Terrimicrobiaceae > UBA967. The sequence continues at coordinate 2,925 of CAYOGR010000180.1, forward strand.
ATTGAATTTCGGTGCCGGAGCCGAAAAGCTCGCGGAAGAAAAATTCCAGCGTTCCCTTGAGGTCGGCCAAACTCACCCGCTCGGCGACATAGAGGCCTTCCATCTGGGTGAACTGCGCGAGGTGCGTGGCATCCACTTCATCACGGCGGTAAGCCGAACCGGGAGCGATGATGCGCACCGGCGGCGGCGTGTTTTCCATCACGCGGATTTGGACGCTGGAAGTGTGGGATCGGAGAAGGCGTCCGTCGGGAAGGTAGAAAGTGTCCTGCTCGTTGCGGGCCGGGTGGTCGGGCGGCGTGTTAAGCGCATCGAAACAATGCCACTCCGTCTCGATGTCCGGTCCATCGGCAATGGCGAAACCCATGCGGCGGAAACAGCGCACGGCGCGATCCATGAGCTGCGTGAGAGGGTGAAGGGTTCCCGGAGCGGGGAAAGTTCCGGGCAGTGTGAGGTCCAGCGAGGCGACGGCTGCGGAGTCGGCGGCGTCAAGGAGTTGCTTTTGGGATTCCTCGAGGGCGCCAGACACAGCGGAGCGAAGGTCGTTCAGGATCTTCCCGAATTTCGGGCGGTCCTCCTTCGGGACATTGCGCATCCCCTCGCTGAGCGCGGTAATGGCACCGCTTTTGCCGAGGTATTTTAAACGCGCGGCTTCGAGGGCAGCGGCGTCTGTCGCGGATGCAATAAGCGCCAAAGCCTCGGCGCGGAGGGCGTCAACTTGCTGTTCCATGGGTTTTGAAGAATTTAACCACGGAGGACACGGAGAGCACAGAGGAGGAA
>CAYOGR010000181.1:0-3651 GCA_964403605.1 uncultured Chthoniobacter sp.
TGCAGGCCGATGAGAAGTGCGCGGGCGCTTGGAATCTTATGGCGCGAATGGCGGCGCTGAATGGGGATCTGGAGACGGCGGGGGATTTCGGGCAGGTGGCTTGCGAGTTGGAGCCTGCGAATGCCGAATTTATTCGCGGGTTGGCGGAGGTGTTTTTGCGGCGGAAGGAACTCGAGCAGGCGGAGCAGTTGGCTCGCCGGGCGATGGAGTTGGAGCCGGGAGCTTCGGAGAGCTTGGTCATGCTGGGTCGGGTTCTGGCCGAAAAAGGGGAGCGGGGAAATGCGCTGGAGGCGTTTGAAAAGGCCCTTCGGATCAAGAAAGACGATGCGGAGGCGATTTCGCATTATGCCATGGCCTTGCAGAAATTCGAGCGGGGCAAGGATGCGATTTCGCAGATTCGCAAGGCTTGTGCGCTGGAGCCGGACTCCGTGGAGCATCAGACGAATTTTGCCTCCCTGCTGGAACAGAACAAACGCTTCGTGGATGCGCTGGCGGCTTATGGCAAGGCGGCACGGATGAACTCCGAGGTGGGATATGTTTGGTTCCGCCAAGGCAAGCTGTTGAATGGCCTCAAGCGCTATGCCGAGGCGATTCCTGTGCTTGAAAAAGCCATCGCGCTGCCGAGCCCCCTCGGGGAGTTTTTCTATGAACTGGGACTGGCGCTCCACATGTCGAAGCGTTTCCCGGAGGCGCTTGAGAATTACGAAAAGGCCCTGGCCGCGGGCTACAACACGGCCGCGCTGCAGTGCAACCGCGGGGTGATTTTCAAAGACCTCCGGCGCGGCGGCGAATCGATCATGGCGTTTCACAGTGCCGTAAAAATGGATCCCTCGAATGTTTCCTATCTCAACAATCTCGGTGCGGCGGCGCTTGAGATTGGCTTGAACACCGAGGCACTCGGGTGCTTCGAGGAGGCGGCTAAGCAAAATCCGAAGTTGCCCACCGCGCCTAACAACATCGGCAACCTGCTCAAGGATCGTGCGCGGGGAATGGATGCGCTTCCGCACTACCGCAAGGCGATGGAGCTGGATCCCGAGAACCATGACACGCAGAGCAACTATCTCCTCTGCCACATGTATCTGCCGGAGATCGATCCCAAGACGGTCTTCGAGGAGCACCGCAAGTGGGGTGTCGCCAAGGCGAAAAAAACGCCACCTGCCTTTAAGTTCAAGCCGCGCACGCCGGGGGCCAAGCTCCGCGTGGGCTTTCTCTCGCCGGATCTCTGCCACCATCCGGTGGCGCATTTCATCGAGCCACTTTTCCGGGAATACGACCGCAGCCAATTTGAATTCGTCGCCTATGGCGACCAACGCAAATCCGACGATTTCTCGGCGCGCTTTGCCACGCAGGTCGATCTGTGGCGTGAGACCTGCAGCCTGGACGACCAAGCCCTGGCCAAGCAAATCCACGAGGATCGGCTGGATATCCTTTTCGAACTCTCCGGCCACACCGCCTACAATCGACTGCCCGTCCTCGCGATGAAGCCGGCGCCGTTGCAGGCGAGCTATCTCGGCTACCCCGGCACGACGGGCCTGCCGACGATTGATTTCCGCATCACCGATGTGCTGGTCGATCCGCCCGGGATGACTGAAAAATTTCACACTGAAAAGTTGATCCGCCTGCCCCGTTGCGCGTGGTGCTATGAACCGGATGCTGTTTCGCCCGATGTCGGGCCGGTGCCGTCGTTGAAAAACGGTTACATCTCGTTCGGGTGTTTCAACAACATGGCCAAACTCAATCCCGCCCTGTTCGACATGTGGGCGGAAATTTTGAACCGGGTTCCTGGATCGCACCTGCGCCTCAAGGCGAAGACCCTTACCGACGAGGGAGTCAAACAGGAATTGAAGGACTATTTCGCCGCCAAGGGAATCGCCGGGGAGCGTCTCGATTTCTTCGGCCACACGCGAAGAATTCTCGACCACCTCACCCACTACAATGAAGTGGACATCGCGCTGGACAGCTATCCCTATCATGGCACCACCACGACCTGCGAGGCGCTCTGGATGGGCTGCCCGGTGGTCACGCGTTCGGGAACGACGCATGTTTCCCGCGTGGGGGTGAGTCTTCTCGACGCGGTCGGCTTGCAGGAATTTGTTTGCGATTCCGCCGAGGCCTACATCGCCAAGGCCGTGGAGTTGGCCGGCGACAACGCGCGCCTCTCTGGCTTGCGGAGCGGAATGCGCGGGAGGCTGCAGGCTTCGCCGCTTATGGACGCCCCGGCATTCGCAAAGGATTTCGCAGTGGCATTGAATGAAATCGCAGCCGTTCGTTGATTTATCGGGGATCCAGCAGAAGTGGCCAAATACACAGAGGGCACAGGGAATATCAGACTAAAGGCCTTGAGATGGGGGGGCTCGGATTTTCCGAAAAATCCATCGAGTAGATCTTTCCTGTAGCTCCTGTCTTCCTGTCTAGAAAATCGTCTTCGTGTTTATGCCAAACCCTGGAGGATGTCCCCCACATCGCCGGGGGTGATCTCATGCCCTTGTTGGATCGAGGTTGCCGCGAGCCTCAGCAGGGCGATGGCGAGTTTCGGGTTTATTTTTTCAAAGGCGCTGGCCATCGCTATCGCGCAACGCGCTTTGATTTTCACCGGGTCGTAGGCCGGAATCAGTGCGCGGTTTTTGGAGGCCAGTCCTTGCTCAAGGAGGGTGATTCCCTCCCGAGCGCGGCCGGTTTGAACCATTGCTTCGCCGACCAAAAGCAATAACTCGGGGTGCCAGGTGGCAGGGGGTTCCGGCGGCGACACGGCAAGGATTTCGGCCGGTCTGCCGAGTGCATTCAGGCAGGTGCACATTCTCACGATCGCCCCGTGCGCCAAGCTTCCAGCGGCTTCCTTGGACGAGGCGCAGCGTTTGTAGAGCGCAAGGGCCTCGGGGATACGGCCGAGATCCAGCAGCGCACCGCCTTGGAGGAACAGCGCCATTGGATGGGGGGAGGGGTCGGAGGAGGTGGTTTTTTCAAGAATGCGAAGGTTGCGCTGCTGCTTGGCCGCGTTGACATCCGGGCGGGAATAGCCGGTATGGATGATTTCGATCGCGGTGTCGTGGATCGGGAGTCCCGCCCGGTGGAGGCTTGTGACCACTTGCTCATGGACAGGCCACTCGAAACGGATTTCCGGGCGGTTTGGAAAAAGACGGACGATTTTTCCGACGATGCCGGTCTTGCCGCAATCGGAGCTGCTTTTGTTGAGCAAATGGTAGGCGCAATCCGCAGGGCATTCGATCAAAGCGCGCAGAGCTGGGACGCTGGGCTCCGGCAAGTATTCATCCGCGTCCAAAACAAGAATCCATCGGCCCCGGGCGGCTTCCAAACCCGCATTGCGCGCGGCGCTGAAGTCGTCACACCATTCGAAATCCAGCACAAGGGCACCGCAGTCACGGGCGATTTCCCGGGTTTCGTCCACGGAGCCCGTATCAACCACGATCATTTCCTCGGCGAGAAATTTTGCCGAATCCAGACACCTGGCAATGCAGGCGGCTTCATTCCTCGCGATCACCACGAGGGACAAGGAGGGTTTTGGGTGAGTGGGCACTGACGGCGCGGGGGTGGATTGCCAATTATTTTTAAGGGCGCACAAAAAAAACTAAAGTCCTATTCCCGCCATGCCGATAAATATCCCCAAGGAGAAAATCTCCAACACTGGGGTCG
>CAYOGR010000182.1:0-3504 GCA_964403605.1 uncultured Chthoniobacter sp.
GAGGCGGCGCGGAGTTTGGCGATGACGGCGGGGAGGATTTCGCCGGCGCGGTCGATTTCCTCGGGAGTCGTGAGGCGGCTCAGCGAGAGGCGGAGGGAGGATTTCGCTTGGGTGTCGGTGTGGCCCATGGCTTTGAGGACATGGGAGGGTTTGGCGGAGCCGGTGGCGCAGGAGGAGCCGGCCGAGCAGCAGACTCCGCGCTCGTCGAGGAGGATGAGGGCGGCTTCGCTCTCGACGGCGTCGAAGGAGAGATTGGTGGTGTTTGGAAGGCGGTGGGCGCGGTCGCCGTTCACCGTGGTGCCGGGGATTTTGGCGAGGAGGGCCGATTCGAGGCGGTCGCGCAGGGAGGGATCAAAAGGAGGAGCCACGAGTTCGGCGGCTTGGCCGAAGGCGACAATGCCGGCGACATTCTGCGTGCCGCCACGACGGCCGTTTTCCTGGGTTCCGCGCAGGAGCGGCGTGAAGGGCACGCGGCGGTTGGCGTAGAGGCCGCCGACGCCTTTCGGGGCATGGAGCTTGTGACCGGAGAAGCTCATAAAATGGACTCCGAGGCCTTCGAGGCGCAGGGGAATTTTTCCGAACGCCTGCACGGCGTCGATGTGAAGAACGGCGCGGGTGGATTGAACACTCGCGACCAGTTTTTCCAAGGGCCAGACGACGCCGGTTTCATTGTTCGCCCAGAGGAGCGAGACGAGGGCGGTGTCGGGGCGGATGGCGGCGGCGAGTTTGTCGGGATCCAGGCGGCCGAGCGCGTCCACGGGGAGGCGGTTGATTTCGTAGCCCGATTTTTCGAGGTGGTCGCAAATCCGGAGGACCGCGCTGTGCTCGACCGCGCTGGTGACGATGTGGCGTTTTGTGGAATCCAAGGCGAGCGCGGATTCGAACGCGGTGGCGATCGACTCGGTGCCGCAACTGGTAAAAATCCACTCATCGGGTTGGCAGCCGGCCAGCGCCGCTGTTTTTTCCCGCGCCGTCTCAACCGCCTTCGCGGCGTCGCGACCGAGTCGATAGCCGCTCGAGGGGTTTCCAAAACGGCCGCGCAGCCAGGGCTCCATCGCCTCGAACACCTCGGGGGCCATCGGGGTCGTTGCGTTGTTGTCGAGATAGATCGCGGCTGCCATTTCCAAAGTCCTCCCAACTACCCCGAGGAAGCTTCCGATGCAATCCGCTCGTTGTTTAACATGGCGCGAATCATGCTTGCACAAGCAATATCCATGCCTAGTCTTGCCAAGAAGTATGGCAGGAATGCAACAGGTGGCCGGCATGGCGATGCAGCAAACGCTGTCGCCGCAGATGCAACAGAGCCTGCATGTTTTGCAAGCTCCACTCACCGAGTTAAGGCAACTTGTTGATGCCGAGCTTCGCGCAAATCCCGCGCTCGAGGAGGTTGCCCCCGACAAACCCAGCGTGTCCGAGGGTGAAAAAACCTCACCCCTCGAGGAGCAGTGGAACGAATACTACTCCCAGCGCTCGGGAGGTGAAACCTGGAGCAAGGAAGCCCTGGAAAAGCGCCAGCATTTCCTCGATTCCCAGATCCGCCCCCCCACCCTCAGCGAGCACCTTTTGGAGCAACTCCACACCGCCGCGTGGCCGAGGGAGGACGCCGAAATCGCGGTGGAAATCATTGGAAACCTCGACGACGGCGGCTATCTCCGCGCGAGTCTCGAGGAAATCGCCGCCTCGCTGGATGTGATGCCGTTGGAAGTCGAGCGGGTCTTGGAAAAAGTCCAGCAATTCGACCCGCCGGGCATCGCCTCGCGGAATCTCTCGGAGTGTCTCCTCCGCCAACTCAAGGCGCAGGGTCGGCAGTATTCGGTCGAAACCCGCATCGTCCGGCACCATCTCGACGAACTCGGCCGGAAAAAACTCGGCGACATCGCCAAGGCACTCCATTTGGAACTCCCCGAAATCCAGCGCGCGGCGGAGGTGATCGCCCATCTCGACCCCGCCCCGGGGCGAGCCTTCGCGGAGGACACAAATCAGATTGTGACACCCGAGGTTTTGGTGGAACGCGACGGCGACGATTATGCCGTGAGCCTGAACAGCGACGAAATCCCGCGTCTTCGCATTTCCGACGCCTACAAGGATATGCTCGCCGGGGACTCGAAGGAAGTTCGCGACTACCTGCGCGACAAAATCCGCGGCGGGAATTTTTTCATTCGGAGCATCCAGCAGCGCCAGCAAACGATCCTCAACATCGCTCGCGAAATCGTCGTCCGGCAGCGGGATTTCATGGATCTCGGCCCCTCGCACCTCAAGCCGATGCGTATGGGGCAGGTCGCCGAGGCGGTCGGCGTCCATGAGACCACCGTCAGCCGCGCGGCCGCAGGCAAATTCATGTCCACCCCCCACGGGATTTTCGAGATGAAGTATTTCTTCACGCACGGCTACACCAATGCCGACGGCGAGGGGGTCAGCAACGAAAGCGTCCGCCAGGCGATCGCCCAAATCGTGAAAGAGGAAAACCCGGCCCGGCCCTACAGCGACCAGGACATTGTGAAGCTCCTCGCCGACCGCGGCCTGCCCGTGGCGCGGCGCACCGTTGCCAAATACCGGGAGCAACTCGGCATCCTGCCGAGCCATTTGCGGAAATCCTTCTGAGGATAAATCCCGCTCAGCGGCGCGGGGCCGGGGTGCGGGAGGTGCTTTGCGACTGCCGGGCGGCCTGCTTGACCTTCGCCTCGAGCGCCACCGAAATGATCTGCGCGGCGTCGGAATCGCTCAACTCGTCGGTGTTCAGAACCAGGTCGTAGTTTGTGACATCGTTGATGTCCTGCCGGAAGTTTTCGAGGATGTAGTTTTTCCTCGCGCGGTCGCGCCGAGCGACCTCCTTCACCGCCTCGTCCCGCGACACCTTGTAGATCCTGGCAAAACTGCGGATTCGGATTTCGAGCGATCCCACCAGCCGCACATGCAGGGCCGTCGCGATGCCGCGGGTGATGAAATTCCCGCCACGACCCACGATCACCGCGTTGCCGGACTGGGCTAGCCGCAGAACGGTCTCCGCTGTTTTTGCGACGGCCGTGTAAACCCCCGGGTGCAGACCCAACGCCTCACCAATCATATCCATCAAATGCCCCGACCGGTCCTCGGGAAAGAATCCCACCGTGCTTTTGGGCAGTCCGTGCTCCTCCACGACCTGATGGACGAGCCGTTGGTTGAAAAGCGTCCAGAGTCGATCGCGCGGAATGGCCGCGTTGGCACGGAGTTGGCGGACGAGTTCCGCCGCGATGGGATTTCCCCGGGCCCCGGCGGCTTGGGAAATCGTGACCGCAGGCCCCTCGGTTTTTTGTTGAGGGATGTCCTCGCTCCAAAAAGAGGAGGACTGCACGAAGGCACGGCAAAGATCGATTTGATGATCGGATTTCATAGGGGGATGGAGGAATACCGACGATGCTCCCGCCCCTTTGAGTTGATCAAGAAAAAATTACAACCCTCTCAAGCTTTTATTTTATCCTTCGAGTGCGCCATGAAGTAGAGCACCGGCACGGCCATGCGGCTGAT
>CAYOGR010000183.1:0-3473 GCA_964403605.1 uncultured Chthoniobacter sp.
CCGAAGAGGAGGCCAAGCCGGCCAAAAAACCCGCCAAGGGAAAAAAATCCAAGGCTTGACGCCGAAAAGGTCTCGGTATGCCCAAGCGCTCTTGGGCTTCCCAGCGAGTCAAACCGCCTCGGCCCGGATCATCTTGCGGCGCTCGTCGATAAATTGGCTGATCTCCAGCGCGAAACGGGGGAGTTTTTGCACGAGCCCGTTGATCGTTCCGGCCTCGATTCGCAACAGCGTGGAGGTTTTCAAAACCGTGGCGGTGACCTGGCTTTTTTCGCCCGAGAGCAAAACCATTTCGCCAAGAAAATCCCCCTCGCCGAGTTCGGCAATGGATCGGCCTTCGGCATTCGACAACCTCACACGCCCGCCAAGGATCAGGTAAAAGGCCTCATCGGGCGCGCCGGCACGCACGACTGGTTCGCCCTCGCCGAAGAGTTCGATGTTCGAGTGCGTGGAGAGCGACTCGATCGAGGCGCGGTCGAGATGGGCGAAGAGGGGCTGGGATTGCAGCGCCTGGAGGAGGCCGGTGGAATCCGGTCGGCCCGAGCCGGGCTTGTGGAGCGAGACCTCCTCGATGTTGTCGGGAACGGGATAGACCAATCCCGCACGGCGGATGGCGTAATAAGCGCGAGAGAGAAATTCCCGGGAGATTTGCTCGGCGAGGTGGTAGTCGGTGATAAAAAACCGGGCCTCGTAAACGATCGATCCCTTGTGGAATTCGCGGGGTTCCACTTTTGGTTCGGGTTCGGCGCGGATCCCTTGGATCGACAGCGCCACATCCCGCAGCGTGCGGCGGACCAGGTCGGGATGATCTTCGCCGGAAAGCGGGATCGGGAGGCGAACGGCGTGGAGGGGGTCGCCGAGAACAAAATTGATGATCTTTTCCTTGCCAAGATTGCCGTTCGGAATGACGACGATGTCGCGATCCAGCGTCTTGATTCGGACGGCGCGCCAGTTGATTTCCACCACTTCGCCCTCGGTGTCACCGACCTTGATCCAGTCGCCGACCTTGAAGGGGCTCTCGATGATAAGAAGGAATCCGGAAACGAGATTGCTCAGGGTGTCCTGGAGCGCGAGGGCGATGACGAGGGATCCAATGCCCAGCGTGCCCATGATCTTGGTGACATCGATTTTCCAAACCGCCGCAAGCAGGTAGGTGAGAGCGGCGAAAACAAGGAGCGCCCGGAGGAATTGGAAGAGCAGGTTTGGCATCGAGACCTGCCAATTCCGGGTCGGCCTGCCACGAGAGACGAGCGTGCCGAGGAAGAGAAGAAGCACCAGGGCCACGGCCGTCCAGAATGCCGTCTGCAAGATCCGCAGCGCCGCACCGTCGGGATTCAGTCCAAAAAAATGATCCGCCACGATCCACACGACAAGGGGCGGAAGTGCCAGCGCGCGGATCGCCCGGAGGACCGTGGCAAGGGGGTTCCCCGAACGGCGGAGACGGTGGATGGTCTCGCCGAGGGCAATGAAAACCAGCGGGAGTCCAAGAATGAATGCGATCCCCTGCCAGAACAGGGAATAGCCCTCGATTGTCGCAAGACCCATCATGGTTTGGCCGGGGATTCCGTTTCCGAGAGAAGCCACGACGAAGGGCAGGTTCCCTTCGACGATTCAACGGATTGGAAGGTGAAAACATCGCGCACTCGCGTGAAAACCGCCTCTCCGACCAGAATCGTGTCCGGCGGAGCGGATTCGGCCAGATGCCAGGCGACTTCGGCGGCCTCGCCCCAGACATCCTGGTGGAATTGGCGCTTGCCGACCACGGCGGCTGTGGCGGCGCCGGATTGCACACCGATGCGCAGATGCAATGGCAGCGCCGCGTTCCGAACGATATCTGAAAAGGCGCGCATCGACTCGCGGGCGAAATCCACTCCCCGGCGCACATGAGGAATCTGCGGGCGGGAGAGGCCACAGGCGTAAAGATAGCGGTCGCCGAAGCAGTTCACGCGCTCGATCTCGGAACGATCCGCCTTCTCCTCGAGCAGGGAGGCCCAATCGTTCAGGGCATCGACCACGCGCTCCGCGCCGTGAGACTGAATCGCCGGGCCGATTCCCTCGATCCGCATCGCGACAAGGGTGAGTTGTTGGATTTGGTCGATGATGCGTCCCCCGCCCTGGCGGAACCGCTCCATGGCGGGACGCGTGAGCATGGAAAGCAGAAGGGCCTCTATCTCGGCATCCTTGCGTTTGTTCGAGGCCGTCTCGGCGCGCAGCCGGTTGGCCATTTCATCGAAGGAGCGGGCGAGTTCCCCGAGTTCGTTGGGGGCAGCTTCCGGCGGTGACTCGTCCGAGGTGTCCGGGTTTCTGGACCGGGCGAGCATGCGGTCGATGGGCGCGAGGAATCGCTTCGTGGCGAAGCCCGAGTAAACGGTGATGGCGCAGACCACGAGGACGCAGGTGATGAGAAGTTTGTTTTCGAGCGAGCGGATGCGGCCGAACGCCTCCTCCGCCGTCATCTCGGAGATGATTCCCCAGGAAACGCCGGAAATCTCGAGAGGCCCGTAGGAACTCAGGACGCGGTCGCCTCCGTAGCCCTCGATGATCCGGGTGGCGGACTCGCCCCGAAGAGCCTCGCGGGCCGCATCGGTGGCGACCGGTTGAAGGAGGATCGGGGTGCCAATCTGGTCGATCAGATCGACCGTGGCGGGGCGAACCCGCGTTTTGCGAAGGTTTTCGAGGTAATCGGTTTTGTTTTCCAGGAAGGACCGCGAAGCGGAGCGCAGGAGGAGGTCGGAACCCACCAGGTAGGTTTCTCCCGTCTTGCCGAGACCGCTTTCTTCCCAATTTCCCCCGCTGGTCAGGACGGAATTGATGTCATCCACGGGCAGTTGCACCACGAGAATGCCGATGCGTTTTTCCCCATCGTAGATCGAGCCCCCGATGAAGGCCGCCGGGGCGTTGTAGGAGGGACGGTAGAATTGGTAATCGACGATCTGCACGGCGCCGCGGTCGGGATCGTCCCGCACTTTGCGCACCACCTCGGCGAAGTTGCTGTTGCGGTAGGGGCCGGTCAGCAGGTTCGTGCCGAAATCCGTCTCTTTGTAAACGCTGTAGATCAAGTCCCCGCTCTCCGGATCGACCAGAAACAGATCATAAAAACCCAAGCGCTGGATCATGGAGAGAAAGAGTTTCTGGTAACGCTTGTGCACCTGGTCGTAGGTGGTGCCATCCCCGCATTCCTCGAGTTCGCCCTTTTTGCCGACCGGGTGGGGATTGGTGGAAATGTAACGATGCTGCAGATGGATCGCGGCTGCGGTATTCGGCCGGTAGGTCTCGTAGGCCGGCTCGCCGGTGATATTTTTAGCCAGTCGTGGCAGGAATTCCTTCTCGTAGTATTCCCGCACAGAGATCGACTCGGACTCATCGACCGGGATGTTATCCAGTTCGGCGAAAGCGGAATCGAACGCCAACATCGCCTCCACGACCATGCGGTTCTCGCAGAGCGTTTCAATCAACTGCCCAAGATCCCGGAAATA
>CAYOGR010000184.1:0-3448 GCA_964403605.1 uncultured Chthoniobacter sp.
TTGAAGCGGCACCGTAACCGAGCAATTCAATAGTCGCCCGGAGACAAGGCGACGCGGAATCCATTTTGGGCGATTTGAGCCAGGCTGGCTTCATTAAAATCCAGCTCCCGGGCGAGGAATTCGTATTCATCCTCGATCGAGTTTCCGAAGCTGATGGGGTCGTCGGTGCTGACGGTGCAGAGCACGCCGGCTTCGACCAATTTCTTGATCGGGTGCTCACGGGCCGAGGGAACGACTCGGAGTTTCACATTGCTGATCGGGCAGACATCGAGGGCAATGCCGGTGTCGCGCAGCAGCGCCACAACCTCGGGATCTTCGATGGCGCGGACGCCGTGCTGGATGCGCTGAACGCCGAGCTTTTCGATGGCATCGCGGACAAACCACGCCCCGCAAAATTCGCCGGCGTGGGCTTTGGTGAATTTTCCCGCGTCCCTGGCACGGCGCCAAAAATCCGGTGCCCAGTCGCCGAGCGGGGTTGGCTCGGTGCCGTGCAGGTCAATGCCATCGAGGTTTTCCCAGCGAAGGGCCGACTCGAGAATCGGGCCCATTTTTTCTGTGTAACCATCATGATGGATTCCTAGAAAAATCCGGACCTCCAGCCCGGCGGGCACAGCGTCCCGGATGGCATCGCAGACTTCGCGACCATCGAGATTCATGAAGTCGATGCAGCCCGAAGCAAAGCTCGTTTCGACATAGCGCACATTCCGGCGGAGATGGCCCTCGAAAACCGCCTTCGCGCAGGCGTGGTAGCGTTCCGCACTGGTGAAAAAATCCCCCGCGTAACCCAAAAGCTCGCCTTCGAAATGCGCAAAGGAATCGAAGCGAAAATCCCGCGCCCACGAGGCCGGAGGCGTGGAGTATTTGTCGGGCCGCGCCTCGCAGAGCAGCTCCCAAGGCAGCGCCCCCTCGATGTGCAGGTGGGTTTCGGTTTTCGGGAGAGCGCGGATGAAGTCGTTAAGTGGAGTGGTCATTCTTTTTGCGGGGGGAGGTTGCGAAGCATTTCCTCAAAAGCCTCCGCGGCGTTTTGAACCGTGCAGGCGGCTCCGGCGATGCGGGCCTTGCGGCAGGCGGCGGCATGAAGTGTTGGGTTGCCAACCCAATCCAAAATCTCGGAGGCCAACTGCGCCGATTGTCCTGGCTCGACCACGAACCCCGAATCCGTTTCGCGAATGAGCCGCGCCGCTTCGGAATCCGAAGGCCCGACAAAAAGGCATGGCCGCCCGGCGGCAAGAACGCCGTAGACCTTGCTGGGAACCACCAAGCCGCAGAGGTTCGGCCGCATTGTCACCAAATGTGCGTCGGCCGCCGAGAGGCTCTCCGAGAGCTTGTCGAGAGGTTGGGCGGGAAGGAAGCGGATGTTATCAATGCCTCGCAACCGGGCGGCGGCTTCGACCTCGACCCGGCGCGGCCCCTCGCCGATGAAGAGAAAAACGACCCGTTGCCCGCGCAGGGACTCGGCGGCATCGAGCACGGTGTCGAACTCATGCGCGAGCCCCATGTTTCCCGAATAGACAACGACAAATCGCCCCTCGAGCCCCAAGGCACGGCGGAAGGGGTTGTCAGTCCGGTCGAGGGATTGAATGGGCGGGGCCCAGTTCGGGATGATCGAGATTTTGGCGTAGGAGACCCCTCGTGCGGTGAGGCGCGAAGCCATGCATCGGCCAATGGCCACGACGGCATCGCTGCGCACGAGGGCTTTCGTTGAAAGCTGACGGAGCAGGTTGGTGACGGCGTTCCCACGCGGCAGGACGCCCAATTCCTCGGCGACCTCGGGATACAAATCCTGCGCCCAGTGGATCACGCGGTTGCGTTTGAAAAACTTCATCGCCAACCCCAGCACCGCGAGCATCGGGGGATCGGTCATCGTCACCACGAAATCGGTTCGAGGCAAAAGCAGCGCGCGCGCCATCAACCACGGAATCATGACGACATAGCTTACTGCGCGGAGGAGAACATTTCGGCGCGAAAGCGCCCCCCCGGCCCGAAGAATACGAACACCGCGGCGGATCGAATTTTTCGGCTCGCCGGGCTCGGCGGTCGTTAGAACAGTGACATCCCACCCCCTCGCGGCAAGGGCCTCGGTGATTCCCTGAAGCATGTCGCCCGTGGCACCCTTCGCAGGGGGATAAACGCGGTTGATGAAAAGGATGGAAGGCATTCAGCTTCGCGGAGTCTGGCGATTTTCCTCAAACGGGGCAGTTTTTTTTATCCATGGCTGGATGCCGTGCAGGAGCCAGTAGCCGGGGATTTTCACCATCTCGATCGCGGCCCACTCATCCTCTTGAAGCCGCCCTTGAGGTGTGTCCCACCAACCGATGCGCGAGGTGGCCATGCCGAATTCGACTCCTGGAATGCGCTGCTGGAAGGTCGCAAGCGCGCGGCGGGCGTGGAATGACGAGGTGACGAGCACCGCATGGCGCACGCCGGCTTTTTCGAGAAGCGACCTGGCGAACTCGGCATTCTGGAAGGTCGAGCGGGATTTCGTTTCGACCATGATGCGGTCCGGCGGCACGCCTTCCTGGATCAAGGCGCGGCGGTTGGTGGAGGTGTCGCCCGTGCCGATCACAAAAACAAGCGGGGCGACGCCTTCTCGGTAAAGCCTCGCGGCCTCGACGGGGCGCGCCTGGGATTCCCCGCCCAGAACCACGATCGCATCGGCTTTGGCAGGGCGGGTTTCGACCACCAAAAGATGGCGCCAGATTTTCGGAAACCAAACCGAGTGGGAAAATCCGGCTATTGCGAGCAGGATGGCGATACCCGCCAAAAAGAGAAGAAACCTGGAAATGCGCCGATGCGCGGGCCTGTCGCTCATCCAGTGTTAGAACGGTGTCGAGCCGGCCGATTGAGCCATCATCAGGGCATCGATCATTTCGCGGCATGCGGTCGCCACCTCACGACCCACGGGATCCGCCTTCGCAATCGCATCGATCCGCTCCGAACGCTCCTCGAATTCCCCGTTGTGAAAAACCGCCGAAAGCAGGTTGCAGCCGCTCAGGAGGCTGATGAGCGTGGCGTCGAAATGCGGTGGCTCCTCGTTGCCTTGGATCAACCGGGCCAGACGGGTGCGAACCTCCACACGCTCCTCGTTGTGAACGGTCGGGTAGCGACGAAGCCCAAAAACCCAGAGGATTTTCTTGTCCTCCCGTTTCAAGATTGTCCGCGCGATGAGCTGGTCGATCGCCGCCGATTCGATGGCGGCTTTCTCATCAGAGAAAACCGAGAGCCAATAGGCGATGGCGTGGATTTTTGGATCGGCCGCAATTTTTTCGAGCCATGGATCGAGGAGAGGATTTCCGGTCGGCGCGGGGTTTTTCACCTCGACAACCCTGCTACTGGTGGAAAGGCGTTCCATCATTTCCAAATCGGCCAGAATTGCTCCGGCGAGCCCGTAGCCAAGCGCCTGCGGCAGCAATGGCAGATGGGCTCCGGTTTTGTCATCGAGCGAGAG
>CAYOGR010000185.1:0-3428 GCA_964403605.1 uncultured Chthoniobacter sp.
GTAGATGTCCATGCCGTTAGAATTTCCCAGATGTTTTCGACGCACAACCCAAACCACCGTTTGTTTTCTCCCTTGAACAACCCAAGAGAGGGTTTGCAAAAAAAACTTCGTGCCAATGGGCCGCCCAAGCTTTGCGAGAGCTGGTCAAGGCGGCGCGGCTTTTAAATGAAATCCAGAGTGGCGAATCGGCGGCGCAGCACGGGTTCGACCGGCGCTTGCAGCCATTTGTCGAGGATCGTGGCGTAGATATTCCGGAAATCCACAGTGTGGATGAGGTCGCCGTTTTGGAGCTTTTCCAAACTCGGCGCCCGTCCGTGAAGGCCGGGTTGGATTTTTCCCCCGAGGAGAAACATCGGCGCGGCGGCTCCGTGATCCGTGCCCCGGCTGGCGTTCTCCGCGACGCGGCGGCCGAATTCGCTGAAGGTCATGGTGACCACCCGGTCGAAATTCCCCTGCGCCTGGAGGTCGGCGGTGAACGCGGAGAGCGCGGCGCCGAGTTCCGCCAGAAGGCGCGCGTGCGCTCCCTCTTGATGGGCGTGGGTGTCGTAGCCGCCTTGGGAGACATAATAGACGCGGGTGGGCATCCCCCCGGCGATCAGGCGGGCGACGAGGTTGAGGGATTCGGCGAGTTTGCTGGTGGGGTAGGCGACCGCGGATTTGCTTTTGGAAACAGTTTCAAGAACCTTGTCGGAGCTAACGGTGGCATCGAGCGCGGTGCGCTGGAGAAAATCAACCGTGTTGCCGTCCATTTCTGCGGAGCCGGCGATCATCCCGATGCTTCCGCCCTGCATGGCGTGATCCATTTCATTGACGCTGCGGAAAAACTCCTCGGCCGCCTCGGGGTCGGAGGATTTGCGGAGGTCGAAACGGAATTGCGCGGGGGTGGCAAAGGAAATCCCCTGGCGTTTTTCGGCCGAGAAAGCCTGGGGGGCCTGGGTCGAGCCGATGCTGATGCCCACGGAGGGATCGGCCCCCTCGCAGCACGAGTCGAAATACCGGCCGAGCCATCCATGGCGCTCGACTTTGTCGGCGTCCGAGGCGGTTTGCCAAATTTCCGTGGATCGGAAATGGGAGCGGTTGGGATTCGGGTAGCCGACGCCGTGGAGGACGGCGAGATGGCCGTTGTCGTGGAGGGATTTCAGGCCTTTAAGCTCGGGGTGGAGACCGAAACCTCCCGAGAGCGGCAGCACCTGGGACTTGGGAATCGCCAGCGCGGGGCGCGCCCGAAAATAGGCGTCGTCCTCGAAGGGGACGAGGGTATTAAGTCCGTCGTTGCCTCCCGCGAGTTGGAGAATCACCAGGATCGGGCTGTCTTTTCCCGTGGCGGTTTGGATGGGCGAATTCGCAGCCAGCGCATCGAGCGTGAAAAAAGTGCGTTCGAGAAATGCGGGCACGGTCCAGGAAAGCGCTCCGCCCAGGATCGAGGTGCGGAGGAAGCGGCGGCGGGTGTGGAGGGTTTGGTTCATACGAGTTGGAATTCGGGTGTGGACATGAGGAGGTGGAGAAGGTCTCGGCGGGCCGTGGGCGAGGAGCCGTTTTCGGCAAGGAAGGCGAGGGTGCGCTGGCGCAGCGGTGCGGGCATCGGGGATTGAAAAAGCCGCCAGGCCAGGGTGTCGGCGGTTTTATCGGGCGTCAGCCCGGGAGGGACGATCTTGTCGATATCCGGTGGCGCGCCGCTCACACCGCGGACGAGGTTGCCGGCGGCGTTGTAGCGGGTCAGCAGGGTGGAGGAGCTGATCCAGGCCCGGCCGCCATCCCAGCCTTTGACATTCGGCGGATCGAAGAGGATCTGTCCCAGATTCGCGAGCAGCGGTTGCGAGATCTTCGGCTCCGGCATCGGAATCTCGAGAATCTTGCACAGCTGCACGAGCCATTGGACGGGACTCTTGATCTGTTGCCGGATCACATTCGGCGCGAAAAATTCCCGGCTCGCAAAAACAGCGCGAAGGAACTTTCCGGCATCCATCCCCGTGCGGCGGTATTGTTCGGCGAGGGTTTTGCGAAGCGGTTCGGAAGGTTGGGTTCCCGCGTAGAAAACCCAGATTTTTCCGGCGAGGAACTCGGGGCAGCGGGGGTGCTCGACGACGGCATCGATCACCTCGTCGGCACCGAGCGGGCCGGTTTTTCCCAGCACGGTTTTGGTTTCGAGATCCGCCTCGCGTGGCCTGAAATGGAATGAGCCGGTCTCTGGGTGGATCCGGTGCCCGGTGAAGGCGCGGGCGGCCTCCGAGATGTCGGTTTCGGAGTAATTCCCCTCGCCGAGGGTGAAGAGTTCCAGAAACTCGCGGGCGAAATTCTCGTTCGGTTTTTTCGCCGAGCTGTTGCGGAGGTCCAGATATTCGATCATCGCGGGGTCGCGAGAGATTTGCTTCGCGAAGGGGGCGAACGGCCCGAGGGCGTTGGCGCGCAGCGTTTCGTTCTGCCGGTGCATGTGGAAAGGATCCCGAACCTTCCGAAGGCCGGTGGCCCAGTGACCGTGCCAGAAAAGGGTCGCCTTCTCGCGCGCGGGATTCGGCGTTTCGCGCATCCGGCGGAGCCACCATTGGCGAAGATCGACCCCCTGTTGACGGGTGAGGGCCTGCTCCCGTTTTTTTCGCTCCTCGAACTCCATACCTTCGGGGACTTCCGCCTTGAGCGCCCGCATTCTCGCCGACATCGGCTCCATCTCCGGAGCGGGGAACAGATCCATTTCCTCCCCGGCTCCGAGAAGGAACTCAATGGCCCTGCGGTGGCCGAGGGCGTGGAGTTTTTGGATGTCCTCCGGCGAACCTCCGAACCCGGCACGGTTCAAGAGATGCGCCGCGGCTTTCGGTGTCCATTCCGAAGCGGGCAGGGAATTGAGCATGACAATTCAACCCCGCGGCTCGCGAAAAGTTTCCGGAATTTTCGGGCCGCAGCCGGGATTGCCAAAGCACCGGTCAATCCCTAGGAATCCCTGAAACCATGAACCCGCGCTATCCTTCGATCGAACTGCTCGCCAAGCGGGCCAAGCAAAGAATGCCCGGCTTCGCCTACGACTACCTCTCGGGCGGCTGCATGTCGGAGGTCAATCTCGAGCGCAACACGCGGGACATCCGCGCTGTCGAACTCAAGCCCGTTTATCTGCGCGACTACAAGGGGGCCTCGCAAAAAACCACCCTCTTCGGACGCGAATACGCCTCGCCGTTCGGCATCGCCCCGGTGGGGTTGCAGGGGCTCATGTGGCCGAAATCCTGCGAAATCCTCGCCCGCACCGCGAAGGAGCAAAACATCCCCTTTGTCCTCAGCACCGTCTCGACCGCCAGCATCGAAAAAATCGCCGACATCACGGGCGGTGATTTTTGGTTCCAGCTTTACCACCCCGCAGAGGACACGCTGCGCGACAAAATCCTCCAGCGCGCCGCCGACGCCGGTTGCAAAACCCTCGTCCTCCTCGCCGACACGCCGAC
>CAYOGR010000186.1:0-1451 GCA_964403605.1 uncultured Chthoniobacter sp.
GCGCTGGCGACATTGACCGAGCGGGAGGCGTCGAGGACATGGACGACGCCGCCGCTGTAGTAATGGGCCATTTTCACGGCGGTGTGGGCTCGGCTGGTGGTGGCGCCGCCGATCATGAGCGGGACGGTGAAGCCTTGGCGTTCCATTTCCTTCGCGACATGGATCATCTCATCGAGCGAGGGCGTGATGAGGCCGGAGAGGCCGATGATGTCGCAGTTTTTCTCCTTCGCGGTGGCGAGGATTTTTTCGCAGGGGACCATCACGCCGATGTCGATGACCTCGTAGTTGTTGCAGGCGAGAACGACGCCGACGATGTTTTTGCCGATGTCGTGGACATCGCCTTTGACCGTCGCCATGAGGATGCGGCCTTGGGTGCGGGCGTCGGGGTTGGCGGCGCGCTCGGCTTCCATGAGCGGGGTGAGCCAGGCGACGGATTTTTTCATCACGCGCGCGCTTTTGACGACTTGCGGAAGGAACATTTTTCCCGCACCGAAGAGGTCGCCGACGATTTTCATACCGTCCATGAGCGGGCCTTCGATCACGCTGAGCGGCTTGCCGTATTTGTTCAGGGCCTCCTCGGTGTCGGCTTCGACGAAGTCGGCGATGCCTTTGATGAGCGAGTGGGCGAGGCGTTTCTCGACGGGTTCGTCGCGCCAGGCGAGGTCCTGCGCGGGCGCGCCGGAAGCGGATTTTTCGGATTTGAAACCTTGGGCGAAGGCGACGAGGCGCTCGGTGGCGTCGGGGCTGCGGTTGAAGAGGACATCCTCGATGAGGGCGAGAAGGTCTTTCGGGATTTCCTCGTAGATGCCGAGTTGGCCGGCATTGACGATGCCCATGTCGAGGCCGGCTTGGATGGCGTGGTAGAGGAATGCGGCGTGGATGGCTTCGCGGACCGGATTGTTGCCTTGGAAGGAAAACGAGATGTTGCTCACGCCTCCGCTGACTCGCGCGTGGGGGAGGTTTTCCTTGATCCAACGGGTGGCGTCGATGAAGGCCTTTGCGTATTCGTTGTGCTCCTCGATGCCGGTGCCGACGGTGAGGATGTTGGGATCGAAAATGATGTCCTCGGGCGGGAAGCCGACTTCGTCGACGAGGATGCGGTAGGCGCGTTCGCAGATTTGGGTTTTGCGCGCGAAGGAGTCGGCCTGGCCTTGTTCATCGAACGCCATGACGATCACGGCGGCTCCGTAGGCGCGGATGAGGCGGGCCTGCTCTTTGAACTTTTCGGGGCCTTCCTTGAGGCTGATCGAGTTGACGACGCACTTGCCTTGGACGCAGCGCAGGCCGGCTTCGAGGACTTCCCATTTCGAGGAGTCGATCATGATCGGCACCTTGGAAATATCGGGCTCGGCGGCGACGAGATTCAGGAATTTGGTCATCGCGGCGGCTCCGTCGAGCATGCCGTCGTCCATGTTGATATCGATGATCTGCGCGCCGGCTTCGACCTGCTG
>CAYOGR010000186.1:1551-3424 GCA_964403605.1 uncultured Chthoniobacter sp.
GCCCATTCGCGGAGCTGCGGGGCGAGGGATTCGGGGGTTTCGGGGAAGCCGGTGGGCGAGAGCGGGTCGGGCAGGCCGGCGTTCGGGTAGGCGCTGACGAAGAATGGCGAGATGTTCGAGAGTTCCTCGATGTAGGGCCGCATTTCGTTCGGGCCGAGCGCGCAGTTGAGGCCGATGGAAACGAGCGGGAAGTGGGAGAGGGAGTTGAGGAACGCCTCGACGGTCTGGCCGGTGAGGGTGCGGCCGCTCAGGTCGGTGATCGTGCCCGAGACCATGACGGGCAGGTTTTTTCCGGTCCTTTCGAAAAAGCGGCGGATGGCGAAGAGCGCGGCCTTGGCGTTGAGGGTATCGAAGATGGTTTCGACGAGGAGGATGTCCACTCCCCCCTCGACGAGATTTTCGATTTGTTCGGTGTAGGCGGCGGCGACTTGCTCGAAGGTGACCTCGCGCTTGCCGGGGTCGTTCACATCCCGCGAGATCGAAAGCGTGCGGTTGAGGGGGCCGATGGCTCCGGCGACGAAAACACGCCGGTCGGTGCAGGCATCAGCGGCCTCGCGGGCCAGGCGGGCGGCGGCGAGGTTGAGTTCGGGGACGATTTCGGCGAGGCCGTAGTCCTCCTGCGAGATGGTCGTGGCGTTGAAGGTGTTCGTCTCGATGATGTCCGAGCCGGCGGCGATATACTTCGAGTGAACCTCGCGAACGATCTCCGGCTTGGTAAGCACGAGCAGATCATTGTTTCCCTTGAGATCCTGGCCGGTCCAATCCGCGAAGCGGTCGCCCCGGTAGTCGGCCTCCTGCAATTTGTATTGCTGGATCATCGTGCCCATCGCTCCGTCCAGAATGACGATGCGTTGGGCCAAGAGGTCGCGAAGGGCTTTTTCGGTGGCGGAGATCATTTCAAGAAGGACAAAACATAGCGGATGGATGTTTCGGGCAAACGAAAATCAGAGGTTGCTTTTGACTCGGTGGATTAAGAGCGGGGCATTTTCACAGCGCAACCCCGTTTCGGAAATCCGCATTCAACATTTTTTCCAATTCCGCCATGGCCTCCCGCAACTCCACCCGTAAAGTCTCTGCGTGCGGCGAGGGGTCGAACGGTGGGGTGAAAACATTCGCGCAGCGCGTGGCCAGTGGCCGGTTCACCCGTTCGTCACCCAGCCCGGCCAGCAACTCCCGAATGCGATCACTCCGCCGCCGGGCCTCTTTGATTTTTCCCATGGCCGCAGACTCGGGCGTCGTCCCGTTGGAAACCGCTTCGAGTTGCCGACAAACAAACGCGCGGCATCGCTGCGGCCGCTCCGCATAGATCCGGCAGCAGGTGCCATCATGCGCCGGGCATGGTTGGGTGAATTGCAATTCGCCGTCCCGCCGCTTTGCTCGGAGGCCTCGCGCCGCCATGGCCCGCAGCGAGTCCCCGGGCTGAACAGCCATTCCATGGAAAAGCACGCCGTTGCAGCACATCCCGCAGGCCGCACAGAGCCGCGCCGCGGAGTCGGTGCCGGTGGATTTTATCATTCCGTTCAAAGCACTTTGCTCCGCAGCTGTTTTGTCTCCGAACGACGGCGTTTGGATTCCACGAGTTTGGCCTTGGTGCCGCGCGAGCGCTTCGCTTTTCTTCTTCGCTCGCGCGAGGCTTCCGCCAACTGGCTCTGTTTGCGGGACTCGGCGGCGTCCAAGATTTTTTCCAAGAGCCTGCGCCGCGCGGTTTGACGGTTCATCGCCTGGGAGCGGGAATCCGAAACCGTCACACGCAACCCGGTGGGAATATGGCGCAGCGTAACGGCTGTGGAGACCTTGTTGACATGCTGCCCGCCCGGCCCGCTGGAGCGTGAAAAAATTTCCTCAACATCCTCGTCGCGCAGTTTTTTCATAC
>CAYOGR010000187.1:0-3421 GCA_964403605.1 uncultured Chthoniobacter sp.
TCTTTGGGATGAACACGGACCCACAACCCGAGCGCTTGGGACTGGCGCGGATCGTCGGCCAATCTTTTTCGATCGGGCCGCTCATCGACATTGCCCTTTTCCTCGGCATCGTCGCCTCGATCGCCGGTGCCATCGGTCCGCTGGCCGTGGCCCTTGCGGCGGCGGGTATGATTTTGTTTTCCCTCGTGGTGGCCTATTTCGCCTCCGAAACCGGCGGGGCGGGGGCGATCGGCGACTACATCGGGCGGGCCTGGGGGCCGACCGCCGGCGTCGGCGTGCTGGGCATCTATGTTCTCTCCCTCCTCTTCTCCGGTGCGGCGGGATTCACCATCGCCGTCGGAGAGTTGTTCTCGCGCTTCACCTCCCTCTACTTCGGCTTCGAATTCCCGTGGTGGCTGGCGGCCGTCGCACTGGCAGTGACCGCCTGGTGGATCAATGTGCGCGGAGCATCCTTCGCCACCGGCGCGCAACTTGCCATCGTCTCGATCTCGGTGATTCCGTTTTTGCTGACCGCCCTCGCGGCGGTGTGGCAGGCGGGAGCGGCGAACACGCTCTCCGTCTTTTCCTGGAACAATCCGCATGGAGGCGACCTCTTCGGCGCGCTCCTTTTCAGCATCCTGCTTTTCGGGGGATTCGAAACCGCCGGGTCGCTCGCCGAGGAAAGTAAAAACCCCCGCCGCGAGATTCCGATCGCTCTTGTCGGCACGGTCTCCGGTGCCGCGCTACTCCTCGTTTTTTGCTCTTATGCCGGAACCATCCACTACGGCCCCGAGGGCGTTTCCAAGGACTGGGGCGGAGTGATGGATGGCTATGCGCACATGGCGGAAGAGTTGGTTGGCCCCTGGGCGGCGCTGTGGATCCGTCTCGCGGTGTTGGTCGATTTCGCGGCGACCTGCATCGGCTTCACGCTCGCGGCCTCGAAGGGAATATTCGCCCTTGCGCGCGCCGGCCGCCTGCCCTCCGCGCTGGCCCGCACAAACTCCCGGGGCGCCCCCTCGGCCGCCTCGGGTGCGGTTCTCCTCTGCGCGCTCGCGGTCATCGCGTGTGGATCAATGGTTCCCTCCGCCGAGCGCTTTCAAACCCTCTTCGTCACCGCCACGGCGCAAGCCTTGCTTCTCGTGCTGGTTTACATCGGCCTCGCGGCGGGCGGACTCGTGATGATGTTCCGCTCGCCGAAGTCGCAACCCCTCTGGCGTTGGATCGTTTTTCCAGCGGCCACGATCGTCCCCGCCCTCGCCTTCTATGGGACACTGGTTCCCTTCCCCGGTTGGCCCGAACGCTTCGGCCTGCTGGCGGGGCTCGCCGCCCTTGTCTTGACCGCCCTCTGGCTCGTCATCCTCAAGCGTCGCGGTCGAGTGTAATTTCTTTTCCCCCGCGCGGCGGGCTGCGAAAGTAGAATGGTGATTGTTTCCGGAAACACCGAAGCGCGCGGGCCGCTGCCGTCGGCTTGGCGGATCGCCGTGGCTTTCGGAATTGTCTACTTGGGCTACGGGCTGAATTTTCTGGCGATCAAGGCGGGGGTCGAGTCCATGCCGGCGTTCCTTTTTGCGGCGTCCCACATCCTCGGAGCGGGGGCGATTCTGGCAGCTTGGATGGCATTCCGGGGCGACCGGGTTTTGATGCCGGCGGCAAACCTCGGGCGCGCCGCCCTCGCGGCGTTGTTCCTTTTTGTCGGCGGCGTCGGCTTGGTGACGCAGGGCGAAAAGCTCGGCGTGCCATCCGGCATTGCGGCGATCATCAAGGCGTCGGTGCCATTGTGGGTGGCCTTGATGGAGGGGCTTCGCCCGGGGGGCGAGAGGCCGGGGCGCATGGCGGTGGTTGGGTTGCTGGGCGGTGCGGCGGGCGTGGCTTGGCTTGTTTTGCCGAGGCTCGACGGGGCGGGAGAAGGTTCCCAAGCGATGGGAACGGCGTTTTTGCTGTTGTCCGCCCTGCTTTTTGCAATCGGTTCGATTTTGGTCCGCCACTCCCCGCCGGATTCCAATCCCGTGCGGGGGTCGTTGTGGATGATGGTTTTTGGTGGAGGCTTTTTGGTTTTGCTGGGCGGGGTGCTCGGCGAATTCGGGCAGGTTTCGGCGGCGGACTTCGGGCCGAGAGTTCTTTCCGCATTTCTTTTCCTCCTTTTCGTCCACTCGCTCGCGGCATTCACGGCGATGAACTGGCTTTTGCAGCACCTGCCGGCCTCCATTGTGACGACCAAGTTTTTCGTTTCGCCGGCGATTGCAGTGGTGGCGGGTTGGCTCGTGCTGGGCGAGGCGGTGGGGGTGCAAACCGTGGCGAGTCTCGCGCTGATCCTCGCCGGGGTGGGCGTGGTTTTTCTCGGTCAGGGGTTGGAACGGAAGAAGCGGGAACTTGCCGACGAGGCTGCGGAAGAGGTTTGAAGGCAGGGCGGTCGCGATACGGAAGATCGGCAGGCGATACTGGCCATAGAGGAGGAAACCGCCTGGCTCCCCCTTTCTTTTCAGTTGCGGCGGTTCATCGCGGCGGTGAACCAATCGACTTGCGGGGCCTGCTTTTGTTGCGGGCGGTTTTGGAAATTCCTCGATCCACCACCACTGCTGTCGCGGGGGCCGCGGGATGGCGCGCCGAGTTCGGGATTGGTTTTTAAAGAAAGGCTGATGCGTTTGCGTTCGAGGTCGACCTCCAGCACGGTGGCGTTCACTTTTTGGCCGACCTTCAAGACATCGGAGGGGTTTTTGACGAACTGATCGCTGAGCTGGCTGATGTGGGCGAGGCCGTCCTGGTGCACACCGACATCGATGAACGCGCCAAACGCGGCGACATTGGTGACGATGCCGGGGAGCTTCATGCCGGGCTTGAGGTCTTCGATTTTCATCGCCTCTTCGGAGAAGGAAAACGCCTCGAATTGCTTGCGGGGGTCGCGGCCGGGTTTGGCGAGTTCTTTCAGGATGTCCTGCAAGGTGGGCAGGCCGATTTCGGGGGTGATGTATTTGTCGGCTTTGATGGCGGTGCGGCGGGCGGGGTTTTGCAAAAGCTCGCCGACGGAGCAGCCGAGATCGGCGGCCATTTTATCGACAAGGTCGTAGCGCTCGGGATGGACGGCGCTGGCGTCGAGCGGATGCGCGCCGTTGCGGATGCGGAGGAATCCAGCGGCCTGTTCGAAAGCTTTCGGACCGAGGCCGGGGACTTTGAGGAGTTCCTGGCGGGATTTGAACGGGCCGTTTTGGTTTCGGAACTCCACGATGCCTTGCGCGGTGCGGGAGTTCAGGCCGGAGACATAACCGAGGAGGTTCGCGCTGGCAGTGTTGAGTTCCACGCCGACATGGTTCACGCAGGAGACAACGGTGTCGTCGAGCGAGCGCTTGAGCGCGGACTGGTCGACATCGTGCTGGTATTGGCCGACGCCGATGGATTTGGGGTCGATTTTGACGAGTTCGGCGAGGGGGTCCATGAGGCGGCGTCC
>CAYOGR010000188.1:0-3410 GCA_964403605.1 uncultured Chthoniobacter sp.
AGGAGGATTCCATCGACGGGGATTTTCTCGCCGGGGCGAACGCGCAGGGTGTCGCCGGGTTTGACATCCGCCAGAGGAATCTCGCGCTCGCCATCGGGTTCCACAAGGCGAGCGGTTTTGGGAGACAGCGCAAGGAGGTTTTGGATGGCGGTGGCGGTTTTGCCGCGCGCGCGGAGTTCAAGGATTTGGCCAAGGAGAACGAGGATCGTGATGACGGCCGCCGATTCGAAATAGAGATCGGGCCCGTGGGCGCCGGCCGGGAAGGCCCATGGATACAGGATCGCGACCTCGCTGAAAATCCACGCCGCGCCAACGCCGAGCGTGACGAGTGTGAACATGTTCGGCGAGGCGTTCCGGATCGATTGCCAGCCCGCCTTCCAGATCGGCACGCCGCACCAAAGGATCACCGGAAGACTGAGGATCATTTGCGCGAGGCGGGCGGAGTCGGAGTGCAGCCATTCGATGTGTCTCCACGGAGGAAGCATCGGCGCCATGGCCAAAATAAAAATCGGGAGTGTGAAAAGGAGGCCGATTGCGAATCGGCGGGTGAAGTCGCGGAGCTGGGGGTCGGGTTCGGTGGAGGCAAAGAGCGGGTTTCTCTCCAGCGCCATGCCGCACTTGGGACAAACGCCGGGCGAGTCGCTCTCGATGCCCGCGCACATCGGGCAAAAGTATTTTGCAACGGGGGTGGGCGGTGGATTCTCTGCCTCTGCTCCGTGGCAACAGCCGGGCTTGCTTTTCAAGGGTGGTTAAGGATGGCGGTAAAAGTGAGCGCGAGGTGGCGGAAGTCGCGCCGTCCCGCCGTCACGGGCGTTTCGACGGCGAAAATCGAATAGGGCGCGTGGGCCGCCAAGCGGGCGGATCTGGCGGACTCGACAAGAATGGAGGTGTCCATGAATCGCAAAATCGCGCCGGGCGTTTGCGGCGTCGATTATTTTCCTCTGTTTGCGGAAACCATATGGCCATGTTACTGGGCAACTATGAAATCCAAGTCGCCCGATTCGCTGCCCACCAAAGCCGCTCTCGAGGAAATCGCGGCTTTTCGCGAATCCTACCGCCAGGCGCTGGATGCGTGTGCGGACCGGATGGATCGCGACCTCGACGAGGTGGGGGCGAAGATCGCGGCGCTCGCGGCGGCCAAAAAGGTTCCCTCCGACCGGGTGCGGGATTTGCGCGACATGCTGACGCTGCTTCGCGGCCACAAGGTGAATCTCGAAAAGGGCCGGCTCAAAGACCTCAAAAAACTGCAGGGGGTCGCCGAGGATCTGGCCATGCTCACGGAGGGCTGGTGAAAAAAACGACTCGCGCTTTTATTTTGGCCGGCTGGCTGGCCATCGCGTCGGGACTGTGTTTTGCTGAAGCCATGAACGAGGAACGCGCGGTATTGGGCGGAGGCTGCTTCTGGTGTGTCGAGGCCGTTTACGAGGGACAACCGGGGATCAAGTCCGTGGTGAGCGGCTATGCCGCCGGTAAAAATCCCAACCCGACCTACGAGGAGATTTGCACCGGCAAGACAGGCCACGCCGAGGTGGTGGAGATCACTTTCGATCCGGCGGTCGTCTCCTACGAAAAAATTCTCGATCTTTTCTGGGACGCGCACGATCCGACCACTCTGAACCGGCAAGGCGCGGACGAGGGCACACAATACCGTTCGATCATCATCGCCCAGGATGCCCCCCAGCGTGAAGCGGCGGAAAAATCCAAGGCTTCCGCCCAGGCGAGGTTCCGCAGTCCCATCGTTACGGAAATCGTGGATTTCACCGAATTCTTCCCGGCCGAGGACTATCATCAGGACTTCGGCACAAGGAACCCCGGGCACCCTTATGTGAGGGCGGTGATCGAACCGAAACTCCGCAAAATCAGAAACAAATAACCGCACGGCTTGCCAGCGCCACGGGGCTGGTTTAGCGTCTGAGCAGCGGGAGTCCGCATTTTTTTTATGGCAAACGCAATGGTCATCGGCATCGGAGGTGTGGGTTCGGTCATCGGTCAGAAATTGCACGAATACGACTGCTTCGACCGCATCGTGCTGGCGGACATGGATCCGGTTTTCGCCAACCAGCTCGCGGCGAAGACGCCGAAAAGCCGGTTCGTCGTCGTGCAGGCCAATGCGATGCAGACCGAGGAACTGGCGGCCCTCATGAGGGAACACCGCATCGATGTGACCTGCAATGCCTGCGTCTGCCTCACCAACCACTCTGTCATGGAAGCCTGCCTGCGGGCGGGCTCCCACTACATCGACATGGCGGCGGACATCTACTCCGCACCGGGAGTGAAAAAACCCGGCAAGAATTCCTTCGAGGCCGAGATCGAAAAATTCCACCAACCCTACCTCGACCGCGGCATTGCGGGCATCCTCTGCATGGGCATGGATCCTGGCGCGGTAAATGTCTATGCACGCTGGGCGATCGACCGGCTCGACACCGCCTCGAGCATTCGCGTGCTCGACGCCGACAACGCCGAGGTGCGCGGCTACCGGTTCGCGGTTTTGTTTTCGCCGGAGACTTTTTTCGAGGAACTCGGCGCGCCGCCGTATTATGTGAAGGACGGCCGCGTGGTGAGCGGCAAGCCGCTGGAGACCGAGGTCGAGTGGGTGCGTTTCCCCGAGCCAATTGGGCTCCAAAAAACCTACGCCGTCGCGCACGAGGAGGGCGTGAGCCTTGGCATCTATCCGCCGTTCGTTGAGAAGGGCGTCCGCTACTCGGTCTTCAAATACAGTGTGCCCGACAAGGTGGTGAACATCTCGAAAACGCTCCAGCTTTTGAACCTCGACACCTGGAAAAAAGTGAAGGTCGACGGCGTGGAGGTCGCCCCCGTGCGCGTGGCGAGCGCCCACCTGCCGAAGCCCGCCCAGCTTGGAGCCACGGTGGATGGCTACTCGTGCGTCGGCACCGAGGTGCGCGGCACGAAGGATCGCAAGCGCGTGGAGTATTTCGTCTACTCGATGGACAGCCACCGCGACACCTACGAGAAATACGGCTACTCGCTCACCCTGGTGCAAACCGGCATCCCGCCGGCCATCACCGCCCGTCTTCTAGCCACCGGAAAAATCCCCGAGCGCGGTGTGATGATGCCCGAGGCGCTCGATCCCGAGGAGTTGATGGCCTGCTTTTCGCGCGAAGGGTTGCCGACCTTTGTCGAAAAGCGAGAGGTCGAGAGGGTCTGATGAGACCCTTCTACCTCGATGGGCGCTGGGTGGAGTCGAAAACCAGCGAATCGGTTTTCAATCCCTGGACTGGCGAAAAACTCGCCGAGGTGTGCATGGCTTCTCCTGCGGATGTCGAATCGGCAGTGGCCACCGCCCACTCGGCTTTCCAAAAAACCCGTAAAACGCCGACCGCCGCCCGCGCGGAAATGCTCGATGCGATCGGCGACTTGATTGCCAGGCGTCGGAAGGAATTTGTCGATGT
>CAYOGR010000189.1:0-3333 GCA_964403605.1 uncultured Chthoniobacter sp.
GGCCAGTTTTTTGATGCCCAAGCGATATCTCCCAGTCGTTCTAGCCGCCTTCCTTTGGATGCCTGTCGCCTTGCTGGCGACGGATCCTTCGAATTTGTTCCTGCGCGCCTATCAGGAGTTCCAAGCCGGGGAGCGGAGCGAGCGCGAGGGCCAGGTGCGTGATGCGCTGAACCGCTACGCCACGGCCGCCAAAACCCTCGAAACCATCCAGCGCACCGATCCCGATTGGCAATCCATGGTGGTCGACTACCGCCTTCGCAAGACACAGGAAAATCTCGAGCGCCTCCGCACAAGCGTTACCGAGGCGCAACTCACAGCCATCGAAATCGAGGACCCACTCCCTACCGGGGGATTTGAGATCGACATTCCGGAGCCGATGGTGAAGACCCGTCCGTCCTCCGGGGGAGGAGGATCCCCTCCCGCCGCCCAAATCAACAACGAGTCTGTGAGGCTTCAGAGAAATCTGGCCGAGGCGCGCCGTCAGATCGAAACCCTCAAAAAGGACTTGGAGAAAACCCGGGGCGAACTCACCGGGGCGAAAGCCGAGATCGACCGCACAAAAACCACTCTCGTCGAAACGAGATCGGAACTCGCCCAAGCCCAAGCCAACCTTGAAAATGTCACCGCCGAGCGCGTCCGGATGAAAACAGAAAAGACCGCAGCCTCGGACAAGCGCTCGGAGGAACTCGCGGCCCGTATCGAGCGGTTGGAAGCCGAAAACGAGGCCTTGAACGACGAGAACCAGCGCCTCTCCGACAAACTCGGAAAGGCCGGGAATTACATCGAGCAAAGCAACCAGGTTCTCGAGGCCACGGAGAAGGATCGCAAGGCGCTGGCCGTTCAGCGCGACAACGCGCGCGCCAGTCTCGCTAAAATCAAGGACAACCAATCCGAGATCGACCGACTCCTGAAAGAGCGCGGCGAGATCGAGAAGAAATTTGCCGAAGAAAAGCAGGCCCTCGAAAAGCAAATCGCCGACCAGAAACCCGCCCGCGATCTGGTCGCCAAGTTGGAAGCCGAAAACAAAAACCTCTCCGCCCGCCTGGAAAAAGCCGAGGCGTCGCTCCTGGATCCTTCCAAGGTTCAGGCGGATCAGAAGCTCCGCGACTCGCTGCAAGAGGAGATCGCCCTTTTGAAGGATCGCCTGGCCGCCGCCCGAGGGGAGTTGCAAGCCCGCGATGAAAGCATCAAAAACCTCTTCACCCAGCTCGACGAGGCCTCCGGCGAGGCGGCCCGCCTGCGTCTCGATCCCAAGCCCACCGACGAGCAAAAACGGGTTGCCGAAGAGAATGAACTCCTCAAAAACATCGTCCTCCGCCAACTCAAGGATCAGAACGAACGCACAGAGGCCGTCGGCGTCCTCGAGCAGGAACTCGAGAAGCTCTATGTGAAGTCCGACACACTGTCCACGCAGTTGGCCGTGCTTTCCAAGACACCCGCGAAATTCAGCGACCGGGAGATCTTGATTTTCCGGGATCCACTCGTTGTGCTGAACGATCCCGGCGAAGTCGACTTGAGCGTTTCAATGGCCGTTTCCAAATCCTCCGACGGGTCGCCGGCGGTGGACGACATTGCCCCGGAAGGGCCGGAGGTTTTCAGTCCCGAATCCCGCCAGCTTGTCGAAAAGGCCGCAGAGCTTGTCCGCGAGCGCCGGTTCACCGATGCCGAAAAAATCTATCAACAGCTCACGGACGAACACCCGGACAACCACTTCGCGCTCTCGAATCTCGCTGTCACCCAGATCCATGCCGGCAAGCACACGGCCGCGCTTGTGGCTCTCGAGAAGGCGCTCCGCATCGCGCCCGGCGATGTGTTCGCCTCGGTGAACATCTCGAATGTCTATTGCCGCCAGGGCCGTTTCGACGAAGCCGTGGAAGTGCTCAAGGAGGTCATTAAAAAAGACCCCCGGAACGCTGTGGCACACAACTACCTTGCGATCGCACTCGGCAAGCAGGGGAACATCCGCGAGGCCGAGGAAAATTTCCAGCGCAGCATCCTGATCGACGCAAACTACCCCAATGCCCACTTCAATTTGGCGGTCATGTATGCCAACACCGACCCGCCCTCGCTGGAACTTGCCCGCAAGCACTACGATCTCGCCAAGTCCCTTGGCTCGGAGCCCGACGCCGTGATGGAACGCCGCCTCGAAGGCTTGCCTCCTCGTTGACCGGCGGGACGACCTCCGTTGCCGTCCGGCTTTCAGCCCCGAAAAGACGCCGGCCAACCAAACGGACGCATGGTTTTTTTCCCCGAGGATTAATCCAAGCCGCGATCAACCAAATCCTCCTCGTTCCAGCCCAGGAAGTGGCCGAATTCATGGAGAAGGGTGACTCGCACCTCCTCGCGATAAGTGTCTTCGCGGGCCTCGCACATTTCCCAAAGGTTGCCGAGCCAAAGCACGATCCGTGCAGGTTCCAGATAGCCCGAGCCGGCTTCGAGACTCTCGAAGACCCCCAGTTGGTCGGGATCGATGCCATCGGCGATCGCTGCCGGGGAGGGGAACTCCTCGAATATGACAGGCACGGGCCTCAGCGCTTCCCGCACTTCCCCGGGAAGCGAACCCATGGTCTCAGCGAGTTCCACCTCCGCCAAGCGAAGCAGATGGGAAAACGGGGCGTCGATGCCGCTTTCAAGGCTCATGGTTCGCGGACGGTTCGGAAACCGGTGTCCGGCGTGCGGCGGTTCGGGTAGTTGAAATCGGAGACCGAAACCGTGCACTCGAAAGATTGGTCGGTCGCGCCGCCACCCCGCACGCGACGGTAGGTTTTGTGGGCGTCCCACACCCACTCGCGGACATTCCCGCTCATGTCGTGGAGACCAAGTTCATTTGGCAGCTTGCCCGCGACCGCATGGGGTTCGAGGGATTGGGTGTTTCCCGCAAACCAGGCCACGGCCTCCGGATCGTTGCTGCCGCTGTAGCTGAATCCCTTCGAGGATTCGCCGCCGCGGGCGGCCCATTCCCACTCGATCTCGGTGGGGAGTCGGTAGCCGTTCGCGCCGGGAGCGAGAAGCGGAGTGGCTTCGCCCGATTTGAAAACTTTGCCGTCGATCAGATACACAGGTTGGAGACCCTCGATTTCGCTGCGGAGATTGCACCACTTCACAGCATCGAACCAACTGACATTCCTAACGGGTTGGTCATCGGTTGAGCCCTCGCCGAACGAGGCGATATCATAGCCGCGGGCCTCGGCTTGGGAGCGGATTTTTTTCCAATCCCCCCAGGTCGTCTCCGTGCGGTCGATCAAAAACCGGCCTACGGGTTGTTTGCCAAGGGGCGAAATTGCGGGAAGTTCGCCGCCTTTGACCAAAATACTGCGGGCGGCGTCGGCAGGC
>CAYOGR010000190.1:0-3313 GCA_964403605.1 uncultured Chthoniobacter sp.
GAGTATTTCCATACTCCGTAGCAATTTGTCGCGAACCACGGTTCGCGTGTTTTCGGATGAACTCGGACAAAATGCGCTTCCCGACCGCCATCTCGTTTTTTCCCGTCCAGCGGAGTGGAGAGAGTCAGGTTTTCCCATGTGGCGCCAAAATCTCGCGAGCGTTGAGCGCTGGCATTCGAGGCAAAGATATCGCGGTTGCCCGCGATATAAATGATGGAGGGATCAACTGGATCAATGGCGACGGAGAGAACACGCGGCGAACCGCCCTGGTCGGGCTGGAGGCCTGCCAACTCGGTAGTGGCGCCCGTGGATTTTTCCCAGACAAAGAGGCGTGCCCGGGAGGCGATGTAAATGCGCGCCCCGCCAGGCTCGACGGCGAGGTCGGAAACGGAACCGGGCGCGGTAAAAATCGAAGCCCAGCTTTTGCCTCCGTCTGAGGACATGACAATGGTGGCGGGCTGGTCCGCAGCCTCGATCAACCCATAGAGCTCTCCAGTGGCGTGATCGTGGGTTCGCACGGAGGTGACGGAGTTCATGGTTGTCCAGGTATGGCCGGCATCGGTGGAGCGTTTGCAACCGGCAAAGAGAATCTTGGGGTCGCGCGGGTCGCCGTAAGTGAATTTGGGGTCGATGATTTCCTGGCCGATGATCCAGGTGCTGCCGAGATCGAAGGAGAGTGAGCGAAGGCTGGGGCCACCCCAGCGTTCGGATTCGCCAACTAGGAGGGCATCGCTGCTCGAAGCGTAGGCAGCGTAGTTATAGCCGCCCCAGCCTTTTTTACCCGGCTCCAAGTAGGCCCAGTTTTGACCTCCATCGGTCGTGAGAAGTGTGGCGTAGTCCTGCGAGCCTAGAAACAGGATTGAGGGATCGTAGGCACTGAAATTGAACGCACCGCCAATGAAGATGTTGTTCACCCCATTGCCGGCAAGGTCGTAAGTGCGGCCACCGTCGCGTGAGATCGTGGGGTAGTCGCCGCCGGGAGCCAGAATGATGTCCGGGTTGATTGGGTGAAAGGCGAAGAGTCCCTCCCGGGCGTTGGTGGGAACTATGACACGGTCGCCCATGACTTCGGATCGTATCCAGTTCGCGCCTCCATCGTGCGATGTGAAGCGTGGCCAATTCCAGTCAGGGGAATGCCGCCAGAGTGTGATGCGGTTTGGATCGGAGGGGGCAACAGCCACGCCTCGTAGAGCGGAATTTTCAGCAACAAGGTAGGCGGCCCCGGCAAGGGAACGGAATGAGACGGCACCATCGTCCGAGCGGAGCAGGGCCTCTGCACGAGTTACCCAGACGGAATCGGGCGCAGCGGGGGAAACGGCGATTCCAGTTATCGCCCCGGGCAGGGTCAGAGACCAGGAAAGCCCGCCGTCGCGGGATACATGAAGACCGGAGGGAGTGGCGGCATAAACATCTCCATTCTTGGGATGAACGGCGATCTCGGCGTCGGCGACAATCTCTCCGCCAGGTAGGCGAAACCAGGATTCGCCGCCATCGGTAGACTTGTAGAAGCCGGGTTCGGTGATGGGGTCCCCCACAGCGGAGTTTTGGGAGGAATCGATGCTGAGACGCGACCAGTAGGCGACGCGGGTGAGGTTGGCAACCGGATCGTAGGTGGAGGGGTCAAAGGCAATCTGGCGGCGCATGTCCCGGGTGGCGGACATCCGGACAGGAAGGGTTTGCCGCCAGGAGGCCGCGCGATCGCTGGAGAGGTAGAGGCCGTTTTTTTCCGAGGGCACAGAGTTGGCGGCCACGACAAGCACCCGGTTGGAATTGTGCGGATCGATGGCAACGCCGGAGGATCCGCGCGCGTGGAAGCCGATGTTGGCAGGTTCCCAATTGCGTCCGCCATCAAGGGATCGGAAGAGGCCGCCGACATCGGTGCCCCAAATCATAAAGTCCCCATCGGAGGGTGCGATGGCCAGGGCGCGCACCCACTGGCAACCGTCGCCTGTGAGGGTGCCCTTGGCTCGGAGTTCCGCGTTGGTAAAGGTCACGGGCCGCCAATCGGCGGGAGCACTCGAAATCAACGCGATGATGATAACAAGGCCGAGAAACCAAGACGGGCGCATTTATCGGGCTTTGAGCGAACTCACGCTGGTGAGGATGCCGGCGATCATGGAATAGGCGACAATGCCCACAAACAGGGCAACCAGCAGGATGATGGCGGGCTGGACGAGCGTGGTGAGATGCCCGATGCGGGTGGTGAGGTCGCGGTCGAAGCGCTTGGCGGCTCGTTCGAGGGCTCCGGCGATGTCGCCGGTTTGCTCGCCGACGGCGAGGATGTCCATCATCACGGGCGGGAAAAAACCGACACGGCGGAGCGCGGAGGCGAGGCTGGTGCCTTCGCCAACCATCGCGGCGACCTTCACGAGGAGGAGCTTGAGGTAAACATTCCCCGTGGCGGCGGTCATGAGGTGGAGACCTTGCAGGAGAGCGACACCATTCGAGACGAGGGTCGAAAGGGTTTGCAGCATCTCGGCGAAAAATTTGGCTTGGAGGACGGGGCCGACGACTGGCAGGCCGAGCATGTTTTTATGCCACCAATCGCGGCCGGCGGGGGTTCGCACGGCGTAGCGAACGAGCAGGATGACGAGGCCGAGGAAGGCGAGGATGGCCCACCACCATTGGCCGCAGAACTGGCTGGTGGAGATGAGGAGTTGGGTGATCAGCGGAAGCTTTTGGCCGGTTTTTCCGAGAAGGCTCGAAAGCTGGGGAACCAGAAAGGTGAGGAAGACAAACATCAGGACAATCGCGGAGGCGAAAACGATCGCTGGGTAGAGCAGGGAGGAGACGACCCGGCTGCGGAGATCCTGCATGAGCGTGAGGTAGGCGCACTGGCGCTTGAGGATTTGCGGGAGCGCGCCGGAGGCCTCACCGGCGGCAACGAGGTTGCAATAGAGCGAGTCGAAGGTGCGGCCACAGTCGTGGAGCGCGGCGGAGAAGCTGAAGCCATCGCGCACCCGCTGGCGGAGCCGGGCCGCGATGGGCTGAACGCCGGACTTTTCCTGGCGTTGCTCGATGACCTTGAGCGCGCCTTCCAGCTTCAGGCCGGCTTCGAGGAGTTCGGCGAGTTCCTCGGTGAAATACAAAAGCTGGGTCGTATTCAGGCGTGGCAGGGGTTCATTGCCCGCAGAAACCGGTTTTTTCGAGGAACCCGGGGTGCCGTCCGCACTGGAGACGCTGACAGGCTGGAGACCCCGCTCGCGAAGGAGGCGGTAGGCTTCGCCACGCGAGTGGGCCGTGAGGCGTCCGGTGGTCTGGGAGCCCGAGGAGTCGGTGGCTTTGTAGGCGAACTCGGCCATGGAGGATCAGA
>CAYOGR010000191.1:0-3245 GCA_964403605.1 uncultured Chthoniobacter sp.
TTTACTCCGGCAGGCGATCCGCTAATTCGGGTCGGTAGAACCAATCGGACCAATACGACCAACCGGCCTTGGTCATTTCGACCGGCGAGTCGATCCAACCTCCGCGGCCATCGGGACGCCGGATACGGTAGGCGTCCTTCCACATGACGCTGGTTCCCTCGGGGACATAGAGGAAGAGGTAGGGCTGGTTCTCATAAATGGTGCGCTGGAGTTCGCCGGCCATCTGGATGATTTTCTCGCGATTGTATTCCTGGCGAATGTCGTCAAGCAGGCCATCGACCTTCGGGTTTTTATACCCCACGACATTGAGTTGCTCGGGGTTTGCCTGCGAGGAGTGCCAGATCTGAAACTGGTCGTAACTGTTGCCGAGCGACCAACCGAGAACCATGGCGTCGAAGTTTCGCTTGTTGATGTGGTTTTTTAAAAATACGGCCCACTCGTAAAGTTCGACCTTCACCTCGATGCCGAGTTTTTTCAGGCCGTCCTGGGCGAGGGTGGCAATGTCGCGGCGCACTTCGTTGCCGTTGTTCGTGATGAGGGTGAAGGAAAATCGCTCGCCGTTTTTTTGGAGGATTCCATCCGGGCCGGGCTTCCAGCCAGCCTCGGCGAGGAGTTGGCGGGCTTTTTCAGGATCGTGGGCGAGGGGAGTGATCGAGGGATCGAAAAACCACATCTGCGGCGTGAAGATGCCGGTGCTCTGGAGTCCGTGACCGTAAAGGATGTATCGAACCATCGAGGGGATATCGACTGCATGGGCGAGGGCGCGGCGGACGAGGGGATCCTGGAACAAGGGGCGCTGGAGATTCCAGCCGATGTAGGTGTAGCTGCTGGAGGGGCTGGTGAAGA
Source organism: uncultured Chthoniobacter sp. (assembly GCA_964403605.1). GTDB lineage: Bacteria > Verrucomicrobiota > Verrucomicrobiia > Chthoniobacterales > Terrimicrobiaceae > UBA967. The sequence continues at coordinate 847 of CAYOGR010000191.1, forward strand.
CCTCGAACCGCGGGTCGCCGACGAACGCCGTGACAGTCCAGGGCTCGGCGCCCCAAAAATCGACCTGGCGCGTTTCGAAGGCCAGGCGCAGGGTAAGTTGGTCGGGCATGAAGCGGTAAACGATCCCGTCCAACCACGGCCCGGGCGCATGGAAGTAATCCGGATTGCGGGACACGCGGATGAACTCGTTTGTCTTCCACTCGGCGAATCGGAACGGCCCGGTGCCAATCGGAGCGCGGTTGAAATTTTTGACCCACCAGTCCTGTGGCTTGCCCTCGAGCAGGTGCGCGGGCAGGAGCGGAATCATCCAACTCTCCAGCGCGGGAGAGTAGGGTTTGCGGTAAACGACGCGAAAGCTGAGGTCGTCCGGCGTTTCCACCCGGAGGATCAAATCGAAATCGGGCTTGCGCGGCGAGGCGGTGAGGTCGTCCATAATCGCCGCATAGGTGAATGCGGCGTCGCGGGAGGTAAGCGGCGCGCCGTCATGCCACCGGACATTCGGGCGGAGAGTGAAAAGCACCTCGGGCTCGGCGAGAAATTCGACAGGGTCGCCGACAAGGACAGTTCCTCCTCCGTTCGCCGCGAGCCAGGATTCGATATCGGTCTTCAGGCCGGGATCGGCGGTAATCTCAAACGCCATGCCACTCTCGATCCACTCGCGAAGAATCGCGCCACTGGGCAGCGCCTGCCGCAAGGCCGGGAGGAGATCGCGGGCGTTGCCCTTGGTTTCCACTCGGAGGTTTGCCAGCGGGGCGAGGGTGCTGGAATCGAGAAGGGCTCGGATTTTTTTCGAGGCATCGAGACCCGGATCGCGGAGCTGCAAAATCAACTCCCGGCCGCGAGTCGAAACCTCCTCAAGCGACCAGGCGGACCATTCCTCCTTGGCTTTTTGCAAAATCCCGGCGGCGGCTTCGGCGCTCGGCCCATCGCGGAATACGAAAGTCGTCGTCTGGTGAAGCGTCCAGCTTTGGGCGAGGTCGCCGATGATTTCGAGGTCGGGGCTGTATTTGAGAAGGCCGTTGAAGATCGATCCTGCCACTTGCGATGCAGCACTGTCCGCCTGCTGGATGGGATTCAGCGTGGAAGGTTCGCCCAGCAGGCCAAGCGACATCTCGTTTTTTTTATCCGTCGTAAGCCGCGAGGCGTTCCAAAACGACAACCCGAGCAAAAGCAACAGGGCGGCAGGCAGACCATAAATGAACCATCGGGCGATTCGCATTGTGAATCCAGTGGCAGCCACTATGCCGGTGGCGGGGGATTTCTCAATCCCAACAACTGGAAAATTCCATTGCCTCCGGGCCGCAGTGCTTGGGATGGTGGCGGGATGCGTGATCCGATTTTTTTCGAGCCGATTGCCATGGAGCGCGTCTGGGGTGGACGCCGTCTTGAGCGATTTGGAAAAAAACTTCCGCCCGGCGTGCCGATCGGAGAGCTGTGGGAGTTGGTGGACCGCGAGGACGCGCAGAGCGTGGTGGTCTCCGGAGAGTTTGCCGGCAAAACCCTCAACGACCTTTGGCTCCACGATCGCGAGAGGGTTTTCGGGCGGCCTTATGTGGCTCATCCCGCACCGAGGTTTCCCGTTTTGGTGAAGCTCCTCGACGCCTCGGACAAACTCTCGGTTCAAGTCCATCCACCCGCCCACATGGCCTCTGAACTCGGCGGAGAGCCCAAAACCGAGGTCTGGTATTTCCTCGAATGCACAGAGGACGCGTCGATTTACGCCGGGCTCAAAAACGGAGTCACGCGCGGGGATTTTCAAAAACTCCTCCAGACCGGCGGCGTGGAATCCGCCCTGCATGAAATCGCTGTTTGTTCCGGGGAGAGCATTTTCATTCCCAGCGGCAGGCTCCACGCCATCGGCGCGGGAAATGTCATTATCGAGATCCAGCAAAACAGCGACACAACCTACCGGGTGTTCGATTGGAATCGCGCCGGCCTGGACGGCAAACCCCGCGCGCTCCACATCTCCGAATCCATGACCTCGATCGACTTCCATGATTTCGAGCCGCCGGTGAAAACCGCAGCCGACCCGCTGGTGGCCGACTGCGAATATTTCCATGTCGAAAAAACTTCGCTCCAAAGCAGGCGCGATCTTCGACCTGAAGGGGCGTTCGCTCTGGCGGTCTCGATCGACCGGCCAGTCCTCTGTGGGGGTCGCAAATTCAATCCCGCTGAGTTTTTCCTGATACCCGCTGCTGCGGATGGGCTCGAAGTGGCCCCTGTGGAAGCCAGCGCCAGCCTTCTCGTGTGCACTTTGCCGAGACCAAAATAAATTTCCTCTTGAAATCGCCCGCGCGAGCGGGTTCTATTTCCGTCCCTTTTTGAATCCTGAGTAGCTCAGTGGTAGAGCGGTCGGCTGTTAACCGATTGGTCGTAGGTTCGAATCCTACCTCAGGAGC
>CAYOGR010000192.1:0-3208 GCA_964403605.1 uncultured Chthoniobacter sp.
ATTGGTAGCCTGATCGTCCGCCGCTGGGATGTATCGATTTGTGTGGCTCCGTCATGTTCTCGCCACCACGAGGCGCAAGTTTTGCCGCACTAAACGATTTTTTTTCAAAGCCGGATTCGGGCCTGATGGTGGTAGCCACCGATCAAATCCTTCCTCTTTCAGGCTACCAAGTGATGAGGTAAAAGGGCGTTTGGTCGCGGGCGGTGTCGATGTGGAGTTTGCCGTTTTTCACTGGAACTGTCTTGCCGGTTTTGACGCCGTTGTGGTCGAGGATATGGACGGTCGGGGTTCCGGAACGGCGCAGGGCGATTTCGGCAACTACGGGTTCCATGACGACGGTGCCGGTCGGAGGCCACACTTTCCGGTTGATCCCGGATTCGAAAAGGAAGTTGTCTCCGGCAATAACGGCATCCCGGTTGCGCGCGCGGGAGATCGCGGTGATGAGCACGCCGGAGTCCTTCGCGAGCGTGCCGTTCTGGGATTGGGCGCTCAGGTAGATCGCGCCAAACCGACTGGCGGGCGTGATCGTGGCATCGGCGAGTTTCGCGGTGAGGCCCTTGGCAAAGCCGACGACGGCCTGGGTGCCGGGGGTATTGATTTCGATGTGCCCATCCTGTGGCGTCTTCCCCGCCACCCAGCGGAGTTGGCCGGTGCTGGCGGTGATGGCGCCGTCTTTTTCGTAGGGCGCAAGGTCGAAGGATTGTGTCGGCTCGAAAGAATCGGTGAACCGGACAACGCCGCGGGCGGCGGCCAGTGCCCGTGTGGGGAAGACATCGGAATCAAAGGTTTTGATGTCCCACTGTTGGGTGACCTTGTCATCGAAGCCGACATTTTCCTGGTCGAGCGAGGCGATGTTCACATTCCGGGTATGGACGACATCGGATTCCTTCACATCCCCGCGAAGGACCTGACGGGATACCGCAGGAAAGATACCGAGGAACTGCGGGGCGACGACATCCCACGGCGACAGGCCGACGGCCTTGGCAAAGGTGCCATCATCACGATTTTGGAACGGGTAGGAGACATCCCATCCTTGAAGCCCCATCCCGTAGGCCCCCATGATTGCGGGCCCTTCCACACCCCATTCGTTGGGATACACATGGATCCACTCGGAGAGCATGAACGGACGGTTATTGACCTGCTGGAGCGAGGAGCTGAGAGAGCCTCCGCCGGGCGACGCACTCATGGAGCTGCTGCTGAAAAAGAAAGTCCCGCCGTCGCCGAAATAGTTGTGCCGGTCGATAGTCCCGATCATGGCATCCGAAGAGAGGTTGTAAAAATGGCTCATGGCGCGTCCGGCCTGCCAGTTGGAGGCGATGATCTCGCCCTCGTAACCCGTCTCGCGGACGGCCTTGGTCAAGCGCGCGTAGACTTGATTTTGAAGGTCATAGAGAAACGCCATCGTGTCGAGGAGACGCCGCTTGAAGGGCTTCTGAGAGCCATTCAAGTTGTCGGGATCGAAAAACCAAGGATTGCCCGCCGGATAGATCCGGTCGGCCGCCCAGCTTTCATCCGTGGGCAGGCCCTGATTGACCAAGATGCTGCAATTGAGCGATTCCTTGCCCCAGGCAGCCAGAAAATCCTCCTCGCTCGGGTATTTCTTTTTCAACCACTCGGCAAACATTTTTCCGGCACGGGCACGGAGGGTTGGGGATTTGGCCATGACCCCTGACACACCGCCGAAGAGAGCGCTGTCCTCGTTGTAGAGTTCGAAGTAGGCCACGGCAGGATCTGCGGCGTAGGTCAGATTGGTGTAGGGGTTTTGATGGGTGAGCAGGCGCTTAATTTGTGCGATGAGGAGATCCTGAAGTTCGGTCGAGAGGTAAAGGCTGCCGTGCTTGGGATCGACACGATCACCCTGCATCGGGCCAAGTTCATCCAGAAAGGGGATCACCTTGCGGTCGCCAGGACCGGGTTTGATAATGAAAACCGGGGAGAGCTTCACATAGATGCCGCGCTCCTTGAGTTCGGACACGAAAAAATCCATCTTGTCGAGTTCCGCCGGATCGAGATCCGCCGCGCTTTCCTTGGTTTGGATACCTGCCCAGCCGAAGCCGTCGGCGTATTTGTGCAAGCGCACCGAGTTGATACCGAGCGCGGCATAGAAATCCGCGCGACGGGTGGCGAGGTCCTTCTCTGGCGCACAGGCGCTGTAGGAGACATTAACGCCCCAAAGCTTGATGGGTTTGCCATTGTAGGTCAGCTTGTCGTCCTTGCTCGCAATGCGGCCGTGCTTGCCCGCCGGCTTCTCGATCCAGTGGCTCATATTCCACTCGCTCTCCGCCGGAATCGGGCTGGCCCCGGTGAATTCATACCAACCTTCGGTCGAGGGAGGGACGGACTTCGGGCCGGGATAAAAGCCCGTCGGGCCCGGGAGCTTGAGCGTGAATGCCAAAGGGTAGGTTTTACCGGCCTCCATGTTTTCGGCCACCAAGACCAAACGCGCATTCCTGTCCATGGACACAAAAGTCGGGGCATCGAAGGTCAGCGTCAGGACATTTCCGCCGGCATCCGGCAGCAAAAGCTCTTTGACCGCCGCGCCAAGCGTTCCCATGCCAAAAGGAATCGGCGATTTTGTGCGGGTTCCGTCCGCGCTCACCACCGTGGCCTCGCGGCCATGAAAAGTTTCGCCAAGACTCAGGCTGAATTGCGCCATGGTGAGTGGTGCGGTGCCCTCCGGGGTCAAAACCGCTTCAAAACGGAGCGAATCCGGGCCGGTCTGCTTCCAGGAACCCTCGACCTTGAACGGCGTGTTGGATTTCTGCAGCGTGTTGTTGTAGGTGAACCGCACTTCCTTGTCGCCCTCCTCCGTCTGTGCCTTGCGCACAACACCACTCCAGTCGGCACCCCAATCGTAATACTCAACAGAGGCGTAAGGTTCGCCGTCGCGAATGACCTTCAGAGTGGCATTCTCGGGAGATGTGGCCGAAGTGAATGGAGTGTCGGCCTCGCAGAATCGACTTGCAGAAAGAATCAGGGCGGAAGCAAGAAAAAGGATGCGCATAGGGCCGCGACTCTGTCTCTGGCTTCTAAACCCGTCAATCGATGAAAGCGTAAAACACTTTACGGTTGGCCCGTTTGGTGTCCGAGAAACGAAGGGTGGGGGGTCGGTGTGGCGTAGGTCCACTCGGTGTAGCCAAGTCCGAAGCCGAACGGGACCGCGAGTTTTTCTCCGCATCCTGCGGGAGGATTTTTGGGGTGTTCGTGC
>CAYOGR010000193.1:0-3195 GCA_964403605.1 uncultured Chthoniobacter sp.
CGACGGCGCGGCCTTCCTTCCCCCGCGCTCGCTCAATCAAGCACGGCACGGAATGATTTTTTCGGCCATCTGCGGAGCGGCCGGTCTTTGGATCAGCGCCTTCTCCACGGCGATGGTTTTATGCGGCATCGGCTTGGCCGCGATTGTCACAACGCTCCTTTTCCGCCGCGATGCCGAAAAATCCGGCTGTGTTTTTGAAGCTTCCCTTTGGCGAACCTGGGCGATCTGGGGAGGCGGAGGATCGCTGGCCTTCTACCTTCTCGAATATTTTCCGAACAATTTCGGCATCCGTCTGGAGGTTAATCACCCCTTCTACGGTTTGGCCTGGGTAGGCGGGGGATGGATGATTTATACTATATGCGGCTGGCTGGTGGCGGAAAAAGGCTCCCTCTTTCCTTGGAAAAAACTTATCCTGCCGATTCTGGCCTGCACCGCCCTACCAGCCACCATTCTGCTCGGCGGTCCTGCGGTTTACATCCCGGGGGACGCTTTTATGGCTGGACTTTGGAAAAATATCGCCGAACTCCTCCCGCTCGTGACCCGGATCAATATGGGCGCGATCACTTGGAAGGTGGCCTTCGGCTATTTCCCCGTATTTATTCTACTGGCTTTGGCCCTTTCGTTTACTCGCCGTGTGGATGGAGGCTCCAAGGCGATTCTTGTATTTCTCTGCATCCCGATCCTGATGATTACCGCGATGCAGTTCTACCAAGTTCGTTGGGGAATGTTAAATGGCCCTCTTTACATCGCCCTCGCCGGCTTGGTGGTTCCACAACTCTGGCGATTGATCCCCCCGTTACCCCAAGCCAGAAGCATTGCCGCAGTCGTCCTCGTGGCGGCTGCTTATTTTTTCTCTGTCGATACGATTCGAGGAATGGTTTTGCCTTTCTGGAAGCAATACTCGAGCAAGAACAACATCGAGGTCGGAGCTGGCCAACTCCTCGCGCTCCTGCACCGCGATGTCGCCAAAACCATCCTTCAAAATTCAAATGGCAAGCCAGTCACATTACTAAGCAGCCCAAATAGTTCCTGCCTTCTCTCCACCTTGGGCGGTTTTAAGACAATCGGAACTTTATACTGGGAAAATGTCGATGGGCTGAAAACAGCTGCTCAACTGCTGAATGCCCAATCAGACGAGGAAGCTTTGGCGATGCTGCAAAAACACGGCGTCACGCATGTTTACTTAATGACATGGGAAAATTTCATCGGGCCCTATTTCCAAATTATTTACCCAAATCCTGTTCCGGGCCTGTCCTTGGAAAATTCATTCGGTCAAAAGGCACTTTTTAAAAAGTCGATCCCGAGGTGGGCTCGGCCCATTCCCTACCCTAAAAACTTTTTAACCAATGCCCTCGGGCAGGATATTCTCCTGCTGGAAGTGGTTCCGAATCAGTCGCAGGATGAAGCCAGATTCCACTTGGCTCAATTCACAAGAATTCAAGAGGGAAACCCATTCGCCGCAGAAATCATGCTCAAGGGCCTCTTGGACAGATCTCCCGGAGCCGCGCCCGTTCGCTTTGAACTCGCCCAGTTGTATTTGGATCAAAAGCGCTTTGATGAAGCCAAGGACCAAGTCCTCGCCGCCACCAAAGATGCCCCGCCCGAAGTCCGAAGGCAAAATTGCCAGAACTTCGCCCAAATCCTCCGCCAACTCGGAGCGAACGCCCAAGCCGATGCTGTTTTGCAAGCTGCCGAGTCGCGGTAATACCTCAACCATTTAAATTAAAACCAGAGGTCGCAGAAAGCACCGAGGTCGAAAGCAATTTCTAAAATGATCGAAGTCACCATCATCATGCCCTGCCTCAACGAGGCCGAGACTCTCGCGGACTGCATCGCGGCTGCTCGGCGCGGACTCTCCACAGCGGGCGTGGAAGGGGAAATCCTGATCGCCGACAACGGCAGCACCGACGGCTCCCAAGACATCGCACGCAAACTGGGCGCGCGTGTTGTGGATGTCCCCGAGAAAGGCTACGGCAACGCCCTTCGCCACGGCATGGAGGCCGCCCATGGAAAATTCCTCATCATGGGCGATTCGGACCGCAGCTACGACTTCGCCGAAATCCAACCCTTTATCGAAAAGCTCCGCGCCGGTGCCGGGCTCGTCATGGGCTGCCGCATGCCCGGCGGCGGCGGGAAAATCATCCCCGGTGCCATGCCGTGGAAACACCGCTGGATTGGCAACCCTGCGCTTACATTTATCGGCCGCCTCCTCTTCCGCTGCCCCGCCCACGATTTCCACTGCGGCCTGCGCGCCCTCACCAAGGATGCCTTCCGTAAAATGGACCTCCGCACCACCGGCATGGAATTCGCCAGCGAGATGGTCATCAAAGCCTCCCTGCGCGGCATCCGCATCGAGGAAGTCCCCATCACGCTGCACAAGGACGGCCGCTCGCGACCTCCGCATCTGCGCAGTTGGCGCGACGGGTGGCGCCACCTCCGCTTCATGCTTCTTTTCTCCCCACGATGGCTGCTCCTCTACCCCGGCATTTTTCTTTTTGCATTTAGCTCGGTGGTTTTCGCCCGTCTTCTGACAGGCCCGATCACACTTGCCGGCATCCGCTTCGATCTCAACTCGCTCGACATCGCCGGAATCGCCCTTCTTTTCGGCTACCAAATGATTCTACTCGCCTGCTTCGTCCGAATCTTCGCCTACACACGCGGCTTTCTTCCACCGAACCACATCCTCTCCAGGGCATTCGGATTTTTTACCTTGGAAAAAGGCCTGCTCTTTGGCTTGGCCATAACCCTCGTCGGCATCGCGCTTATCGGCATCACCTTAGCCGACTGGGCCGCCCGAGGCTTTGGCGACCTCGATCCGCTCGCAAACACCCGCCCCGTGATCGCTGGCCGCACCCTCATTTCCATTGGTCTGCAAACATTTATATTCAGCCTGGTCTTCAGCTACCTCGGCCTCGACGAAAAACCGGCAAAATAGTTTTTTCTTAGGTTTTTAAAAACTCGTTGAGTATTTTTACGCGATGATTGAGTAAATTCTCGATCCATCGCAAAATTCTTTGATCGGAAGCATTTTTGAAAGAAACATTGTCCGCGACATTCTTCGATCTGCATCAACTTTCCCGCAGTAACTTTCTCCAAAAAAAGGTAAAACTCCGCCGCATTGAAACGCGGATACTGGACCACTCCTAATTGAAATTTTACATCATTCTAAAGAATATTATTGAACCACCGATGGCA
>CAYOGR010000194.1:0-3190 GCA_964403605.1 uncultured Chthoniobacter sp.
GACATCGTCAGCAGTTACCGCGTGCGACAAGGCGTGCTGCATAATCCCGCCAAGGATCGCCGCACCACGCAGGGCGTCTTTCACATCGCCGAGGGGGGATTGCCGATTCCCAACGACAAGAAAGCCGTTCCCGTGGCGACTTTCGCGGCGATGCTGGAGATCGCGCTCGCGCCGCCGCGCGACCTGATGCGCCTGCCCTTCACTGCGGGCCGGAGCGAGGAGGCGGCGTGCATGGTTTCTTTGTTGCTCCGTCCTCTGGTTTGCCCGGCTGTTCCCGGGTTCACGCCGGAGAAGCGCATGGAAATTCGTTTTTTCGCGCCGGGAAACCTTGTGAGCAACCTCGACTTCGTCGAAAGCATCTTCGGAAACGCCGGGGATCCCTTCCTGCCGCAGAACGACGCCGGGCTGGATGCCGAGCACTGGAGCGGCCACACGGGTTGTGTGATCCTCGCTCCGCACCTCACCCGCGTCACCAAGCGCCAGGCGGGCCTGCCGCCATGGGACCGCGCCACGGAACGCCAGCGCCGCGACGGCATGTGCTGGAAAAACGAGGACGAACTCTACAACGACGGCTCGGCCTTCAAGCTCACCGCCCGCGACAAATCCGGCGTGATCGTCACGCTCATCGCCGACAACTATTTCGGCTACTGCAAAAAGGAGGTGAAAACCCAGATCGGTTTCGCCGCGAATCTTCTCGGCCGAGCGGAGGAGGAGCACGCGGGCGGCGCGCTGGTTTTCGCCGCCTATGACCTCGGCGAGGAATTCGACGGCTCCCTCCATGTGCGCCACCATGGCCATACGCTGGAGGAGGCCGCCAGGCTGCTGCCCGAGGCGATTGAGTTGAAGCCGGGCGGCTACGCGGTGGATAAAAACCATCCCGAGATTTTCTACATTCCCACCGAGGCGAAGGTGAGCCTGCAAAGCCTGCGGGTCTCGTGGACCGATGCCGCCGGAGTGGAGCAGGCATTGAAGCTCCTCCCCGGCCGTTTTTACATTCGCCCGTCGGGCTATCGAATCCACCTCCACCGCAACGAGGGCGACCGGCGCTGGCGGCTCGTCGGCACTCGGGCGGATGCGGTGTTTTGCCACAAGCCCTGCACCGTCTCGGGCGGCGGAAAATCCGAAATCTCGAAATCGATTGCGGATGCGATCATCCAAGGGCCGGTCTATGTGTCGGATTTCCATGCCGACTTCGACCAAGTCGGGGAACTCCTCGCCCGCGACTACTCAAACCGCTTCCGCGATCCCGCGCGCAACGGCAAGGACCTCCGCCCGGTGCTCAGCGCCGAGCGTTCCCTCGGCTCGGTGATCAAACTTTTCACGCCGTCCCCGGCGGAATTCTCCGACGAATACAATGCCTGGCTCGACTCCGTGCCTCAGCATGTGAAGGAACTCCTTTTCGTGGTGAAGCGTTTTCACAACGCCGGTCAAGGGGACGACTGGCGCTCGCGCTTCGCGGTGGATTCCGTCAATGGCCGCCCCGGGCATGAGCTCAAATTTCAAAGCAAACACCTCTCCACGGATTTCCTGCGGGTGGGCTTCGAGCCCGACGGATCCTGGCGCGTCTTCAGCCTGCGACAGGATTTTTCCCCCGCCGCGAAGTTGCAGATGGAAGACGACATCACCGCCTCGGTGGTGGTGCCGCTGTCCGCGCTTGCGAACGCGCCAGCGGAGGCTCCCGGCCGTTCCGTGAAATTCGCCGAGAACTGCGAATTCCGTCTTTTCCAGCGTCCCGACGACGCCATTCATCCCGGCTACGACAAACAAACCGAAAGCGATTTCTCCAAACCGGGAAATTTTTTCTCGAACTACCAACCGCTTGATCCCGCGCAGGTGCGGGAAATCTACGAGGACGCCGTGGTCTTCTCGAAATTCACGCAGCCCATGCAGGGGGCGATACGCGCCGCGCTCGATGGCGGGGAGTCGCCGCGCTTCTTCGTGTGCTCGTCCTCGCCGCGCCTCGTGGATGGCAAGCCGACCAAAAACCCGCGCTACTTGCAGATCCGCCAGGATCTCGTTCGGCCGGTTGACGCCTATCTTGCCACATTGACCCGCAGGCTGCTCCAGCGCATTTCCGCCGCCGATCCGCTCTACACCCCGATCAATGCCATTCTGCCCGGTCGCCGCAACAACCCCGCGGAGAAAGGCATTCGATCCCTCGCGGTTTTCAATCCCATCCACCACCTCGAGCTGCCCGAACTGTTTCTGGAATACATTTGCTCTCTCACCGGCAAATCCCCCTCCACAACCGGGGCGGGAAGCGAGGGCGCGCTGACGAAAGGGCCTTTCAATGCCCTCCCTCCAATCATCGATCTCAACGCCGCGCTCGTAGCGCACCTCCTCACGCGGCAACCGGTTTTCCTCACCGCCGCCGGCCATATCGGACCCAAGATGCGGGTGGATCACGATGTGAGCCTGCTCGTTCCCGAGGTGTGGTCGCGCATGACGCCTGCCGAACGGCTTCCTGCATACCTCATCGAGCATGGCTGCCTGGAGCGCGTGCCCGACATCGAGTTCGAGGGCCGCATTCTTCCTTCGAGCCGTCTGGGCTGGCGCATCACCGAGGTGTTCGTCCGGATGTTCCTCGCACGCGTTTTCAACTATCCGCACCGCATTTTCACCAAAGACCTGCTGCGTCCCGAGATGCAGGATCTTGCCGCCTTCGCCGACGGAATGGACAATATCGTCGAGACCCAGCGATCGGTCGCCGAGGCGTATTTCGCCGACGGGGGGATCGATTTGGCCTGCCCTCCGCTGCGCGCCCTTTTGCACATCATGCGCGACGGCCATTTCGAGGGCCAAGGTCTCAACGATCCCGCCGTGCGTGAATTGTTCGATCCCGACCAAGCCCTGGCCAGCGACTGGTATCGCGAGCGCCTGGAAGCCGCGGTGGCTGTCGATCGAGAAATCTGGGGGAGGCATGTCAAAAATCTGGGGGCGTTCATCAATCGTCCCCGGAACGAGGAGACCTCCCAACGCCTCGGCCTGCCCGCCCGGCTCGCCGCCGCCTCGGAAAAACTGCGCGAGGTCGGGGCGCCGGGCTATGTGGAAAGCCTCCGGGGAACCATTGGAGCCCAGCCGTTCGTCGGCTGAGTTCCGCCACTCCACTTGCCGAACCTCTCCGAACTCACCGCCCTTGAGGCGTTATACCAACGGCTGTATGCTTTTTGACAATGGCGCGGCAGCGCCC
>CAYOGR010000195.1:0-3149 GCA_964403605.1 uncultured Chthoniobacter sp.
TGCCGGCCCAGCGCGAACGATACTCCGCCTCTTTCACCGTCAATACGGTTTGGGCGGTCGCTTGGGCCGATAGCGTGAATGTCGCCATACATCCAAAAACCACCGCTCCATATTTTCGGATGTCCGTTTGAAAATTGAATCTAGGGGTGTGCGGAACCATGGATAGGACCGTTGAGATGCGCGTTTGTGAATAAGTGCGCACCAATTGTCAACCCCTCTACCCAAAAAATTTGGTATTTTTTTGGGCGTTATACTTTGGGTTAAACCGCGCGCTGATCGCGGGAAATGGGCAGTGAGGGGATCGAACCCCCGACCAATAGTGTGTAAAACTACCGCTCTACCGCTGAGCTAACTGCCCGTTGCAGGATGAAAAAAACTACACGGTGATCAAGCAACCGCACAAGAAGTTATCCTCGCAATCTTGGAGAAAATTGGGGGCAGCCGGATTCGAACCGACAACCAAGCGGTTATGAGCCGCCTGCTCTAACCGTTGAGCTATGCCCCCGGAAAGCGGGTATCGATACTGATACCCGCGCGACACGGCTTGGCAATGTCTTAATCCACCGGGTCGAGGCGGGACTGGATTTCCAGAAAGCGGTCGTAAAGCGGCCGCAACCCCTCCGGAATCACCCGCGTCGCGCCGATGGTGGCGATGAAATTCGAGTCGCCCGCCCAGCGAGGGACAATGTGAACATGCAAATGGTCCTCGACCCCCGCGCCGGCGACCTTGCCGAGGTTCCAGCCGACATTGAAACCCTGCGCCTTCACGGCCTCGGCCAGCAAACGCTGGGCATGGATCGCGAGCCTCCACAGATCGAGCACCTCGGCGTCGGTGACTTCCGACATTTTCACCACCTTTCGCAACGGCACCGCCATGAGGTGACCGGCCGCATAGGGGTATTTGTTCATGATCAGAAACGCCGTGCCCAGCCGCTTCACCACCAAATGCCCGGCGTCATCGGTCGATTTCGCGGCCTCGGATAAAAAATCGACCCCGCTTTGGTGTTCGGCCCGGAAATACTCGACACGCCACGGGGCCCAGATCGACTCGAGACGGTTTTTGGGAAATTCCTCGCTCATGGCGGGGAGGATGGCCCAGGGGCGGTGGCGGCGTCCAGCAAGGCCTTCGCCGCGCGCCGTGCAGCCCCTTTGGCGCGGAGTGTGGAGACGATGCCGGCGAGCTTTTCCGCCAATTTCTCCCTCTCGGCGGCGTCGCCGAGGAGCCTCAGCGCCTCCGAAGCCAGGGCCTCGGGAGTGGCATCGCCCTGGATGAATTCCCTCACCACATGCGGCGCGGCGGCCGCAGGCAACCGCGGATCGGGCGGCGGGTTCACGAGATAATTGTGGAGGATGTTGACGATTCCGAGGGCGTTGACATCCACCACGCGGCGGCCGACCTCGAAGGTCAGCCAGGCGGTTTTGTAAACGAGCGCGTAGGGCAAACCGAAAAACGCGGCTTCCAGCGTCGCCGTGCCGGAGCACACAAGGCCGGCGGTGGCGCGCTGCATGAGGCTGTGGGCATTGCCCTCGCCGATCGTGACGGGGAACCCCTCCGCAAGCCGCCGCATCATCGCGGCCCGCTCGGGCCCGGCGGCCGCCGCCTCGAAGCGGATTGCGGGATTTTTTTCGGCCACGATCCGCGCGGCCCCCAGCATGGCGGGAAAATTCCGCTTCACCTCGCGCTCCCGGCTTCCCGGGAAGAGACCGAGCAGATTTTCCTCGCGCGGCAGAACGCCCGACTGCGCGGCGAGGGCCTCCAGAAGCGGGTGCCCGGTGAAAACGGTGTGAAGGCCGCTCGCCTCATACATCGGCGCCTCGAAGGGAAAGACGCAGATCATCAGATCGAGAATTTTCGCCATGCGCGGGATGCGAGCGCGGTTCCAGGCCCAAACCTGCGGGCTGATGTAGTAAAGAATCCTGCCGGGATAGCCCCGCGTGCGCAGGGCCTTGGCAAGACGCAGGTTGAAGCCGGGATAGTCCACCAGCACCACCGCGTCGGGTTTTCCCGTCAGGATCGCGCGAAGGCCCGCCTCGAACTTGCCTCGGAAATAGCCGTAGTTTTTGAGGACATCCCACAAGCCGACGACCGCCGCGCGCTGGATCCAATTGTCAAACGACCCCTCGCATAGCGATCCCATCCGCTCCCCGCCGGCTCCCCCGAAACGGATCGAGGGGTGCAATTCGCGGATGGCGCGCATGACCTCGAAGGCCCGCGCGTCACCACTTTCCTCCCCGGCGACAAACCAGAAAAAAAGATCACGCATCGGTGGAATTCCGGAGTCGGCGGAGGGATTCGCGCCCGAAAATATTCGGGGCGGCCGTCTACTTAGCCTTGCCTTGGTTGGCGACGGCGTTCATCGCGGCGGCGATGGCATCCTGATCGCCGAGATAGTAGCTCTTCACCGGCTTGAGGTCGGCATCAAGTTCGTAAACAAGCGGGATGCCGGTGGGGATGTTGAGTTTCAACACCTGCTCTTCAGTGAGGTTGTCGAGATGTTTGACGAGGGCGCGGAGGGTGTTGCCGTGGGCGGCGATGATAACGCGTTTTCCGGAATTCACGGTGGGGGCGATTTTTTCGTGCCAGAGCGGGAGGAAGCGATCGACGGTGTCTTTGAGGCACTCGGTGAGCGGGAGTTGATCCTCGGGGATGCCGGCGTAGCGGGGATCGTGACCGGGCCAGCGCTCGTCGGATTTTTCCAAGGCAGGAGGCGGGATGTCATAGCTGCGGCGCCAAACGAGGACTTGCTCGTCGCCGAACTTGGCGGCGGTCTCGGCTTTGTTGAGGCCCTGCAGCGCGCCGTAGTGGCGTTCGTTCAGGCGCCAGTCTTTTTCCATCGGGATCCAGAGCTGATCGAGCTCGGTGAGCACACCCCAGAGGGTGTTGAGGGCGCGCTTCAGGACGGAGACATACGCGATGTCAAAGACGAAGCCTTCTTTTTTCAGGAGCTCGCCGGCGGCCTTGGCCTCGGCGCGGCCTTTGTCGCTGAGCTCGACATCGTGCCAGCCGGTGAATCGATTTTCCTTGTTCCAAGTGCTTTCGCCGTGGCGGATGAGAACGAGTTTGTGCATGGGTATGGTATGATTGAATGCACAGCCTAGTGCGATTCCCCAGGGTCTGACAAGAAGCGGGCGATTGGCGAGATGCGATC
>CAYOGR010000196.1:0-1787 GCA_964403605.1 uncultured Chthoniobacter sp.
TCAGACCTGGCGGCGGCGCTTGACCTTGACGAGGGCGAGGGAGCGCATGAGGGCGGCCTTGGTGGTGGCCTGCTCCTCGTCGCTCATTCGCTCGCTGCGCATGGCCTCCTCGGCGCGGCGTATGGCTTCTTCGGCGGAGGATTCATCGATGTCGCTTTCCTTCACCGCCATGTCGGTCAGAACGGCGATTTTTTCCTGGGTGATTTCGACGAAACCCTCGCCAACGGCGAGTCGGATTTCCTCGCCGTTTTTCATCACACGGAGTTCGCCGGGCTCGAGAAGGGTCATCAAGGGCGCGTGCATGGGCAGCACACCGATTTCCCCCTCGACGCCGGGAATCACAACGGAGTCCACATTATCCGAGAAGGTTTTGGCCTCCGGCGTGACGATTTCGAGACGCACCATGGCGGTCAGCCTTCCTTCACCATGTCGATGCCACCCTTCATATAGAAGTTGGCTTCGGGAACATCGTCGTGTTTGCCTTCGAGGATTTCCTTGAAGCCGCGGATGGTCTCGGCGGTGGAGACATACTGGCCCTTGGTGCCGGTGAAGATTTCGGCAACATGGAAGGGTTGCGACAGGAAGCGCTGGATTTTGCGGGCGCGATAGACAGTGAGTTTGTCCTCGGGCGAAAGCTCGTCCATGCCAAGAATCGCAATGATGTCTTGCAAGTCTTTGTAGCGCTGAAGAACGCGTTGGACGCCACGCGCGACATTGTAGTGCTCTTCGCCGACGATGTCGGGAGCGAGCGCCTTCGAGGTCGAAGCGAGCGGATCAACGGCGGGATAGATGCCCAGTTCGGCGATCGATCGCTCCAGCACGATGGTTGAATCGAGGTGGGCGAAGGTGTTCGCCGGCGCGGGGTCGGTCAAATCGTCCGCAGGCACATAGACCGCTTGGAACGAGGTGATCGAGCCTTTGGTGGTCGAGGTGATGCGTTCCTGCAGATCGCCCATTTCGGCGGCGAGGGTGGGTTGGTAGCCCACGGCGCTCGGCGTGCGGCCGAGGAGCGCGGAAACCTCCGCGCCGGCCTGCGAGAAACGGAAAATGTTGTCGATGAAGAGAAGCACATCCTGGTTCTTCTCGTCGCGGAAATACTCCGCCATCGCGAGGGCGGAGAGGGCCACGCGGAGACGGGCCCCTGGCGGCTCGTTCATCTGGCCGTAAACCAGGGCGACCTTCGACTTTGCGAGGTCGTCTTGGACAATAACGCCCGACTCGCTCATTTCGGCGTAGAGGTCGTTGCCCTCGCGGGTGCGCTCGCCGACGCCGGCGAAAACGGAGTAACCGCCGTGGCCCTTGGCGATGTTATTGATGAGTTCCATGATGACGACGGTCTTGCCGACGCCTGCGCCACCGAACGCGCCGACCTTGCCACCCTTGGTGAACGGGCAGATGAGATCGATGACTTTGATGCCCGTCTCGAGGATTTGGGCTTTGGTGTCTTGCTCGAGAAGCGGGGGAGCCTTGCGGTGGATGGGATATTTTTTCTCGTGGGGCACGGGGCCGCGGCCATCGGTCGGCTCACCGGTGACATTGAAAATACGGCCAAGAACTCCCTCGCCGACCGGAACGGAAATCGGAGCGCCCATGGCTTTCACATCCATGCCGCGGGTGAGGCCCTCGGTGGAGCTCATTGCGATGGCGCGAACCCAATTTTCACCGAGGTGCTGCTGGACTTCGAGAGTGAGGTTGTGATTCACGCCTCCTACTTCGAAAGCGACCTCGAGCGCATCGTAGATTTTCGGGAGCGAGCCTTCGGCCGGGTTGAACTCGACATCGACGAC
>CAYOGR010000196.1:1887-3103 GCA_964403605.1 uncultured Chthoniobacter sp.
TGGAGATCCAATTCCGGAACCCGCAGGAAAAACCCCGCACGAAGATGGGGAATCGCATCAAGCGCCGGGAAGGTTTCCCTGGGGGCCTCCATCAGGCGCGCGGACATCAGTTGTCCTTCGGCTTCGATTTTTTCGCGGGTGTCGGCGAGGGAGCGGCTTCGAGAATCGGCACCAACGGATCCTTCTTGCGGTAGGCGCGAGGGAGCTTGGGCTGTGGGCGGTCGGGATTGTTGATTTTCTGGAAACGGCGCGCCTGCGGCTTGGTGAGCGGGTCGTCGAAGATGTCCTGGAACTTTGTGTCGAGCGACAGGGCGCGGTCGTATTCGGCCACCCCCACGATGTAGCTGTAGTAGGCTTGCAGAAGGAAGGTCTGGGACTGGAGCAGGGAGGTTTGCTGGTTGAGCACATCGAGCTGGGTGCCGGCCCCGGCGTCGAGACGCTCCTGGGCGAGTCGCAGGGCCTCCACGCCCTGCACCACGCTGGCCTCCTGGCTGTCCACGGTTTCCTTGGCCTCGAGGATTTGGGAAATCGATTGCTGAACCTGCAGGATGACCTCGCGAACGCCGTTGTCGTAGTTGATTTTCGCCTGCTCCAAGCGGGCCTTGGCTGTTTTCATGTTGCCGTAGGTGAGCAGCCCGTCCCACACGGCCCACGATCCGGAGACACCGAAAAACCAGCCATTGACCATGCTGGTCAAATCCGAGGTCAGCAAATCGCTCTGGTTGGTTTGAATGGCCTTGGCGTTGATTTGCGGCAGGTAGCCGGCGAATTCCCGGTTCACGCGCGCGGCTTCGCCGAGGATGAGCTGGCGCTGGGCCTTGAGTTCGGGATTGCGGGTCACCGCGGAGCGAACGGCCTGGTCGGAATTGAAGTCCCTGGGGTTGTAGTCGAGTCTGCCAACGATGTTGAAGGGCACTTCGGTCGGCGAGCCGGGAGGGTAGTCCATCCCGAGCAGTCGGACGAGGCGATACATGGAAACGCGGTAGTTGTTTTCGGCTTGGATCAAGGGGGGCTTCGCGTTGGCGAGAGCGACTTCCGCTTGGAGCACATTGAAGCGCGGAACGGTGCCGGCCTCGTATCGGTTTTGCTGGTCCTTCAACTGCTCGGCGAGGAGATCCACGGACTGCTGGTTGGCGATGATGAGGGCCCGGTTAAGGACGACTTCGAAGAAATTCGTCTTAACCTCGAAGATCACGCGGTCGATGACCCCGCGCAG
>CAYOGR010000197.1:0-3047 GCA_964403605.1 uncultured Chthoniobacter sp.
ACCCCTGCCATTCGCAGTCATTTTTTTCTCCGCGTCTCCGCGTCTTTGCGGGAGGTTTTGCCTGGTGGCGGGGAGGCTTTCTTTCCGAGGTTTTGGATGCGGTCTCGCAGGGCGCTTCCGGCGGTGTTGATTTCGGAGAGGAGTTGGTCGGTCGAAATGCTCAGGCCCCCGAGCGCTTCGACCGTGGTGCGTTCCATGTGGTCGTCGGTGGCGACGGTGACCTCGCACGAGGCGGCATACTTCGCGGCGAGTCGCTCGATGATTTCATCGGCGGTCTGGCCTGATCTGGAGTAGAAAACCGCAATCCCGTTCGGTTCGGATTCGCTCGAAGCCTTGGCGCCGCGGCCATCGAACACCACGGCAACCTCCCATTCCGCCGCGTCTTGGAGGCCGGTCAAACGGCGGACGAGGTTTTCGCGGGCGACGGCGGTGTTGCGGCGGTGCATTTCCGCAAGATCGGGCCAGGCGAAAATGACGCTGTGGCCGTCCACGAGAAGAATCCGGCGCTTCATGGGCTACTTGGCGTCGGGGAGAACCTTCGCGCCGAGGCGCTCGATGCCGGATTTCGCAAACGAGCTGGCGGGGTAGATTTGGCGGGCCTTGAGATACCAGGCGAGCGAGGAGCCGGGCAGATCCTTCTTCTCCAATTCCTCGGCGCGGTGGATCGCCTGCACGAATTGCGAGGCCTGCGTGGTGAGGTCGGCGCGGAGTTGGTTGAGCTTGTTGTCGTCGGGAAATTCCTTCCGCGCGGCCTCGGCGCTTTCCCAGGCCCCGGCGGCATCGCCCCGGTTGACGATCTCCTGCGCCTTCACAATCGCGGCCTCGACCAGCGCCATTTTTTCCAAAACCTCGCCGAGCTGTTTTTGTTTCTCGGGATACAGCGCGGAGGCGGCGATGAAGCGCATCCGGTCCTCGAAAATCTGACGATGGTTTTTCTGTTCAAGAAGGCGGTCGAAATCGTTCATCGCCTGCTGTTGGACATCAGACTGGGTGAAAATGGTGTTCCCGACTTCGGCGAGGGCGGGATTGCGTGGCCAAATCTCGGCGGCGGCGCGGAGTTCGGACTCCATCGTGGCCTTGTCGCCCGAAACGGCCGCCGTGCGGGCCTTGGCGAGGTGCATGGCGCTGATTGTCTTGGCCGTCTCGATCTTCGCGAGCGGTTTGCTGGGGTCGAAATCCTGTGCGAGGCCCTCCAGTTCGGGAACGAGCTTTTCGGCGCGCGTGAGATCGTTCACCTCGAGGGCGGCCAGGAGTTCGTTGCTCTTGCGGGTGAATTCGAGGGCGCGGCGCTTGTCCTCGCGGGAGAGCAGGCGAACGCTCGGCATGTATTCGCCGAGGGCGAAGGTTTCGGCGAGTCGCTCGGTGGCGCTTTGAAGTTCGCCCTGCTCGAGCAGGAATTTGTAGGCCTCGACGCCCTCGTTCACATCGCGGATCGCCTCGCTGGCGAGGCTGTCGATCTGGCTGAGGGAACTCACGAGCTTGCTGAGCGTCTGGGCCGCCACGGCGGCTCCGCCGGTGAGGCTTTCGACGCCGATGTTTTCGACTCCGAATTTCGCTCCACTCGCGGCGAAGGAGCTTCCCGTGCGCGCTGCGCCGCCGGTGTTGTTGTTGATGATGACATTGGTTCCATCGCCGCCCGCTCCTGCTCCGGCGGAGGTTTGCTGGTCGAGAACGCCTTGGGAGGCTGACACGCGCGGGTCGAACTCCGCCTTGAGCTTCGCCTGGCCCGCGTCCTTGTTCACCGGCAGGGACTCGACCATTTTTTTGTAAACCTCGATCGAATTGTCGCCGTCGGTGTAGATGGCCCGATAGAAGCGGTTCGCGATCAGGACATGCTCGAAGCGCCGCGTGGCGAAATACTGCATGATCAGGGCCTGAAGATGACCCTTGGTCGTCAACTCGATCGATGCCATGCGGAGTTTGTTGTTTTCGATGGTTTGCCCGATCGAGGAGAGTTTGCGCTGGGTCGTGGCCATGCGGGCGTCGCGCTCGATCTTGATGTTTTCCTGCGCCAGGGGGGAGATGTTCGTGCTGCCCCCGGTGGTGATGAGCCGGTTTTGCGCGGCCATCTGGTTGTTCCACTCGGCCTTGCCCAGTTCCTTTTCCAGGGCGGCGTTGTCGCGCTTTAGCTTGGCCACGGTTTCGAGGCTTTTGCGCGCGGAGTGGATGGCGTCCGACATCGTCCGGCAGAGATTGGCGTCGTCCCGGTATTCCGAGGCTTTTTTCAAAAGGGAAAACGCGGTCTCGATGTTTTGCGGCGAGGCTTTGCCGGGAGAGAGGAGGTCGAGGATGCGGTCGATGGTCTGCCGGTAGGCCTCATCGGCTTCTCCCGTGGCGGGGGGCGCATTCAGGTATTTCTCGAAGCGCGCGCGCAGGAGCCGGTTGTTGTTGATGTTCCAAATTTTCCCGTCGTAGGACATCACCTCGCTGCCGGGATCGAAGGCCGGAACATCGCGCCCGATGAAACCCTCGTTCATCCGCGGAGGTTGGGACTGGGGGCTGTTTTGGGCGTTTGCGGAAAGGGCCGCGAGCAGCAAGGCCAGCGGGATGGCGGTTCGGAGGCTCATGATTTTTCCACCTTGCGGGTGCGGAGGATTCCTTTTTCGTCAACGGCCACGAGAAACACGAGGCGCTGCTCCTTTTGGATATTCATGTCGTTGAAGTCGGGAGTGACGAGGACGGGGATGATCTCGTTATCCACCTCGATCGCGATGAGGCGGCCGGAGTCCGGCGACCAGGCGAGGGATTCGGAAACCTTGCCCTCGATTTTGTAAACATTCCCGCGAAGGCTGTTCGAATTTTCCAAATAGGCCGCGACATCGAGCGAGGGAACGGTGCGGTGGGTGGATTTGTCCTTGGATCCCAGAAATAAAAACCCCAGCACGACGATCGCCAGAAGCGCGGCACCGACTGGAATCAGGGCCTTCGGCAGGGAGGAGGTTTTCTTGCGTGCCATGAACGGGAGCCTAGCCGAAGACTGCTCGACATCAAGCGGGCTCCGCCTCCGTTGCCACCCGCCGCAACTCCTGCTTCAATCTCCGGCGGCC
>CAYOGR010000198.1:0-3029 GCA_964403605.1 uncultured Chthoniobacter sp.
AACTGGAGGGCGGTGCTCCGTCGGCGCCCACTTTTGCGGCGAAGCCGCCCCTGTTTCCAGGCGTCGGTGCGCCATCCCATTAAATCTCAGCCCGGCAGGAGCGACTCACCCTGCACGAGGTCGTCAAGCGTCTGGCGCGAGCGGGCGAGATGAACCTCGGAGCCATCGACCAAAATCTCCGGCAGGAGCGGGCGGGAGTTGTAGTTCGAGGACATCACGAATCCATAAGCCCCGGAGCTGAGAATCGCGAGACGGTCTCCAGGATAAAGAGGAGGCAACTCGCGGTCCTGAGCGAAGAAATCCCCGCTTTCACAAACGGGCCCCACGACATCCATCGGCTTGATCGGGCCCGCGGATTCAGCCAGAGGAACGATTTCATGCCAGCCCTCGTAGAGCGCGGGACGAATGAGGTCATTCATGGCGGCGTCCACAATGGTGAAAGTCTTCGCGGGTGTCTCCTTCACATACTGGACGGTCGAGAGGAGCGCGCCGGCGTTTCCGACGATAAAGCGGCCGGGCTCGAAAAGAATGCGCAGGCCGAGCGGCTTGAGGATCGGAATGATCGCGGCGGCATAGGCCTCGGGAGTGATGCGTGTGCCGGGCTTCTGGGCGAGCCACCAATCCGGGGAACCGCTTTTCAGCGCTTCGTCATAAACAATCCCAATGCCGCCCCCGAAATCGAAGAACTCGAGTCCGTGGTCGGCGTGGATTTGTTTCACGAGGTCGGCAAGTTTTTCAGCGGCCTCGGCAAAGGGGCCGGCCTCGAGGATTTGCGAGCCAATGTGGGTCTGGACGCCACGGATTTTGAGATGCGGCAGTGATGCGGCGACCTTGTAAACCTCCGGGGCGCGGTCGATACCGATGCCGAACTTGTTTTTGCTTTTGCCGGTGGAAATGAACTTGTGCGTCTTGGCGTCGACATTCGGGTTCACGCGGATGGCGATCGGCGCCTTCATGCCGAGCGATCCCGCGACCTCGTTGATACGCTCGAGTTCCCCCTCGCTCTCCACATTGAAGGAGTAAACGCCCTCCCGGAGCGCATAGGCGATTTCCTCGCGGGTCTTGCCGACCCCGGCGAAGGTGCAGCGGTCGGCGCGTGCGCCGGCTTTGAGCACACGGAACAACTCGCCGCCCGAGACGATGTCGAATCCCGAGCCGAGCCGCGCGAGGAGTTGCAGGACGGCGAGGTTCGAGTTCGCCTTCACCGCATAGCAGACAAGGTGGTCGAGCGGCGCGAGCGCGGTGTCGAGCCGGCGGTAATTCTCGCGAATGGTATTCGCGGAATACACATAGGCGGGCGTTCCAAAGCGGTCCGCGATTTCCCCGAGATTCACTCCCTCGCAATGCAGCGAGCCATCAACATAAGAAAACGAATGCACCGCGGGAAAATGGGGAGCTTTCCACCCGCTGTCAATCGGACGCTCGCAATCTAACCGCGACGGATGCGCGATCCCGGGAAGTTGACATTGAAACGCCAGACGATCTTCTCGCGGCTCTCGATTTCCCAAGTCTCGGGGTTCACCCGGCAGGGAACCTCGTAGCGGCGGATGTCGATGACGGCATCATAGCCTCGGTCGGCAAAAATATCGATCATCATGCCCAGTGCGAGCGGGTCGGCAAGGATGGGGCTTTCCGAGTTGATGTGGGCGCATCCCGACATCGTATGCCGCCGGATGATCGGCATGAATTTTTCCTGGATGAGCTGGATCGCCTGCTCGAACAACTCGGGGTGCTCGGCGTTGTAGGAATCGAGGCGGTTCACAAGTTCCTGCCGGGCATGGATGCTCAACTCGCGCGCGATGGGAATGCGGGTGATCCGGTCGTAGGTGGAATGATCCAGCTCGAGCGAACTCTGGTAGCGAAGTTCGTCCTGGATGCGGCGCTGGACATCCTCCACCGAGCCGTGCGCGTTCACATAGTGGTAGAAAAACACCTCGCGCAGGGTTTTCAGCGACTCGTAGGTGAGCTCCTTGAAGGTGCGGTAGCGGTTGCGGGCGGTTTCCTCGGAAAGGTCGGTTGCGCGGGTCTCGATCATCTCGCCCACGCCGGAGGCCTCCACGGCCGCGTTGTGGGCGCGCGCGCGCTGGCCGCGCAGGATTTGGCGGCGCACGGACTCGGCCTCGTCCACGAACAGAACGACGATGTGGAAAATGGGTTTGCGGAACTGGCTCGCGAGCGGCGTTCCGAGGAATTTGTTACGGAGCTCGTTCAGTTTGTCGTGGAGCAGGCGCAGGCAAAGCACCTGCACCTTGGTGCGGGGAAAGCCATCCACCACCACGCCGGTCTGGTTTTCAGGCCGGAGCAGGGCGCGAAGGAGCAACCCCGTGACTTCGCGGTCGCCCACCATCATGCCGGCGTCGATCAGCTTGCGGGCCGCCGGGGTTTTGAGCAGGTCGCTCACCACGATCGGCGAAGCCGTGAAACTGCGGTAGGTCTGGATGAATCGCGTCTGGGTTCCCTTGCCCGCACCGGGCGCGCCGTTGAGCCACACGACTTCGTTCGGGAATCGCAATCCCTCGATGCCGACCTCCTGCTCGAGTTCGTTCCAAGCGGAATTGAAGATCAGATTCGCATCCTTCACTTCGAGATCGGCGGTGGCGGTTTTTGTTGCGGGCGAGGAAGCCGGGGCTGCGGCTCCAGGGGATTCGGTGGCGGTGTTGTCGGGCATGGTCAAATGGGGTTCCAGGAAATGAGTTCCATCGTGCCGTCGAGCTTGCGCCAAACGACGGCGCGCACGCGGAAAGGGCGGTTGTTTTTGGTCACATCGAGCTCCAGGCGATAATTCAAACCAGCCACCACCTGGCGCTCGGCGGACGCGACCGCTTTCAACTCAAGCGGCTCGTTCATTTTTTTGGAAATCTCCTGCGTGGCGAAAACGACCGCCGCCCGGGTCTCCTCATCGATTTCGACCTTGGAAAAACCACCTGGCTTCGGAGGTTCCGCCTGGCTGCAAGCGGAGGCGAGCAGCAAGCACAGTAGGCAGATCCGGAAAACTCTACGCGCGAGGTTCAATGGAATTCGATCGGTGG
>CAYOGR010000199.1:0-2947 GCA_964403605.1 uncultured Chthoniobacter sp.
GTCGCCATGGGGCGAAGGGCGCATATCGTTCGAAAAGGATTTTCCGATCAGGGCGTCCACGCCAAGAATCCTGCTGTGCGAAGACTCTTCAGAAATGTGCTGCTTTTCCTGCTGCTGATGGTGGCAGGGTATGTCTTCTGGCCGCGCGTTCCTTCGCTGGTGGCGTTTCGTCCCCACGGCATCGCCGCCTTGGAGTGTGAGGCGTTTGAAAACGCGCAAGCCCACCGGTCGAGCGCAGTGCTTGTGTCGTGCTACCGGATTTTCCAGGAGGAATTCCGGCTCCCGCCGATCGCGGCGGCCCAGGTGTCGTGGAATGCCTCACAGGCCATGCGGCTTTTCCTCGATTCAGCGGACAATGCCGATCGCGAGCGCGCCCTCCCGTATTTGGAGAGATCTTTTGAAATTCTCGGCCAGCAAACCAAGGCGTCCTTCGACCCGGCGGTCGTCGCACGGCTCCAACTCCACCGCTGGATGCTTGCCGCCGACAGCGGCCGACAGGCCCAGCTTCCCGCAGCCATCGCGGAAATCCTGGCCATGCTTTATGGAGGCACGGCCTCCGATTTCGACGCAGTCTCCACCGCCTTTGCCAAGGCGGATCGGTTGCTTGCCTCCAAAAATCCCGCCGAGGCGCGACAGGCGGCGGCCTCCGCTTGGCGCCGACTGGCGGAGGAACTTCAGGCCGCGCGAAATCCTCCCTGATCTTCTTCCACGACAACCCCGTTTTTGGGGTTGCGCGCCAAGATAGGCGCGGAGAGAGTCGCCACATGGGTGCCTCTGTCGTCTTTTTGATCGTTCTGGCCGTCGTGGCCGGACTCCTCCTCCTTTTTGTGATCGGCCAATACAACGCCCTCGTTGTCCTGCGAAACCGCTTCAAAAACGCCTTCGCGCAAATCGATGTCCAACTCAAGCGCCGCTACGATCTCATTCCGAACCTCGTTGAAACCGCGAAGGCCTACATGCAGCACGAGAGCAAAACACTCGAAGCCGTCACCGCCGCCCGAAACCTCGCGCAGACCGCCGGAGGCCGCGCCGCCGCGAATCCCGGCGATCCCTCTGCGATGCGCGAACTCGCCGGAGCCGAGGCGGGCCTCACCGGTGCGCTGGGCCGACTTCTCGCTGTTGCCGAAGCCTACCCCGATCTCAAGGCGAACCAAAACATGATGCAACTCACCGAGGAACTTACCTCCACGGAAAACAAGGTCGCCTTCGCGCGCCAGGCCTACAACGACTCGGTGATGGCCTACAACACGAAGCGCGAGGTTTTCCCGACCAACATCATCGCGGGCATTTTCAACTTCGCCGCCGCCGAGCTTTTCGAAGTGGACAACGCCGCCGAGCGCCAAGCCCCGAAGGTTTCGTTTTCATGATTCCCCTCGATCCGCCGCGCCCTGCATTCCTCGAAAAGGCAGCCACGGCCCGCGTGCTTCCCGTCTCCTGCGAGATCGTCGCCGATTCCGACACGCCGGTCTCCGCCTTTGCCAAACTCTGCGGCGAGGCACCCTCGTTTCTTCTCGAATCCGCCGAGCAAAACGACCAAGTCGGCCGCTACTCCTTCCTCGGCTTCGGCGCGAAAGCCACATTCACTGCGACAGGAAAAACCATCACGATCTGTGAAAGTGGATCCACCCGTTCGTTCGAAGCCGCGCGCGATCCGCTCGACGAGTTGGAAAAATGGATGGCGCCCTATCGCATGGCCGCCGACCCCGCCATTTCCCCATTCCTCGGCGGCGCGGTGGGCTACCTCGGCTACGATTGCATCCGCTGGTTCGAGCCCACCATCCCCGCTCCGCCGAAGGACGAACTCGGCATCCCCGACATGTTTTTTCTGGTCACCGAAACAGTGATCGTCTTCGACCACCGCCGTCGCCGGATTCGAATCGTCGCAAATGTTTTTCCGCAGGATGGTGACCCCGGCGCGGCCTATGACGCCGCCGCTGCGCGCATCGCCGGGATTCTGGAAAACCTCCGCCGCCCGTTGGCCTTCGATCCCATTTTCACAGAAACAACCCCGCCCGCCGCGCCTTCCTCATCAAACACCACCCGCGAGGAATACCACGCCATGGTCCACCGCGCGCAGGAATACATCCGCGCCGGCGACATCTTCCAGATCGTCCTAGCCCAACGATTCGAAACCGAATTCACCGGCGACGCGCTCGATCTCTACCGCGCCCTCCGTTTCGTCAATCCCTCGCCCTACATGTTCTGCCTCCGCTGCCCCGGCGGCTACTCGCTCGTCGGCAGTTCGCCCGAGGTCCATGTGCGCCTCACCGACAAACTCGTCGAAATCCGCCCCATCGCCGGCACCCGCCGCCGAGGAGCCAATTCCGAAGAGGATGCCGCCAACGCCGCCGACCTCCTCGCCGATCCCAAGGAACGCGCCGAGCACCTCATGCTGGTCGACCTCGCCCGCAACGATGTCGGCCGCATCGCGGAATACGGCTCGGTGAAAGTCACCGACTTCATGACCATCGAGCGTTACAGCCATGTCATGCACATCGTCTCGCATGTTTCCGGCCAACTCGCCGGCGGCCGCACCGCCTACGATGTCATGCGCGCCACTTTCCCTGCCGGCACCGTCTCCGGCGCGCCAAAAGTCCGCGCCATGCAAATCCTCAACGAACTCGAAAAAAGCAAACGCTGCTCCTACTCCGGCGCTGTGGGCTACTTCGGCTTCGACGGCAACCACGACTCCTGCATCGCCCTGCGCACCGTCCTGCTCAAGGACGGCAAAGCGTATGTCCAATCCGGCGGCGGCGTCGTCGCCGACTCCACGCCCGAAGGCGAATATCAAGAGACCGTCAACAAAGCCATGGCCGGCATGCGCGCCATCGACCGCGCGAGAAAACCGAAATGATTATTAACCACAGAGGACACGGAGAACACGGAGGGGATTCAAAACCACATTTCCCGCTCACCCATCTTCCTTCCCTCCTCTGTGCTCTCTGTG
>CAYOGR010000200.1:0-2921 GCA_964403605.1 uncultured Chthoniobacter sp.
GCCGGTTTGCCTCTTTATCAGCTCTATGTGCAGAAAAGCATTTAGGGGGGACGCTCACAGCTTGTCGCGGTAGGGGTTCCTACAAAGCCGGGCCGACGATTTTTTTGAGTCTCATCATACCGCGGCGAATGCGCGCCTTCACGGTCCCGAGAGGGGTGTTCAGGCGGGAGGAGATCTCCAATTGGGTGAGGCCGCCGAAATAGGCCATCTCAATCACCTGGCGCTGCTCGCGGTTTAGCTTCAACACGGCCGAACGGACGATTTGGTGTTTCTCTCCGGAGTCAAGATGGTCGGAGGGGCGGTCGTTGCCAAGGCGGGGAGGGGGAGCAATCTCGCGTTCGGCATCGTCGTTCAGGCGCAGGCGGCGCTGGACGGAGCGCAGACGGTCGATCGCCTTGTTGCGAGTCATCGTGACGGCCCAACTGAGAGGCTTCCCGCGAGAGACCTCATACATCGGGGACTTTTCCCAAACCATGAACATCACCTCTTGGGTGACATCCTCGGCGTCGTTGGAATTGTTGAGAATTTTGAAGGCGGTTGAAAAAACGAGGGCGACATGGCGGCGGTAAAATTCCTCGAAGCTGGCACGATCGCCAGTGCCGATGCGCCGGATCAACTCGGCATCGTCGGTCGTCTCGCTCGAGGGATCGTTGGTTTTGAAGCCGCTCACAAAGTCAGAGTCTACCCAGCCGCTCGCGACATGGCAAACAATCGTGCAACTGATGTCTTGACCGACCGCAACGGAATATTTCCTAAAAAAGAATTTGCCATGGTGCAGGAAAAGGCGAATAAGGCGTCCTGCAGTTGTGATCAGGATTTGGTGGACACCCCAGGACAATGTCTGGGGCAGTTTGAAACCCGGCAGTCGGGAACAGGCCTCGATCCCAGTGCGTTAAAGAAAAGTAAAACCATGGGTAACAAACTCTATGTCGGCAACCTGTCGTTCAACACGACCGAGATTGCCATTCAGGACCTGTTCTCGCAGTGCGGCTCGGTTTCCGAAGTCATGCTGATGCAGGACAAATTCACAGGCCGCTCGCGTGGCTTCGCCTTCGTCACCATGTCTTCGGACGAGGAGGCCCAGGCGGCGGTCAATCAATTGCACGGCAAAGAACTCGACGGCCGCGCTCTCACAGTCAATGAAGCCCGTCCCCGCGAAGACCGTCCTCCGGGCGGTGGTGGCGGTGGATTCGGCGGACCTCGCCGCGAATTCCGTGGCGGTGGCGGTGGTGGCGGAGGCCGTGACGATCGCCGTGGTGGCGGTGGCGGCGGAGGCTATGGTGGTGGCGGCGGAGGACGCCGCGAATACGGCCGCCGCTAATCCCTGCAGTCGTTTTTTACAAAACCGGGCACTCCTTGAAAAAGGGATGCCCGGTTTTCTTTTTCCCGAAAAATCTTCCCCCGGAGAGATCAGGCGTCTTGAGTGGGTCCATGCGTCCGACACAATTTCTTCCGCTCGTTTTTTCCCTGGCCCTTGCTTCCTGTGTGAACATCAACCCGCTCGGTCGCGACTCAACCGGGCCGAATCCGCCCCCGCCGCGCTCGACGCCGGAGGCAGGCAAAAACTTCGCCTGGGGCATCTCCACCTCCAGCTACCAATATGAAGATCCGGCGGTGAAGCCCGGGCAGAAGGACTGGTTTTACACCGATTGGGATGTGCTCGTTTCCGAGGGGAAAGCTCCCGAGAAAGGCAACGCGCTTTACTCTTGGACGCACTTCAACAAAGACCTCGATGCCCTGAAAAAAATCGGCGTCACCCACTACCGCTTCAGTATCGAATGGGGCCGTGTCGAGACCGAGCCGGGCGTCTACGACGAGCAGGCGATCGAGCGCTATGTCGGGATGGCGCGCAAACTGAAAGCCGCCGGCATCGAGCCTGTCGTCTGTCTCTGGCACTTCACCTTCCCCGATTGGCTCTACGACAAAAAAAATCCCAAGTTCTCGAACTGGCTTCACCCGCAGGCCCGTTCCCGCTGGAATGCCTATCTCGACAAAATCCTCCCGCGCCTCGCGCCTTACGCGAATTACTTCGCTCCCCAGAATGAGCCGAACGGCCAGATCACCACGGCCTACATCGTCGGCCAGTGGCCGCCCGCGATGACACTTGCCTTCGGCACCTATTGGAAAGCAATCGATGCCAGCACGGCGATGTTCCGCGATGCCGCGGCCCGCATTAAAAAAGTGAAACCCTCCGCGAAGGTCGTTTCTGTCGAGGCGCTGCCATGGTGGGACAAGGCGCCGCTCGACCCGGGAAATCTGATCTACAATACAATGATCCATGGAAACATCGACCACCTCGATCGCATTTGGGATGTCTGTGACATCATCGGCATCAATTATTACTACTCCCAAAAGGCTGGCCCGCTTTCGCTGCTCTCCGAGCCGTATCGCCACGGCCACAACTTCACGATGATGGGTTGGCGCATTGATCCGGATGGACTCTACAAACAAATCCGCCGCGTCGGAGACCGCTATGGCAAGCCGATGATGATCACCGAAAACGGCATCGCCACCCTCAATGATGAAAAACGCATCCGCTACATGAGCGAGCACATCGGCGCAGTTGGCCGTGCCATTCGCGACGGCTACGATGTGCGTGGGTATTTCAGTTGGTCGCTTGCCGACAACTACGAGTGGCACTACGGCTACAAGGCCAAATTCGGTCTCTCCACGATGAATCCGAAAACCTTCGAGCGTGAACTCAAGCCTTCGGCGGGATTTTACCGCGATACAATCCGTTCCAAGCCCAAGGTCAAAAATATCCCTGCGAGCGAGACCTGAGGCCGGCTTGGTCTTTTGGAGAGCTTCGTATGGTGAAGAGGTTTTGGTTCCCGGCGGCGCGGGATGGCCTGACGATTTTGATGCCCGGGACCGCGAGTTTTTCTCCGCATCCTGCGGGAGGATTTTTGGGGTGTTCGTGC
>CAYOGR010000201.1:0-2919 GCA_964403605.1 uncultured Chthoniobacter sp.
CGCCTCACACCACCATGCCGGCGGCGACGGTTTCGTGCGTGCCGGGGTCGACGAGGATGAAGGAGCCGGTGAGGCGGTTGCGGCGGTAGCTGTCGTGGAAGAGAGGATTTGCCGTGCGCAGGCTGATGCGGCCGATGTCGTTCATGCCGAGAGCGGGGACGCCTTCTTTTTTGTGGAGGGTTTCAATGTCCACTTGGTAACGCAGTTCCTGGACGATCGCTTTGGTCTCCTTGCTGGTGTGGCGGAGGAGGTATTTGCCGCGGTGCTCCATTGGTTTTTGGGAAAACCAGCAGACCATGGCTTCGACATCCTGCGAGGATTTGGGCGGGTTGTTGGCTTTGACGATCATGTCGCCGCGCGAAATGTCGATCTCGTCTTCGAGGGTCATGACGACCGATTGCGGCGGGAACGCCTCGGAAATCTCGGGTCCGCCGGGGAGGTGGATTTTTTTGATGCGGGTGGAAAAACCGCTGGGCAGGACGCTCACGGCATCACCGGGCTTGAAAACGCCGCCGGCGACGCGGCCGGCGTAGCCGCGGAAGTCGTGGTGCTCCTGCGAAAGCGGGCGAATGATCCATTGAACCGGGAAGCGCGCGTCCACATGGTTCGCGGTGCCGCCGGTGTAAACGGTCTCCAAGTGGTAGAGCAGCGAGGGGCCTTGATACCAGGGCATCTTGTCGGATTTTTCCACGACATTGTCTCCGTTGAGCGCGGAGAGCGGGATGGGGGTGATGTCAGCCACATCATCGAGGCGCGAAGCGAAGTCGTAGAAACTCGCGACAATGTCTTGGAAAACGGTCTCACTGAAATCGACGAGGTCCATTTTGTTGACCGCGAGGACGAGGTGCCGGATGCGCAGGAGATTCGAGACGAAGGCGTGGCGCTTGGTTTGCTCGATCACGCCTTTGCGGGCATCAACGAGAATGATGGCGAGGTCGGCGGTGGAGGCGCCGGTAACCATGTTGCGCGTGTATTGAATGTGGCCGGGCGTGTCGGCGATGATGAATTTGCGCCGGGGCGTGGCGAAGTAGCGGTAGGCGACATCGATGGTGATGCCCTGCTCGCGCTCGGCTTTCAGGCCGTCGGTGAGGAGCGCGAGGTTGACCACGGCGTCGCCGCGTCGACGGGAGCTTTCCTCCACGGCGAGGAGTTGGTCCTCGAAGATGCTTTTGGAGTCGTAAAGGAGGCGGCCGATGAGGGTGGATTTGCCGTCATCGACGGAGCCGGCGGTGGCGAAACGAAGAAGGTCCATGGGTTAAATTAAATAGTGGGTTGACCACAGAGGTCACAGAGAACACAGAGAGGAAAAACTGGAGAAAGTGCGATGGGGTTCAAAGAAGACTCATGGCTTTTTATTCCTCTGTGCCCTCTGTGTTCTCTGTGGTCAATCATCAGAAGTAGCCTTCGCGTTTGCGGTCTTCCATGGCGGTCTCGGAGCGTTTGTCGTCGGAGCGGGTGCCGCGCTCGGTCTGGCGGGCGGCGGCGACTTCGGCGATGACTTCGTCGAGGTTCGAGGCGGTGGATTCGACGGCTCCGGTGCAGGTGATGTCGCCGATGGTGCGGAAGCGGACGGTTTTGCGCTCGGGCTTTTCGGTTTCGAGCATCGGGATGAACTCGGAGACGGCGAGGAGGGAGTTGCTTCGCTCGAAGACCTCGCGCTCGTGGGCGAAGTAGAGGGAGGGAAGCTCGATTTCCTCGTGCTTGATATACATCCACACATCCATCTCGG
This sequence comes from uncultured Chthoniobacter sp., assembly GCA_964403605.1. Lineage (GTDB taxonomy): Bacteria > Verrucomicrobiota > Verrucomicrobiia > Chthoniobacterales > Terrimicrobiaceae > UBA967. Next base: position 1,730 of record CAYOGR010000201.1, read on the forward strand.
TGAAATTCGAGAGCGGGAAGACGCGGAAGTGCTCGCCGGGGTGGTATTTTCCGTTGAAGAGATTCCAGAGTTCCGGGCGCTGGTTTTTGGGGTCCCACTGGCCGAATTCGTCACGGTGGGAAAAGAAGCGTTCCTTGGCGCGGGCTTTTTCCTCGTCGCGGCGGCCACCACCAAGGCAGGCGTCGAATTTGTGCTCTTCGATGGTGTCGAGGAGGGTGACGGTTTGGAGTTTGTTGCGGGAGGCGTAGGGGCCTTTCTCCTCCTTCACGCGGCCCTTGTCGATCGAGTCCTGGACGAGGCCGATCACGAGACGGGCTCCGAGTTTTTCGGCGAAGGCGTCGCGGTAGTCGAGGGTCTCCTGGAAATTGTGGCCGGTGTCGACATGCAGGAGCGGGAAGGGAATTTTGGCGGGCCAGAAGGCTTTCGCCGCGAGGTGGGCCATGACGATCGAGTCCTTGCCGCCGGAGAAAAGCAGGGCGGCGTTTTGGAATTGCGCGGCGGTCTCGCGCAAGATGTGGACGGCTTCGGCCTCGAGTTGGGCGAGATGGTCGAGTTGGTAGTTCGGCATGTGAAAAAATCAGGGCTCCGGCGGAAACGGTCCAGCCGGGGTGTCAGGCGGCCGAGGGTTTCTCCGCCACAATCGGGCGGAGGCGTTCCAGCAAAAGCGAGGCACATTCCTCCGCCGAAGCGGTCTCGGTGTCAAGAATCAGGCAACCATTTTCCGGTTCCTCGAAGCCGCTGTCCTTGCCCGTGAATTGCTTGATCGCCCCGTCGCGGGCCTTGGCATAAAGGCCCTTGGGATCGCGCTGGGCGCAGGTTTCGAAGGCCGCGCGGACATAGATCTCGTGAAAATCCGGCCCGACGATGCGCGAGGCCAACGCTCGCAGTTCCCGGCGGGGAGTTATGACGGAGACGAGAACGATGACGCCAAAGCCCGCGAGGAGCTTGGCGGTCTCGGCGACGCGGCGCACATTCTCGGCGCGGTCCTCGTCAGAGAAACCCAGATTGGAATTCAGCCCCGTGCGGAGGTTGTCGCCATCGAGGATCGCGGTGAACCGCCCCTCGGCATGGAGCGCGCGTTCGAGAAGATTGGCGATGGTGGATTTGCCCGAACCCGAAAGCCCGTAGAGCCAAAGCACCACGCCGCGCTGGCCCAGCAACGCCTCCTTCTCCGCGCGTCCCAAAAAACG
>CAYOGR010000202.1:0-2884 GCA_964403605.1 uncultured Chthoniobacter sp.
TCGACCGCGCCTAATACCTAAGACCGATTACTTTTGGACTTCTGGAATGCAGCGCGGGCGTCCCGCCTGCATAAGCAGCCTCGAAAAGCCAACCGCGCCGACGCGTTCGCGCCGGAATCTTGGGTCGGCTCGGCGATCCAACCCTGCCCAGCATGGGTGGGGAAGTTTTTATCCGGCCCGATGCCATCCGGGGGTCGCAGATGGAGACAGCGGGGTAAAGGGGTTAACAACGCTTGGAGTTGGCTGAGGGAGGCTCGTGCGGTTGTATTCCAGCTCTTTTGAGACACCCGTTTTGTCCGAGATTTTCAACTTTTCAAACCCTATCCACGACAATGTCCACACCCTTTCCTCTGCAAATCTCTCCCGTCGCCTCACTCCCTGCCGTGGTTCGCTCTGGCCATGCAAGGTTCACTGTGTTGACGGAACGCCTCATTCGTTGTGAATTCGCGGCGGATGGCCGTTTCAACGATGGCCCGACCCAATCCGTGCTTCGCCGGGATTTTGCACCTCCGGCGTTCACTGTCGATGAGACCGAGGCCCTTCTCACGATCCGCACCGCCGCGCTCACGCTGACTTTTGTCAAAAGCGCCGCCGGCTTCGATAAAGCCAATTTGCGCATCGAGGCCAATGACGGGAGTTTTTCCTGGCGCGCCGGGGACGCGGCCACGGACGATCTGCCCGGCACGCTGCGCACACTCGACAACGCGAACGGCCTCATCAACATGATGACCGGCGAGCCGCATGAATTGCGAGGGAGCGTGATTTCGCGCAAGGGCTGGACGGTGATGGATGACAGCCGGACGCTCCTCTTCAACGAGCGGGGGTTTCTTGTGCCGCGCGAGACCACTGGCAGCGACCTGTATTTTTTCGGTTACGGCACCGACTACGCGGCCTGCCTGCGCGACTACTATCGGCTCTGCGGAAATGTGCCGTTGCCGCCGAAGTTCGCGCTCGGCCTCTGGTGGAGCAAGTGGTGGCCCTACACCGACCGGGACCTCCTGCAAATCATCGGCGAATTCGCGACGCACGGCGTGCCACTCTCGATTTGCGTGGTGGATATGGATTGGCACATCGTCTTCAACGAACACCACACTGGCTGGACCGGCTACACCTGGAATCCCCACTACTTTGCGGATCCCGAAAAATTCTTTGCCGACATCCATGCGCAGGGCGTGCATGCGTGTCTGAATCTCCACCCGCACGAAGGTGTGGCTCCCCATGAAAAAGCCTACACCGCCATGGCCCGGCGCCTCGGTTACGATCCGGAAAAAAAAGAAACCATTCCCTTCGATCTCTCGAACGAGAAATTTCTGGAGGCCTATTTCGAGGAACTCCACCATCCGCTGGAAAAGCAGGGCGTGGATTTTTGGTGGATGGACTGGCAGCAGGGCGAGACCTGCTCGTTGCCGGGAGTCGATCCGCTCTGGTATCTCAACCACCTCCACGCGTCGAATCTGGCACGCGACGGGAAGAAGCGTCCGCTCCTCTTTTCTCGCTGGGGCGATCACGCCAGCCACCGCTATCCGCTGGGTTTCAGCGGCGACACCTACAGCACCTGGGAGACGCTCTCCGCGCTCCCGTATTTCACCGCCGCCTCCGCCAACCTCGGCTACGGCTGGCGCAGTGACGAGACCGGCGGCTTTCAACGAGGCAACCACAACGACCACGAACTCTTCACGCGGTGGAATCAATTCGCCTGCTTTTCTCCGACCTACCGCCTGCACAACTGCGGTGATCCCACGCTCGACTACCGCCCGTGGGCCAAGCCCGCCGAATTCCGCGAGGCGATCCTGGCCGCAATGCGACTGCGCCGGGAGTTGATCCCCTACATTTACACCGCCGCCCACAGCAATGCCACCGGCGGGGCCTGCCTCTGCCGCCCCATGTATCACGACTACCCGGCGGCGGACGAAGCCTACCTTTGCCCCCAGCAATACCTCTTCGGGCCCGATCTCATCGTCGCGCCCTTCGCCTCGCCCGCCGACAAAACCACCGGCCTCAGCCGTCAGGTCGTCTGGCTTCCGCCTGGCACATGGTTCGATTTCTTCACCGGGGAAACCTTCTCCGGCGGGCGCTTCCATGTCCGCTACGGCGGGATCAACGACATCCCGGTCTTTGCGCGTGCCGGCTCCGCCATCCCGCTCGAACGCGAGGGAAAAACGATCCTGCGCGTCTTCCCGGGCGAGGGGACATCGTTCCACTACGACGACGATGGCGCGAGTCTGGCCTGGCAGTCCGGCGGCTTTGCCCTCACCCGTATCGAGCAGACTTGCGATGGAACCACGCTCACCATCCGCGCGAATCATTCCGCCGGCGATTTGCCCTCGCCGGGTTCTTACGAAATCGAAATCGCCGGTCAGCCCGGCACCCACACCTTGGCCGCCGAGCTATCGTTGGCGGTCCAGCCGGTGCCATCGCGCTTCACCAAAGAAAAATTCACCGCCTGCCTGCAAGCGTTCCACATGCTCGGGCATACGACGCGCCCGCTCATCGGCAAGCCGGGCATTGATTTTGACGGCACAAAAAACGAGCCCTACCGGAAGATTGACGACATCCTCGGTGATCCCACGGTTCTCCTGCCGTATCTCGGCGATTTCACGCCGGCCCAGACGCGCTGCCTGCTCGAGCAACTCACCGACTCGGGCTTCCACTGCCAGCCTCAGCCGGACAAGGCCGACGCGCTCTATTTCTGGTCGAACCCGTCCTCGCCGCACGCCGCATCCACCGCCCTCAGCATCCGGCTCGATTACAACTACGATGCCGCCACCTGGACTCCTGCCGAGCCGCACGCCTTCCGCCGCATCAACAACCGCTCGCTCTTCACCAGTTGGCAGGCCACGGTCCAATACCCCGGCCTCTGGGCCTTCACCGAAAACCGTGCCGG
>CAYOGR010000203.1:0-2856 GCA_964403605.1 uncultured Chthoniobacter sp.
CTCCGCCTCCGATATGACTTCCAAGCCGAACTCCCCGCGAAGGACTCGTGGTTTTTCCGCCTCGGCCAAGGAAAGGTTTTTTGTCCGAAAATCGCGATTGGCAACCGCAACGGCCTGATTCAAGAACTCGACGCCCCGACAGGCCTGAAGGCCAACGAATTCGCCCTCGACCGTTTCGTCCCCTCCGGCCCCGCCCCTTGGTGGGTGGGCTTTCCAGGCTCGAAACTCGAGGGGCAGCCCAGCGGGAGCCGGGGTTTTGTGATCCGCTCCTACCGCGCGAGCTTCGGCGGAAAGAGCTTCGACTCGCCTACCATCTCCCTGCCCGTGGGCCAAGTCGCCAGCGACGGCCGTTGCCACATCGATGCGACCATTGTTCCGCCGAGCGGAGTCGAAAACTACCAACCCGGCGACTGGGTCGAACTGGAAGTCGAGGTCGTCGTCGTCCCCGCCGAGCCCGACGACTACTACGGCCCGAATGAGGAATTCCGAACGCACCTCGTGGAAAATCCCGGCTCTTGGAAAACCTTCCAGCGCGCCGCTGTTGCCAACGACCTCCAAGTCGAAGTCCAAGGCGGCACGCTCCTGCGCAAATTCCCGGTCATCGTGAAAGCCGATCCCGGGGCTCGCATGGTGCGCCTCGAAATTCAAGGCGGGGCCGGAGCGGTTCCCGTCCGCTTCGAAGGCCTCGACGCGCCGAAAGGCTGGCAACTCGGAGAGGTCGTTTCCGGCGAGCAGATTTTGAGCGAATACCTGCCGCTCATGGCCCAATTCGCCCCGTCCCTCGCCCAACGAATCGAACCCCAAACCCTCCCGCTCGATCAAAGCATCCATGGAAATGATTTCTGGGAAACCACACTCGATCCAGACACCCGGACCTACAGCATCACCTACAACCTCCCACTCGATGGAAAACCCGACTCCACATGGATTTTGAAAAAAATCCCCAACCCCTAGCCTCCACCACCCGAAAAATGATCCCTCGCACCACCTCACTCGCCTGCCTCTTCCTCATGGCGGCATCTGTTTTGAACTCCATGGCCCAGTCATCGACTCCTCCCCCCGTCTTCTACGGAACCCCACGCACAGCGAATCCCCCGCAAACGCGGGAGGAACTCTGGGCCGGGATCGACATGCGCGCGGAGCCGCTGGATGTCCTTGTCTTGAAAGAATGGGAACAGGACGGCGTGGTTTTGAAAGTGCTGCGGTATCGCATCGGGATCTTCAAAGGCCATCAAGCAAACATGGCGGCGGTGTATGGATACCCAAAAGGCGGGAGGAATCTTCCCGGCCTGGTGCAGATCCACGGCGGCGGACAGTTTGCCCAATATGAGGCAGTCCTCTCCAACGCGAAGCGCGGCTACGCCACCATCTCCATCGCCTGGGCAGGCCGGATCGCGGCGCCCGACTACCATGTGGATCCGGCCCGCGTGAAGCTTTTCTGGGACGGCAAAACGAAGGATCCAAACTTCAAGATCACCACCGAGTGGGGTGTGCTGGATGCCTACCATTCCCCGACCAGGTTTCCCTCCACCGACTTCATGGGCCTCAAGCCATCGGCATGGACATTGGATACCATGGAATCGCCGCGCAACAGCCCGTGGTTTCTTTGCGCCTTCGGAGCCAGGCGGGCCCTGACTTTTCTAGAGCAACAACCCGAGGTGGACGCCAACCGACTCGGCGTTTACGGCCACTCCATGGGCGGCAAAATCTCCGTTCTCACCGCCGGCACCGATGATCGCGTGAAGGCCGTCGTTCCCTCCTGCGGCGGCATCAGCGACCGCGCCAATGACAGCGCCCTCTTCCGCGCGACCATCGCGGACAACAACTATCTGGAAAACATCACCTGCCCGATTTTCTTCCTGAGTCCTTCGAATGATTTCCACGGCCGCATCAACGACCTGCCCGCCGCCGTGAAGGAAATCAAGACCCCAAAATGGCGGCTCAGCATTTCTCCGCACCACAACCACCAGGACACCGCCGAATACGAGGTCGGCACCCAAGTCTGGATGGATCATTTCCTCAAAGGCGACGGTGTGATTCCCAAGACACCCGAAACAGTGCTCACGCTCAAAACCAAGGACGGCGTGCCCGCTCTCCGTATCGAGGCCGATGACTCAAAACCCATTTTAGGCGTTGAAGTTTACTACACCCGCGAAGGACAGATGGATGGAAAGAAAGAGGACTTCACCAACACGAAAAACCGCTTCTGGTATTACGCCCCCGCCCAAAAGAGCGGCAAGGTCTGGCAGGCCGCTCTGCCGCTCTGCGGGCTCGAAAAACCTCTCTGGGTCTTTGCCAATGTCATCTACGGCTTGGGGGAAACCATCCAAGGCGTCGGATATTACTACCGCCCCTACTCCACGGATCGGTTTGTGATTTCCTCCCTCCCGCACATGGTGACCAGCAGCGACCTCCAAGCGGCCGGAGCGAAATCCACGCGCCCCGCCTCACTCCTCATCGAGGACTTCGAAGGCGAGTGGAAAAAGCAATGGTTCGCTTACCGGCCGGAAGACTGGGCGATCTCCACCCATAAAATTTACACCGACGAGTGGAAGGCACCTGCCGGTGCACGGCTAGCATTCGAAGTTCGCGCCGATCAACCCAACAAGCTCGCGATCGGCTTGGACAGTTCCGCCGCCGAGATCGTCGTCCAAGGCGGATCCGATTGGCAAACGGTCGTGCTGGAACCGGCAAATTTCCTCAATGGATCCAATGAGCCACTGAAAGATTGGAGCAGCGCGAAGGAACTCCGCCTCGGCCCAAAAGAAACCCTGAGCGGCAAAATCAATAAAGAGGTGGGCGGAAACTGGCAAGGCCCGGCCCCGGCATTTCGCAACCTGCGCTGGGTCGTTGAAG
>CAYOGR010000204.1:0-2799 GCA_964403605.1 uncultured Chthoniobacter sp.
CCCGCATCCGAACTGTCGCGCTCTACATCGCGGCCGAAGAAGCTGGCACGCCCCCCAGCGCCCTCACTCGCCCGCTCAAGCTCCCGGCCTCGGTCTGCATCGACTCCGGCAACACACTCTCCCCGCTGCTGGGAAACTTGGAAAAATCCACCGGCACGCAACTCGCGGTCACGATTCCCGCAGTGGGCACAGACTACGAAGCCTACACGATTCGCTTCCTCCCCGACGGGAGCGCGGGAGTCCCCTCGGCCAAAACCTCGAACTTCCTGACCCTCCGCGCGGCTCGCCTCAACGATCCGCTCACGGAACTCCCCGCCAACCACGCGGTCATTCAAATTTCCTCCTCGAACGGCCAGGTGCGGGCCTACCGCCCATGATCCCATCACCACTATCATGAAAAAACACATCCTCACCCCGCTTCTCGCCGGCCTCGTCCTCACCATGCCAGCTCTCGCTCAAAAACCGATCCTCAACGGCACCGACTGGAAAGACACCGCCGGCCAACCGATTTCCGCCCACGAGGGCTTCATCGGCCGCTTCGACGGGGCGTTTTACTGGTATGGGACAAGCTACAAAGGGAACGAAACCGGAAAATTCGGCCCCGAGGGCGCTCCGCTCCAGAATTCCTTCAATGTCTACCGCTCCACCAACCTCGTGGATTGGGAATATCTCGGCGAGGCGTTGAAGTTTCCGAAAACCGGCTTCGGCTCCGAGGGCACCTCGCACCGCCCTGGCGTGCTCTACAACGACAAAACCAAAAAGTATGTGATGTGGTTTTTTCACTTCATCAAATTCCCCGATGTCATGCTCACCGTCGCGACCTCCGACAGTCCTGCCGGGCCGTTTGTGATCGAAGGCCTCAGAAAAAGCAGCGAGCCAAACGGCTGGGCGCAGGACCTCGGCGTCTTCAAGGACAGCGATGGCAAAGCCTACATCGTCTATGACGACGGACACCGGAATCTGCGCGTCGATCTCCTCACCGACGACTACCTCGACACCACCCGCGAAAGCGTGATCGCCATCAAGGCCGGTCCCACGCACGAGCAAAAATACGAGGGCTCAGCCATCGCCAAATACAACGGCAAATACATCGTGGCCGGCTCCGGAGTGAACGGCTGGAACCACAGCGACACGACCTACGCGGTCGCGGATTCACCCATGGGCCCGTATTCCGCCCCCGCCCGCCTCGGCGAGAAGAACAGCTGGGGCGCGCAGATTTCCAACTTCCTCCTGATTGAGGAAACCAACACGCTCGTGGCTCTCTTCGACCAATGGTGGGCCGGCCCCGCCGGAAAGAAAGACCTCGACCAATCCCGCTACCTCCTGCTGCCAGTCGAGCTCGATCCCGCCACCGGCACCGCAACAATGCCCTACCAGAAGGAGTGGTTCCCCTTCGGCAAAAACGGCACACCCAAGCCGTAATCCTAAACCACTCTTGTGAATCCTGTCTTCCTGTCAAAAATTCTGTCAGGAGAATCCCCGCTTCTCATAGCCATCGCCACCCTGCTGGCTTGCCCGCTTGCGGCGTTTTCCGAACCTCCACCCGACTACCCGGATGCCTACAATGTCGTCTGGACGACCCCGAGCCAAAACGCCTCCGAGTCGATGCCCTGCGGCGGCGGCGATATCGGTCTCAATGTCTGGGTCGAAAAAGGAGAGGTGCTTTTCTACTTCTCCCGCAGCGGAGCCTTCGATGAGAACAACCTCTTCCCGAAACTCGGCAGGGTTCGCCTGAAACTCAGCCCGAATCCCTTCACCAGCGGCCCGTTCCGCCAGGAACTCAAACTTCGCGAGGGCCTGGTGGAAATCGAAGGCGGCGAGGGCGACTCCCGCGTGACCGTGCGCCTGTGGGTCGATGTCGAAAAGCCGGTCGTGCATGTGAATATCGAGAGTGCCAGGCCAACCAACCTCGAAGCCATCTACGAAAACTGGAGAATCAACGAGCGAAGCCTTGCGAATACCGAGGAGCGCCACGCGATGCTCAGCTTTCAGGATGCCCCGGTCTCGCCAGTGATCCATCCAGACACCGTCGCCTTCGCGGGGAACGGCGTCACATGGTATCACCGCAACAAAAACTCGCTGGTCTTCGACATGACGGTCGAGCAGCAGGGCCTCGCCGCCGTGAAGGACAAACTCTGGAATCCGCTCCGCGGTCTCACCTTCGGCGGACGCATGTTCGGCAAAGGCCTCAAACCCGCCGCTGAAGGCAATGGCCGCTATGCCAGCACGGACTTCAAATTCTGGACGCTCCAAAGCGAAAAACCCCAGATCAAACACGATGTGCAAATCGTCCTGCACATCGCCACCACGGAGAACCTCGCCCAGTGGCAGGAAGGCTTGGACTCCCTCGAAAAACAAGCCCTCGCCAACCCCGCCGACGACGAGGCCGAGAGCCGCTCGTGGTGGGCCGCCTTCTGGAAACGCAGTTACATTGTCATCCAACCTGGCCCGCCGCGCCCGGACTCGGCCGAGTGGCGCGCGGGGCGGAACTACCAACTCTTCCGATACCAACTCGCCTGCAATGCCAAGGGCGACTACCCGACCAAGTTCAACGGGGGGCTTTTCACCTTCGACCCCGAGTATGTGAACCCCAAGTTCCCCTACACGCCGGACTACCGCCGCTGGGGCGGTGGATCGTTCACCGCGCAGAACCAACGCCTCGTCTATTGGCCGATGCTAAAAAGCGGGGACTTCGACATGCTGCCCTCACAACTCAACTACTACGCCCGCCTCCGGCAAAATGCTGAAATCCGCAGCGAGGCCTACTGGGGCATCAAAGGCGCAAGCTTCACCGAGCAC
>CAYOGR010000205.1:0-2730 GCA_964403605.1 uncultured Chthoniobacter sp.
TGCTTGTCCTCGAGGTCTTGAAGCTCGCGCAGGAGGGCGTCGAATTCCTGGTCGGAAATCTCCGGTGCGGCGTGCTCGTAATAAAGCCGGTTGTGACGCTCGAGTTCGGCGCGAAGGCGATCCATGCGCTCGCGGACTCCGGATTGATCGAACTCGTTCAGGAAATCAGACTGCGCCATGCGAGTTTGCGGGTGACATCACGGATGCGGCGGCAGAGGACTTCGGAGATCGAACGCAGAATCGTCACTCCATCTTCGGGAAATTCGCGCACGAAGGCGTCAAACGCGCCCCGGCTCATCACCCAGTAATGCGTGCGCTTCGTCGCCACGACCGAGCAAACCGGGCTGGCTTGATCGATCAAATCCACCTCGCCCATCCATTCGCCGGACAGGATTTTTCCCAAAACGATTGTGTGGCCATCATCCGACCGCCTGGCCTCAAGCTCGCCGTCCATGATGTAAAACAGGCTGCCGTGGTGCGTTCCTTGGTCGATCAATGTGTCGCCGGGTTCGCAGAATTGAAAATCCCCGTGCATTGCGAGCCTCATCCTGGCTTCCGGAGGCAGGGGATCGATCAAAGGCGAGTGCGGAAGTTGGTCGGATGGATCGCTCATCTGTGTCCGATTATGCGAAGCCAGGAGGGTCGAGCCAATTCAAAATCCATCGAGCGCGACAAAGCGGCGGAGGCGGCTTAGCACGAGCGTCCCGAAGGCCGCGCCGAAAATGTCCGCCGCCCAGTCATAGGGATCCATCCCCTTTCGGCCGGGCACGAATTGCTGGTTGTATTCATCCAGCGCCCCCGCCAGGGCGAGGATCGCCACGGTTGCCGAAAGCAACCAGGCGCCGCGAAGCGAAAACGACCGCGCCAGCGCCCCTGCCAGCGCACAAGCTCCCGCCGCGTAGAAGACGAAGTGAATCACCTTGTCCTGATGGGGCAGGAGCGTCGGCATGTCCTTCGGGGATTCGTTGCTGGAAAAGAAAAACAAAATCCCGACCCAGACCGCAAAAAGCAGCCAGAGCAACGGGCCGGACCTCAAAATGCCGGCGAGCGCAGAGCGGAGAAATGGCATTCCGGCAGCGTAGCAGTGGCATCGGCATGGCCAAGCCCGCTCGGATGCGCTTAGGTTTTTCCCATGGCGAAAAACAACCTCTCCATCGAAGAACGAAAGGCACACGCGGACTTCGAATCCGCCGCGGATCATTGGCTCGAAGAGACCTGCGAGATGTTCCCCGAACAAGCCAGCACGCTGGGCTTCCGGAAATACGATTCACTCCTCGGCAAAAACACCCCGGCGGTTCGCGCCCGCCACATCCAACTCCTCGAAAAAACCCTCGCCCGGATCGAGACGCTGCCCGAGGCGCTTTTCACGGGAGACGCCTGGCTGGATCGTCGCGGGCTCCTTGCTCATTTGCGGATCGAGCTTCTTTTCGAGCGCGACCTCGGGCGCTGGCGCGTCAACCCGCAGACCCACACCGGTGCGGCCATCCAATCGATTTTCGAACTCCTCGTTCGCGCGGGAGAAAATCCCGCCCAAGTCCTCCCCGCTGTCGAGTCGCGCCTGGCCCGCATCCCGGATTTCCTGCGTGCGGGGGCGGCCTGCGTGGCCCGACCCGAGCCGCTTTGGGTGAAGCTCGCCGGGCAATCGTGCGAGGGCGCGGTGGAGTTTTTGAAAGGACTCGAAACCGAACTGGCGAGCTTTTCGAAAAACCCCCGACGGCTTTCCTCGCTTCTCCAAACCGCCTCGCGCGCTTTCACCGAATTCGCCTCGGCCATCTCCCGCAAAAAAACCGCCCCGGCCGGCAGCTTTGCCATTGGGCGCGAGCGGTTCGAGTTTCTCATTCGCGAGCGACTCGGCCTCGACCTATCGCTTACCGAGGCCCGGGCGGTGGGCGAATATCAGGTTTCGCGCCACGAGTTCCTCCTGCGCGAAGCGGCGAAACGCCATGGTCGCTCGACAGCCCGCGAGCAGATCGAACGCGCCGCCGAGGAGTGGAATCCCGCCAAGCCGCTCATCGAGGTCTATCGCGAGGCGACCTCGCGAATCCGCGATGATCTCCAGAAAGCCGGGCTCGTGACACTTCCCAAGGGCGACACCCTGAAAGTCCTGCCGGTTCCGCCGTTTTTGAAACACCAATTCCCCACCGCGGCCTACAGCGCGCCGGAGCCGTTTTCCGCCGACCGAACCGGGATTTTTTGGGTGAACGACCTCAGCCTCGACCAGAAAACCCCCAAGCGCCGCGTCGCCGAGATCCGCCAGCACCACGGGCTCGAGTTGACCTGCGTCCACGAGGGCTACCCCGGCCACCACTTGCAATTCGTCGTGCAATTCAACCACCCGAGCCGCTGGCGCCGACTCTTCGCACACGCAATTTTTTACGAGGGCTGGACGATGTGGTGCGAAAAAATGGCGGTCGAACACCGCCTCGTGGATATGCCCGGCGCGGAACTCATCCAGCTCCACGACGCCCTCTGGCGTGCCCATCGGATCGTGATCGATTGCGGCCTGCAGGAGGGAACGCTCACCCCGTCCGGCGCGGCCGCGAGGCTGCGACAGGGTGTAGGTTTCACCGCCGCCCGGGCCAAGGCTGATGTCAATTGGTATACGAGCAGCCCCGCCGTTCCGATGAGCTACCTACTCGGTCGCTTGGAGGTCGAAAAACTCCATGCGCGGCTGGTCACGGGACGCGGTTGGAGTTTGAAAAAATTCAACGACTGGATGCTCTCCCACGG
>CAYOGR010000206.1:0-2701 GCA_964403605.1 uncultured Chthoniobacter sp.
TCGTGGCTCCACTGCTCGAACGGACGGCCGAGGTAAACGCCGATGATTTTCCCGAGCACGCCGGCATAGACGCGTTCCGCATAATCCCGGGAAGCCGGATCAAGGCCAGGAGTGGTGGTATTCATTCGGGTTGGAGGATGGCAAAATTACTAAAGGGCGTCGGCTTTTTTGTCGCCTCGGGAAAACAGGATTTCGCGCGGGCCACGCATCGCTTCGGGATCGACGCGGGTAGGCCCCGAGGCATTATTGCCGGGTGAACATCCCGAATTTTCCACCGCCCCCTGTCGCGTTGATCGAGCAGGAGGCGGCCAGCATTTCGCAACTCGATCCGGGGCTTGAGCTGTTGGATTTCGGCCGAGTCGCGTTCGGAAATCTGATGTTGCTTCCACCGCCCGGAGCCAGGGGGGAAATTCTGGTGCGTTTCGGAGAAAGCCTCAAGGATGCCCGGATCGACCGCAAACCGCCGGGAACCGTGCGCTATTACGAAGTCCGGGTTTCGCTGGATCCGGGAACTCCCTTGATCGTCGAGCCTCCGGTGGACCACTTCAATTCCGAGGGGAGGGGACGCGTGAAAACGCCCGCGCCCTGGGGGGTGTTGACGCCGTTTCGCTGGGTGGAGATCGAGGGGTGGCCGGGCGTCCTCGAGTGTGCCAGCGTTCGCCGCAGGGCGGCATTTGCCGAAGGGTGGCAGGACAACGCCGCCGATTTCTGGTGTTCCGACGAAATGCTCAACCGCATCTGGGATCTGTGCCGCTATTCGATCAAGGCGACCACCTTTGCCGGGGTTTATGTCGATGGCGACCGCGAGCGCACGCCCTACGAGGCCGATGCCTACATCAACCAGATTTGCCACTACGCCTGCGATCCCGATCCGCGGATGGCGCGGGCCACTTTTGATTTTCTGCTCGAGACGCCCACCTGGCCGACGGAATGGGCCCTTCACATGCCGCTCATCCTTCATGCGGACTGGATGCAAACGGGCGACCTCGAGTGGCTTCGCTCGCGCTTCGGCGAACTCGGGCCGAAGCTCCTCGAATCGCGGCTTCGCCCGGATGGACTTCTCGGCAGCGCGCCGGAACACATCACACACGACGACATCGTGGACTGGCCCCCGGTCGAGCGGGACGGGTTTGTGATGTCTCCCTGCAATGCGGTGGTGAACGCGTTTTACATCCACTGCCTTTCCCTGATGGCGGAAATGGCTGCTGCCCTCGGGTTGAGGGACGAGGCGGAGAGCCACGCGCGGCGCGCACAAACGGCCCGCGCGGCGTTTCACAAAATCTTCTTCGACGAGGCACGCGGAGTTTATCGGGATGGCGAAGGCGAATCCCACGCATCGGCCCACGCGAACCTTTTCCCGCTCGCCTTCGGCTTGGTGCCCAACGAACACAAGCCGGGTGTCATCGCCCATCTCGAGAGCCGGGGGATGGCCTGCTCGGTCTATGCCGCGCATTACCTTCTCGAGGGATTGTTCGAGAACGACGGCGCGGCATTGGCGCTCGATCTCATGACCAGGGCGGGGGATCGCAGTTGGCGGCACATGGTCGAAAGCGGAGCGACGATCACCTGGGAGGCCTGGGATCAAAAATACAAACCCAACCTGGACTGGAACCACGCCTGGGGAGCCGCTCCGGCCAACCTCCTGCCGCGCCATGTCCTTGGCCTCCGGGCCTCCGAACCCGGTTGGAAAGCGGTGCTGGTGCGTCCCCGCACCGCCCAACTCGCGGAGTGCCGCGGAAAAATCCCCACCCCCCGGGGCGCCGTTGCCACGCATTGGAAAAACGGCGAAGCCTTCTCGCTCGCCCTGTCCGCGCCGCCTGGCACCAGGATCCGATTCGAACTTCCCGCGCCGCCCGATGCCGGGGTTCGGGTCAATGGCGCGAGCGTTTCTTTCGAGCATGTCGGCGGACGGGCGTGTTTCCGGCACGAGCCCCAAGGGCCGGTGGATCTGGAAATCGAAGTCAGTTGCCGGCCGGTTGCGCGGTGAAAACGGAGGGGAGATCGGCCCATACGGCGTCGGGATCCGCATGGAGGCGCTCGATTTTTTTCTCGAAATCCAGCCAATCCTCATCGGTGACCAGTTCATAACTGTGCCCCCAGAAATAAAACACCGGAGCTCCTGAGGATTTCGCTTCCGCATAAAAATCCCAGAACGACGGGTTCAGGAAATGGCAGTCGCTTGCGAACTCCATCGGGTCGCCGGTGGCAGGAAAGGCCGGGTGGCGGTTGAGACAGGTGCGGGCATACACATGTCCAGCCTCGCGCACCGCCTCGATGGCGGCGGGTGGATGCTGGCCGTAGGGATAGGCGAAGCCCGACACCTCCTGGCCGAAGAGATCCTGCAACCGCTTGCGACCCTCGAAAACCTCGGTTCGAACCTGCTCCGGCGGGATTTGCTGGAGCCACGGATGGGTCAGCGTGTGGTTTGCGATGGTGAATCCCTCATACACATCAACCAACTCGCCTTTGGCCAATCGGCGAACATCCTTCACATCCTTGTGGCACCAAGCCTCTCCTCGCCGGTTTCCGTGGAGTGCGGCGTTCAGGTTGAACGAGGCCGTGGCCCCGTGCTTGCGAAGGATATCGGCAAGACGGATGTCGTCTTCGACGCCGTCATCCCAGCATTGGACGATTCGAATCATGGCAAAATCGTTTTCCGGTTCACAGGGTCGCGGTGGGGTGGATTTTTTTGAACCGGGGA
>CAYOGR010000207.1:0-2691 GCA_964403605.1 uncultured Chthoniobacter sp.
TCCCGAATGGTGTAAAAAGGACTGGGCAAAAGGGGCAGCGTTTTGTTGCCCTTCGGCGGCTGATTTCTTTCTTGTCCGTCAGTGCGGTTGAGATTCTGGGGAACCTTCGGTCAGCAATGGTGGCCGGAGTTTTACTTTTGGCTATCGATCCAGGGCCTTCTGCAGTGTTTGTCTTTGCGCCCCGGCTTCTCTGCGGGAGGTTTCTTAAGGAATGCCAATCGCATTTTACCCCAACGGTCATGCAGCGGCTCGCGCTATTTAGTCAAAGACTCGTAGAGAGACTTGGTTTTTTGGGCGATGGCGGACCAAGAGAAAACCTCGGCGGCGCGGCAGCGGCCCGCTTGGCCGAAGGCTTCGCGTTTGGCGGGGTCGGCCATGAGTTCGTTGATTCGCGCGGCGAGGTCGCGGGAGAATTTGGCGGGATCAACGGGTTCGAACGGGCTTTCGTTCATCTGCTCGACAGGAACGAGGTAACCCGTTTGTCCATCCACCACGACCTCGGGGATACCGCCGACGGCGCTGGCGACGACGGGGCGGCCGCAGGCCATGGCTTCGAGGTTGATGATGCCGAAAGGTTCATAGATCGAGGGGCAGGCGAAAACGGCGGCATGGCTGTAGAGTTCGATTTTCGAGGGGTTGTCGATCATTTCGCCAATCCAGATGACGCCTTCGCGTTTGGCTTGGGCGGCGGCAACGGCGGTTTTCATTTCCTCGGCGATCTCCGGCGTGTCGGGTGCACCGGCGCAGAGGACGACTTGGAAGCCGGGGTCGAAATGCTGAATGGCGTTCACGAGATGGATGATTCCCTTTTGGCGCGTGATGCGGCCGACGAAAAGCACATAGGGCTTCGAGCGGTCGATGCCGAAACGGTCGAGAACGGCGTGGGTTTTGGCCGGCTGATATTCGTCGGGGTCGATGCCGTTGTGGATGATGTGGAGGCACGAGGGCTCGATCTGGAAAAGCGCCTCCACATCGCGGCGGGTTCCCTCCGAAACGCAAATGACGGCGTCTGCCATTTCGAGAGCGGTTTTTTCCAACCAGCAGGTGAAGTCGTAGCCGCCGCCGAGTTGCTCGCGCTTCCAGGGGCGGAGCGGTTCGAGCGAGTGGACGGTGATGACGAGAGGGATGCCGTAGTTGAGCTTCGCGAGGATGCCGCCGAAATGGGAATACCAAGTGTGGCAGTGGACGACTTGGGCATCGATGGCGGAGGTGTTGAAGTCGAGGCAGCGCTGGAGAGCGCCGAAGGCGGATTGGAGTTTCTTCGGAGCGGTCCAATCCGAGGCGTCGAGTCCGAATCCGCGCACGGAGGGATTCGAGCGCGGGCTGTCCTGATCGCCAAAGCAGCGAACCTCGACAGTCATGAGCTTGGAGAGTTCGCGGCAGAGGTATTCCACATGCACGCCGGCGCCGCCGTAGATGTGGGGTGGATATTCGTTCGAGAGGAACAGGGCTTTCATCGCATTAAAGAAGTTTGGGCGGGATGCTGAATTCAAGGGCGCCGGAGCCCTTGTCGAGCCATGGAGCGTCGATGGCCGTGAGAGAGGCTTTGCGAACGGGAAAATTGCCCGGCTCGGGCAACCCCAGGAGGTGGCTTACGGCGCTGCTCAGGTCGGGCTCGTGGCCGACAAGCATGACGGAGGATTTGGTGAGGAGCGGCTCAAGTTGCGCGATCAATGTCCGTGGAGTCATCCCGCATGCGAGCCAATCCGTAACGATGGGATGGATGCCGGTTGTTTTTCCGACGATTTCCGCGGTTTGGACTGCGCGGACCAGGGGGCTGGTCAGGAAAACCTCGGGTTTGATGGCATGGCGCTTGCAGAATTTCCCGACATGTTCGGCTTGGGCGAGGCCTTTGGGAGTGAGTTTGCGGTCGAAATCGTTTCCAGCGAAATCCTCCGCGTCTGCGTGACGAAGAAAGTAGATGGTCATCCGGGGCGGTTTTTTCTACATGCTCATTCCGCCATCCACGGCGAGAACCTGGCCCGTGATGTAAGCCGCCTCGGCACTTGAGAGAAAGGAGACGGCGGAGGCGATATCGTCCACCGAGCCGAACCGGGAGACGGGAATCTGGGAAAGGGCGCCCTTGCGGATCTCTTCGTTCAAGGAGGAGGTCATGTCGGTTTCGATGAATCCCGGTGCGACGACATTCACGGTGATGCCGCGGCTGGCGATCTCGCGGGCGATGCTTTTTGTCATGCCAATCAGGCCGGCCTTGCTGGCGGCGTAGTTGGCTTGACCGGCGAGGCCCATGAGGCCACTGACCGAGCTGATATTGATGATGCGGCCCGCGCGTTGCTTGACCATCGCGCGGAGGACGGCGCGGGTGAAATTGAACGCCCCCTTGAGATTGGTTTGGAGGACGAGATCCCAGTCCTCGCTCGACATCCGCATGGCGAGGGTGTCGCGGGTGATGCCCGCATTGTTTACGAGGATGTCGCAACGGCCGAAGTCGGCGAGGATTTGGTCACCCGCCTTCTGGACGGCGTCGAAATCGGCGACATCGACCGCGTAGGGTTTTGCGGAATCGGGAGTGAGGGCGTTGATGGCATCGGCGGTGCGGGCGGAATTGGATTCCGTGCGGCTGACGACGGCGATTTTGGCACCCTCGGCGGCGAGGCGTTTGGCGATGGCTTCGCCGATTCCGCGACCGGCTCCGGTCACGACGGCGACTTGGTTATCGAATCGTTTGTT
>CAYOGR010000208.1:0-2691 GCA_964403605.1 uncultured Chthoniobacter sp.
GCGCGAGCGGGTGGCCCCGGAGAAATTCGGCGGCGGGGAGGCGCTTGCGGCCTTCGAGTTGGAGGGATTCTAGGATCAGGCTGCCTGAGCCGCAGGCAACGCGGAGGATGCCGGGTTCGGAGGCGAGGATTTCGCCGGGCGAACCTGAGGCGGTGTCAGGCTTCGCGGCGTGGATTTTGAGGGTTTGGCCGTTGAGGTGTGTGTAGGCTCCGGGCCAGGGCGACATCGCGCGGATCCGCGTGGCAAGCGCTTCGGCGGGCTCCCGCCAATCGAGAAGGCCGTCGGTTTTTTTGAGTTTCGCCGCGTAGGTGGCGAGGGCGTTGTCTTGCGGAAGGCGCGGGGCGTTTCCTGCTTCAAGAAGATCGAGGGCTTCGAGCAAACAGGGCGCGGCAAGGGCGGCGAGGCGGTCGTGGAGTTGACCTGTGGTTTCGTCGGGGCCGATCGAGAGCTTTTGGGCGAGCAGGATGTCGCCGGTGTCGAGGCCCTCGTCCATATACATGACCGTGATGCCTGTTTCGCGTTCCCCGGCGAGGATCGCCGCGTGGATCGGCGAGGCGCCGCGGTGGCGGGGGAGAAGCGAGGCGTGGAGATTGAGGCAGCCGAGGCGCGGAGCTTCGAGAACGCTCTTGGGGAGGATTTGGCCGTAGGCGGCGACGACCATGAGGTCGGGCGCGAGGGCGCGAAGATCCTCCAACGCGGCGGGGGAGCGGAGTTTTTCGGGTTGCTGGACGGGGAGGTTTTGGGTGAGGGCGATTTGTTTGATCACCGACATCCTTGGCTTCAAATCCCGCCCGGCGGGCTTGTCGGGCTGGATGATCACGCCGACGACGGTGTGTTTTTTCGAATCCAAAAGAGCCCTCAGCGCCGGAGCGCCGATCTCGCCTGTGCCGCAAAAGATAATTCGCATGGGTTAAGCAGGGGGAAGTTTAACCACGGAGGACACGGAGAACACAGAGGGGGAGGGGAGGTGGCCTTTGGCTTTTGATTCAGCCGGTCTCCACATGGTTTTTTCTCCGGTCTTCTCTCCGTGTTCTCCGTGGTTCATTTTTAAAACCCTCTTCGGGCGGCGGACTGCCGGGCCATGGCGGCGCGGGTCATCAGGAGTTCGCCCGCCGTGACCTCGCGCTGGCCGAGCGAGGAGGCGCAACCGGTGCAGAGGTAGTCGTAGATTTCCTTGTCGGGCAGGACGAGCAGGAGCTTTTCGCGCACCGGCATGGCGGTCTGGCATTTTTTGCAATAGAGCGACGAGGCGCGGAGACTTTCGAATTGCTGCATGGCAGTGTTTAAGGGCCGGAGGATACTTTCACGACACGCAGGAATCAACCGCGCAGCGGGTTTGTTCTTGCCAGCACGGCGGCAGATTGGTTTCTGGAGGCCTTTCTTATGAGCGACACAACCATTCTTTCCATCCGCGCACGCCAAATCCTCGATTCGCGCGGCAATCCAACAGTCGAAGCCGATGTCGAACTCGCCGGCGGAGCCGTCGGCCGCGCGGCTGTTCCCAGCGGCGCCAGCACCGGTGAACATGAAGCCGTCGAACTCCGTGACGGAAACAAAGCCAGCTACCTCGGCAAGGGCGTGACCAAGGCCGTCGCGAATGTTTCGAAAATCCTCGCCCCCTCCATCATCGGTCTCGATGCCGCCGATCAGCTTTCCGTGGACAAGGCGATGCTTGCCGCCGACGGCACCTCGACCAAGAAAAAGGTCGGCGCAAATGCCATCCTCGCCGTCTCCCTCGCCACCGCGAAAGCCGCCGCCGCGCAAGTCGGGCAGCCGCTCTACAAATACCTCGGCGGGCCAAACGCCAAGGTCCTCCCCGTGCCGATGATGAACATCCTTAACGGCGGCGCCCACAGCGACGCGCCGATCGATTTCCAGGAGTTCATGATCGTGCCGAAAAACTTCCCGAGCTTCTCCGAAGCCCTCCGCGCCGGCACCGAAATCTTCCACGCGCTCAAATCCGAACTCAAAGGCCGCAAGCTTTCCACCGCCATCGGCGACGAAGGTGGCTTCGCGCCCGCCCTCTCCAGCGCCGAGGACGCCCTCGACTCCATCGCCAAGGCCGTGAAAGCCGCCGGTTACAAGTTCGGCAAAGATGTCTTCATCGCGCTCGACTGCGCCTCGAGCGAATTCTACGCCGCCGACAAAAAGGCCTACATCTTCAAGAAATCCGACGGCTCGAAGCGCACCGCCGACGAACTCGTCGCCTACTACGCCGGCCTCTGCAAAAAATACCCGATCATCTCGATCGAGGACGGCTGCGCCGAAAACGACTGGGTCGGCTGGAAAAAACTCACCGAGGCAATCGGTGACAGCGTCCAATTGGTCGGCGACGACCTCTTCGTCACGAATGTCGAATTCCTCCAAAAAGGAATCGACCAAGGCGTGGCAAACTCGATCCTCGTCAAGGTCAACCAAATCGGTTCTCTCACCGAAACCCTCGACGCCATTGAACTCGCCAAGGAAAACAAATACACGGCCGTCATCAGCCACCGTTCCGGCGAGACCGAAGATGTCACCATCGCCGACATCGCCGTGGCCACGAATGCGGGTCAAATCAAGACTGGCTCCCTCTGCCGCACCGACCGCGTCGCCAAATACAACCAACTCCTCCGCATCGAAGAGGAACTCGGCGACAACGCCATCTACGGCGGCAAAATGCGCTAAGCCGTTTGCTCAAAATTCAAAAAA
>CAYOGR010000209.1:0-2673 GCA_964403605.1 uncultured Chthoniobacter sp.
GAACGGCACGGAGGCTCGATTGAATTCCGCTTGAAAAAGCTTCGGGCCGCTGGTTGTCTTCGCGCCCCATGCTCAATCCCTCGAATCTCGCTTGTCTGGGCTCCGGAAAAACCTGCTCGGTGTCCCCTGAAAATGTCTATGCTGAAAAAGGGCGCGGCGGGATGGCTGAAGTCAGCACGGAACCCCAGGAGGAGGTTGTTTGCATCGGCCAGAAACGGGTTTCCCCACGCCTGCTCCCGAGATCTCGGACAAGGCCGGAAGGTTCGGCCCTGCATCGAAATTCCCGCGGGTTCGCGGGCGACGATCCAGGCTCTCGGCCGGCGGAGTGGCGGCCGCTACTTGCCGCTGCAGGATGACATCTCGTCGGTGGCCTTCTGGTATCAGGCCGAGCCCCATGGCTCGTTCCCCGCGCTCCCCGGCAGCGACACGCTGGAGATCATTTGATTTTTCAACCAACCCGACATGACCAAACCCGTCCTTTTGAAAATCGCCGGCATCGGCTGCGGCGGTCGCACCAGAACCTACATGGGCCTCGCCTCCAAGCAGCCCGACAAGTTCCAGTTGGTCGGCGCGGCCGATCCCGTTCCCGCGCGCCTCGATCTCCTTGAGAAAGAGTGCGGCCACCCGCCGGGATTCCGTCGATTCGCCAGTGACAAGGAATTGTTGGCTGCGGACAAATTTGCCGATGTGGTCATCATTGGCACCCAGGATGCCGACCATGCCGGGCCCTGCCTCGCCGCCATGGAAAAAGGCTACGACATCGTTCTGGAAAAACCCATCGCCACCTCCTTGGAGGACATTCGCCGGATCCACGAGACTTCCCGCCGGCTCGGGAGGAAGGTGCTCGTTTGCCATGTGCTGCGCTACACGCCGTTTTACCGCAAGGCCCGGGAAATTGTCGCCTCGGGCGTGCTCGGCGAAATCGTCGCCCTGCGCGCGACGGAAGGCGTGGAGCCGTGGCACCAGTCGCACTCCTATGTGCGCGGCCACTGGGCCGTGACCGGGAAAGGCAGCCCGATGATCCTCGCCAAGTCCTGCCACGATCTCGATATCATCCTTTGGCTGATGAACGACCGGTGCGAGCGGGTTTCGAGTTTTGGTTCCCTGAGATATTTCCGCGCCGGGCAAGCGCCACCCGGGGCCACCCCGCGCTGCACCGACGGGTGTCCCCATGTCGGCACCTGCCACTACGACGCGCACCGCTACCTCGGCGACCAGCGCAAATGGCTCGGATTCGTCTTCGACGCCGCGGAGACCGCGACCGACGAGGAGATCCGGCAGTGGCTCGCCACCGGCCCCTGGGGCCGCTGTGTCTATCACTGCGACAACGACGCGGTGGACCGCCAGGTGGTGTCCATGGAGTTCTCGCGCGGAGGAACGGCCCTTCTGACCATGACGGCCTTCAGCCAGGGAAGGGATCTTGAGATTTTCGGCACACAGGGCGTGCTGAGGGGCGGGGAGGCGATCAAGGCCGACACCGGTTGCGACTTCATCGTTCAACCCCACGGAGGCAAGGCCGAGCGCATCGATGTCGAATTCACCGCCGGCGGCTACGACGGCCATGCCGGAGGAGACTCGGGATTCGTTTCGGCGCTTTACGAGGAAATGCATTCCGAGTCGCCGGACACCATGACCTCCTCGATCGCCGTGAGCGTTGAGAGCCACTACATCGGTTTCGCCGCCGAGGAGTCGCGCCGCACCGGGCGGACAATCGCCCTGGAAGGCAAGTAGTTTGTTCCACGCCGACACCGTCGAGGAGCGGTGCCGGGGTTAACGGTTTGTTGGCTCTCGCGCATTGCATTCCGCCGCGTTTTTACAAGGATCGGAATCCATGAGCGCCAAAGAAGGACACAACTACGCGCCGGCGGGAAAACCCTCGCCGGTCTGTGCGGCGCGCGAATTTGTCATCGCCGCGGCCCATCTCGATCACGGCCACATCCACGGGCAGTGCAATGGACTCACCGAGGCCGGGGCGACGATCAAATGGGTCTATGATTCCGATCCCGGGCGTGTCCGGGATTTCGTCGCCAGATATCCCTCCGCCAAACCGGCGGGCTCGCTGGAGGAAATTCTGGACGATCCCGAGGTTCACCTGGTCGCTTCGGCGGCGGTTCCCGATCTGCGCGGCCCGCTCGGCTGCCGCGTGATGCGGGCGGGCAAGGACTACTTCACCGACAAGGCCCCCTTCACAACCCTGGAGCAACTGGCCGAGGCGCGGCGAACCGTTGCGGAAACCGGACGGAAATACGCCGTGTATTACAGCGAGCGTCTTCATGTGGAGTGCGCCGTCCATGCCGGAGACCTGGTGCGCGCGGGCGCGATCGGGCGTGTCCTGCAGACCTTGGGAACGGGACCGCATCGGCTAAGCGCGGGCTCGCGACCCGCATGGTTCTTCGAGCGGGCGAGGTATGGCGGCATTCTCTGCGACATCGGCAGCCACCAATGCGAACAGTTCCTCTATTTCACCGGGGCGAAAAACGCCGAAGTGAAATTCGCCGCCGCGCGGAACGCGGCGCATCCCGATTATCCCGGGCTTGAAGATTTCGGCGAGTGCGCGCTCGCTGCGGACAACGGCGCTTCAGGATACTTCCGAGTGGATTGGTTTACACCCGGCGGGCTGGGAACCTGGGGCGATGGCCGTCTGATTATTCTTGGAACCGAGGGCTACATCGA
>CAYOGR010000210.1:0-2567 GCA_964403605.1 uncultured Chthoniobacter sp.
TCGGAGCCGAAACCGCCGAATACCAAGCCAAAGTCGCCAAACGCGAAGCCATGCGCGAAAACGGAAAAAAGCCCCGCGGCCGTGAGCCCAAGCCCCCCGGCGCAATGCCCAAATCCACAGACCAAGTCAACTTCACCGACCCCGAAAGCCGCATCATGCCAACCAAGGACGGCTTCCAACAATGCTACAACGCGCAAGCCGGGGTCGACACCGACTCGCGCCTCATCGTCGGAGTCCGCGTCAGCCAATCCCCCAACGACAAGCAGGAACTTCCCGCCGACATGGAAGCTGTGCAAAAGCATGTCCGCCCCGCCACCGTGCTTGTGGACAACGGCTTCTCCAGCCAGGAAGCCATCGAAAAACTCGAAGCCCAAACTCCCGGCCTGCAAATCCTCGCCGCCATGGGCCGCGAGGCCCCACGGCCGCACCGTTGCACAACTCGAGCAACAACCCGAACCCGATGCGCCCCCGCCCGCAGCCGACTTCACCACGCGAATGAAACACCGCACCTCCACGACCGCTGGCCGGGCACTCTATGGGCTACGAAAACAAACGGTTGAACCCGTCATCGGAATCATCAAAGCCGCCATGGGTTTTCGGCGCTTTTCCATGAGAGGTCACGAGAAAGCCGGACTGGAATGGACCTTGGTCTGCCTGGCCTACAACCTCAAACGCCTCCACATCCTCGGAGCCACCTCGAAACTGGCGTGAACGAAGGTAAAAACCGCCCTCATCACCTCCAAACACAGAGTTCAAGCCACTCGATACCATAAAAAAGAGCCCCACCCGGTCATGACACCGCACTTCAAAAAAAATCGTAACCCGAGATTTGGAATCGGCGGTTTCTTAAAGCCGACAGGCTGCTAGAGAAATATCTCGCGGGGATGTTCTCATCGGAGATCGCCGCGTGAACGATGGCATCCGACCGGAACACTGCAGCCATGTGGACGATCACATTCCCGCAGGAACGCCCGGGCACTTCGAGGCCGTGGTGGAAATCGTGGAGCCGATGGGGGGCGAAATCTTCCTTTACATCCACACCAGAGCCCATGCGCTCGTGAGCCGGATTCATGAAACCATCGCCCGCGCCGAGGCAGGCCACAGGCTTCGTTTCAGCATCGACTCGCAAAGGGCGCACCTCTTCAACGAGGAAACCGGCGGGCGGATCGCCGCCGTCGCGCCCACTTCAAGCGGGATAGGGCAATAACGGCCAGGATCGGCTTCAAATCGCCCATCGTGACCATTCAAAACACGATACCACGCTGACACGAATAGAACTCGGCGCCGGGGAGATTCTCTGACTCTTTGGCGAAGGATTTCTTCGGAAAGGTGGCTTGGGAAATTGAAGCCATCGGATACTCCTATGTGACTCTGGATTTTCTTCGTTATTCAAGTCATTGGACATCCAAATCTGAGTGACCAATAGAGCAGAAAATCCTTTTTCAATTATGAGCATATCTCCACGCATAGAAGTCGGATTATTCGGAACGAACGGCCACCAAGTCCAAAGTCTACTCCTAGAGAGTCCAATTGCGCGCTTGGCTGCATGCGCGGGCTTTCCCCACATGCCCCTCCCTGATAGTCATCCCGATCGCCCGACGCTGCGCGTCCATGATTCGCTCGAAGCCCTATTGGCGGATGACAAAATCCAGCTTGTCGTCCTCTGCTCCCCGATCCGGTCTGAACAACCGGCCCATGCCCTGGCCGCCCTCCGTGCCGGCAAGCATGTGTTCGCGGAAAAACCGTGCGCCCTCGACGAAAATGACCTTGACCGCCTGCTCGCCGAAGCCGCATCGCGCGGCCTTGTTTTCCGCGAAATGGCCGACTCAGCATTCATCCATCCCTACGCCGATATGCGCCGCATTGTTCAATCCGGGGAATTGGGGGAGATCGTCCAAATTACCTGCCAGAAATCTTATCCCTGGCGCGACTGGCGTCCCCAAGATGAAACCACCGATGGCGGCCTAGTCCGGCAATGCGCCCTCCATGCCGCACGCTGGATCGAACATGTCGCCTGCCGGAAAATCCTTTCTATTCATCTTCTGGAAACCCGCCTGGGAAACCCCGACCCCTACGGCCAATCGAGAATGGCAGCATGTCTTTCCGTGGAGCTCGACAATGGTGGCATCGCATCCATCTCGGCCAACTACCTGAATCCCCCCGGCACAGGTCTTCACGGCTATGAATCGCTCGTCATTCATGGAAACAAGGGACTTGTCGAATCGCTCCGAGGAGGCACTTCCACCCGCCTTGTCATAGGATCCGAGGATCGAGGCCCGCTGGAAATCTCCGGAACAGTTAAAAGCCAGTTTCAACATCTTCTCGAGCACATTTCCATCGGCTTACCCATGCCATTTACGGTTTTGGAGGAAGTCTCCCCTACACGCTGGATGATCCGCGCAAAGAAAATCCTTGACTCCAAAGCCCACTAAAATTTGCTGACATCAGTTAAAATACAACTCCCTGATTAGAAACGCTGCCGAAATGCAAAACACCGACGCCGCTCCGCCCGGCAGCAAGGCTCTGATTGATCTACATAGCCTCCCTTTTCATGGAGAAATCCTAAC
>CAYOGR010000211.1:0-2560 GCA_964403605.1 uncultured Chthoniobacter sp.
GTTTTGAAAAATGGGGTTGCAGGACACGGCAATGGCAAAGGCTTTTCAAAAGCACTTCGGATATCTCCCAACAGTTCGCAAAAGCTCCACGCACCGGTTTGCCTCGGCCCGGCGTCGAGGGTTTCGAGTCCATCATCTCGTCAAAAGGACAACCTTCGATCCATCGGATTTCATTTCTCCAAGTAGATGACTTTCCCTTGGAAATCCGCCAGATCGCGGATCCAAAGGGTCGGGCCGCATTCCGCCACACCATCTGGAAAGACGCTTTCCACAGCCCAGGGCCCGGGTGGCAACGGAATTTCAATCTCGGCGGGCGCACAGTCGAATGTGTGCAAGACGACCAGCATGCGATGGCCGTTGCCATCGAGGCGTCGGACGGCCTGCCAGCCGGTTGGATGCCGCCACCTGGGGCACGCTGTGCTCGAGGTGCACCGGATCGTGCGCATCGGTGAAGCGCTTTGGTAATCGTGCGACTGACACACAAACCCGAATCGACTTGGCGCAAAAGAGGAAGCCCGCCATCGGAGCTCAGAGCCCCGCCCGAGAGATCGGCGAAGACTTTTTGAGAACCCAAGATTTGAAAAAGCATCGGTTGGGAGTCTCAATATGTTTGACAGGCGGTGAGATGAGGAGAGTTATTATGTGTTATAAAAAAACAACTTATATGCATCGCACCCCTGTCAACTCCTTGGTGGTGATTTTTTCGGGTCACCGGCAGTTGCACGACGCTTTTGGAGGAGTCGATCGCCAGGCCGATCCCCGCCGCACCTTTCGAAAAACCAACTGGAGGAACGACCTATGCCTTGCTCGCTGCGCCCTTCGGACATCTGCGATTTTCTTCCCCGGCATCGCCCCGGGCTTCGGTTGTGTTGCCCCAAACTCGTGGCGCAGACCCCCCCATACCTTTTGAAATTTAAAATAATGAACGGTTTTATAGCGGCGGTGTTTGTGGTGTGGGGATTGAGTATTTTAAGATAAACCACCAATTTGTTCCTCGAATTGACTGATTCTCCACAGATGGCGGTTCGATCTCCGGCGTTCAGGTTGCTCGGGCGGGAGGCGCTTGGGTTTCCTGTCCGCCGGTCGGGACGCCGTGGTTCGTCTCGCGCCTTTTCCCTGATCGAGGTTGTGATCGCCCTGGGCTTGTTCGCGTTCGCGATCGTGCCGCTGATCGGTTTGATGAGCCAGGGCCTGATCATCAGCGGGGATTCGATCCAGTCCGCGAATCTCGCCGAGATCTACCGCCACGCCGCGCGCCAGGCTGCCGAGACGCCCACCGCCTCGGCGATCGATCCGATGTATTTCACCTATTCCGGCGAGGTGGCGACCAATGACGCCACCCGGATCTACAGGCTCAGCTTCACGGAAGCCAACTCGTCGGATGCCGCCACCGGGTTTCGTTCCAGGAAAGTCTGGAAACTCAAAGTGTCTCGGGCCGACAATCCCGACCTTGTTTTGGACGAGCATTTTCTCATGTTGAACCAGGATCCCTTCGATGCCCTGCCCAAGTGACTCGATGACTCCCGAAGCCCCCCGGGGTTCGACTCGGGGCCGTTCCGCTTGTGCAGCGGGCGAGGCCTTCACGCTCGTCGAGCTTCTGGTCGCCATGGCGGTGCTGGGGGTGATCACGGTCATCATGGTTTCGATGGTCTCCACGGTGCAGAAAATCGCGAAGCAGACGACGAGCCGGGTCGAGCAATTCCGAGAGTCGCGGCGCGCCTTCGACCGCATCGGCCAGCGGCTTTCCCAGGCCACGCTCAATGCCTACTACGACTATGTCGATTCCTCGGGCAATCCCCGCACGACCAACAACGCCGCCACCTTCAATCCCAGCCGCTACGCCCGCATCAGCGAGCTGCGCTACTTGCAGACCAACGCCTCCGCTTTCGACGCGTTGAGGGGAGGGGACATGAAGGGCCAGGCGGTTTTCTTCCAAGCCCCGATCGGCAAGGCCACAAATACCGACCTGTCCGGACTCGACGCCCTGCTCAACACGGTCGGTTACTACATCGAGAAAGGCAGTGACGCCGACCAGCGCCCGCTGCCTGTCGAAGCGGCGGGGATCATGGCGAGGAACCGCTACCGGTTGTTCGAGTGCGTTCAACCCGCCGAGAATTTCTCGGTTTACAGCCACACCTCCGGCAAAGCCACCAACCGGAGTGTCGAGTGGGTGGAGGACGCCCTGACCTCGAACAACACCTATCCCCTCGCGGAAAACATCGTCGCCCTCGTCTTCAGTGCCGTCTACCCGAACACCAATGGCACTTGGCTGACGAATGCCAACTATTCCAGCGCGCCGCGCGGCAATCCCTCGCAGCGCATCGAGGAAAACAACCTGCCGCCGAAGGTGCGGGTGGGGATGATCGCGGTGGACGAGCCCTCGGCCCGGCGGATCGAGGAGGAAGACCTCTCGCTCACGGATCCCTTGGACTACGACGACTTGTCCGTTCTCGAGGGGGAATTGATCGAGAAGAAGTTGAATTTCCGCCGCTTTGAATCGACGGTGACGATCGGGGCATCCAAATGGAGCACGCAATGATCCCGCGATTTCCAGAACACC
>CAYOGR010000212.1:0-2558 GCA_964403605.1 uncultured Chthoniobacter sp.
TCGGCGCTGAGGGTGCGGCCGTCGACACGGCCGGCGGCTTTGGCGTTGACCAACTTCATCACGGCGCCCATGTCTTTTTTCGATGAGGCGCCGGCTTCGGCGATGGCGGATTTGACCAAGGCCTCGACTTCGGCCGGGGAAAGTTGTTGAGGCAGGTAGGCGTTGAGGATTTCAATCTCGGCTTTCTCGCTGGCGGCCATTTCGGGGCGGCCGCCTTTTTCAAAGGCTTCGACGGAGTCTTGCCGTTTTTTGACTTCCTTGCGCACGATGGCGAGGGCGTCGGAATCGTCGAGCGCGCCGCCGGCGCCGTGTTTTTCAATGGCGGCATTCATGAGCGAGGATTTGAGCATGCGGAGCACGCCGAGCTTGGCGGTCTCGCGGGCCATCATGGCGGCTTTGATGTCTTGGTCGATGCGGGCTTGGAAGGTCATGGGAAGTTTTAAGAAAAAAGTTTTAAGTGGCTGGGGGAGGTTCGGGAGCCGGGGAGTTGCTTAATGGTAAGGATTCCCGGAAGCCCCTTGTTCAAGCTCTGTGTTCTCTGTGTCCTCTGTGGTTAATTTTTCTGGATGCGGTTTTAATCGCGGCGAAGGAGTTTTTGCTTCGCGAAGGAGTTATCGATGATGTCGTGGATGCGCTGGGCGGCAACAACCCGGTTGCTCACATAGTCGAGGTTGCCGTCCATGCCGATGATGGAAATCGAAAAGCCCTGCGCGGTGTCGAACGCGGCGGCGGCGGTGGGGCCGTCGGGGACGGTGAGGAATGGGATGTTCGAGCGGATCACGCCCGGCTCGCGGGAGAACGCCGCGATGCAAACGAGGCCGTCGGCGGCGAAGCGTTGGTAGATTTTCTGGAGCTGGCCGATCTGGGCGCGGAAGGCCCATTCGCGCGGGCTCTCGGCGATGAGAACGACGAGGGGACGGCCGCGGAGGTCTTTGGCGGGCTTGGCTTTTCCGGTCGAATCGATCCATGAGAAGTCCGGGGTGGGGCGGACAACTTCGGCATGCAGCGGGGTGGGGGAGAGGAAGGAGAGAAGGAGAGCGGTGGCGAGGAGCAAAATTCCTGTGGGGCGCGGGCGGGCGAAAGAAGGAGGCATGGCCGTCCCGTCCGTGTGGGCGGGGGGCGGGGATGCGGGGTTCGATGTTTTCTTTGACCGCGGCATCAGTGCCAACACAGGCGGCACGCCTGTGCTCCTTTCTTTTTGGAGCCTTGCTGAAAGTGGTTGGTGGGCCGCCTGCGGTTGGGAGATTTTTGATGGCAGGCGGGACGCCTGCCCTACGAGGGAGCGGATCAGGAGTTTCATATTTTCATCAACTCCCCTTCCTTGGTGGCGGTGTGTTTGTCGATTTCGGCAACGACCTTGTCGGTGAGCTTCTGGACTTCGGCTTCGGTATCGCGGAGTTCGTCCTCGGTCATTTTGCCGTCCTTCTGGAGTTTCTTGGCGGTGTCGATGGCGGTGCGGCGGCAGGAGCGGATGCGCACGCGGGTTTCCTCCGCGATCCCTTTGACGGTTTTCGCGAGGTCGCGGCGGCGTTCTTCGGAAAGTTCGGGAATCGGGAGGCGGATGATCTTGCCATCGACGGCGGGGTTGATGCCGAGGCGGGATTCGTTGATGCCGCGCTCGATGTCGCGAACGGTCGAGGCGTCGAAGGGTTGGATGACGAGAAGGCGTGGCTCGGGAGCGGTGATGAGCGCGAGTTGCTTGAGCTTCATCGAGGAGCCGTAGGCCTCGACATCGATGTTTTCGACAAGGGCTGGGGAGGCTTTGCCGGTGCGGATCGCGGCGAACTCATGGGTCATGAAGCTCACGGCTTTTTCCATGCTCTCCTCGGCTTCAAAAAGGATTTCTTCGATGCTCATTTGGCGGGATCGGGTTTGTCGGAAACAAGAGTGCCCACGGGCTCGCCCGCAATGGCAAGGCGAATGTTGTCCGGCTTGTTCATATCAAAAACGATGATGGGCATTTTGTTGTCCATGCAGAGGCTGAACGCGGTGGAGTCCATCACTTGCAGGCGCTTCGAGAGCGCGTCGGTGTAGGTGATGTGATCGAAGCGTTTGGCGTCCGGGTTTTTCTTCGGGTCGGAATCGTAAATGCCATCCACCTTGGTGGCCTTGAGGATGGCTTGGGCGCCGATCTCGGCGGCGCGGAGGGCGGCGGTGGTGTCGGTGGAAAAAAACGGGTTGCCTGTGCCGGCGACGAAAATGACGACGCGGCCCAGCTCCAAGTGGCGTGTGGCGCGGCGCACGATGAAGGGCTCGGCGAGGTTTTGCATTTCGATCGCGGTTTGCACGCGGACTTCCACGCCGAGTTCCTCAAGCGCGGACATGAGAGCGAGGCCGTTGATGACCGTGGCGAGCATGCCCATGTAGTCGGCGGTGGTGCGGTTCATGCCCTTGTGGCTGGCGGTGAGGCCGCGCCAGATGTTGCCGCCGCCGATGACGAGGGCGAGTTCCACGCCGAGCTTGGTGGCATCGGCGATCTGGGCAGCGATTTTTTGAACGACCTCGGGGCTGATGCTTTCGTGGCTGCCTGGCTCGCGGAGCACCTCGCCGCTGAGTTT
>CAYOGR010000213.1:0-2546 GCA_964403605.1 uncultured Chthoniobacter sp.
TGGTTGCGGCGGGAATTTTCGAAGACGAATTCCATCACCGCTCCTTGCGGCATCGTGAGGGTCATGGACAGCAAGGCGAGGGATTTCGCATCGACGCGGTTTTCGATTCTGCGCGGCAGGTTTGGAGACGGAACGAGCGGCGTGAGCACGACGCGGAAGACCCCGTCCTCGCGCACGATTTCTTTTTGAACCCCCCCCGCTGGAAGCTCGCCCCGGAGAATCCCGCGCAGTGCCACCAGGGCGCGGGCCGAGGGGTGGCTGGCCTGGAGGATGGCGGGCGGCTTTCCACGGCGGCGGGTTTCGAAGTGGTCTCCCTTCAGCAGAAAATAGTCCCCTTCGGGGCGCGAATAATCGATCCGGAGCGAGTCTGGTTTTTTGTAGTGGAAACGCCCCACGCTGACAACAGGCTGCCTCATGCCCGGGCTCGAGAGGGTTTGGCGAAAATCGGCCTGCAAACTTTGGAGATTCCGGTGGCTCGCCAGAAACCGCGCCTCCAAGTCCTCGGCGGAGAGGGATGCCGAAATCCAGAGAAGGAGGCTGAGACAGAGGAGTCGGCGCATGGTTCAATCCCCGCGGACGGGACGACAGAGTCTATAAA
The DNA here is from genome assembly GCA_964403605.1 of uncultured Chthoniobacter sp. GTDB lineage: Bacteria > Verrucomicrobiota > Verrucomicrobiia > Chthoniobacterales > Terrimicrobiaceae > UBA967. The sequence continues at coordinate 599 of CAYOGR010000213.1, forward strand.
TGCACGGGAGAAAAACCAGACACGCCACGACCGAGGAAACAACTCCGAGATCCATAACCAATCCGAAGTTTTGCAAGGCGGGCTGACTGGTGAGCATGGGAACCCCGAAGCCGATCGAGGCGCTCAGGCCGGTCAGCACCACAGGTGCGGCGAGGTGGTCATAGGTTCTGTGCAAATCGCCGCGCTCATGCTCCAGCCCCATCAGGATGTGGAGGCTGTAATCGATCGCGAGACCGATCAGCAGCGGCACACTAATCAAGGACAACGGAGTCAGCGCGGCTCCCGTGACAAGCAGAAGGGAGACAAAAAGACAAAACGCCAAAAGCAGGGCCAGCAGGTTGAGGGCGAGCAAGCGAGCCGACTTTTGAGCAATGGCACAAAGAAGAATGATGGCGGCAAGCATGGCAAAGCCGATCCGGAAAAAGTCCTTTCCCGCCAAGTCCGAGACCTCTTTGGTCAGCGAGACCCAGCTCACGGGCCGGATCTCGAGGTTTTGAATCTCCGAAGGCCATCCCCCCCGGGGAACAGGCTTTTCGGCCAAGCCGGGAATTCGGACCAACGCAAACGCCCCCTCTTCGTCCCTCCCAGCCATGCCGCGCAAAAGCCGGTCGATGGATTGAAACGCCGCCCGGTCACCACGCGAAGCGGCCTCGAGGGCTTCGACCATCCGCAGGGTCGTTCCCGACCACTCGTCGCCGAATCCCGCCTCCTCGAAAACGGCCGATAGACGCGATTTCGTCCCCTCCCCCCATGCAGCCAGATTCGCGGCGCGGTGGCCTTCGCTCGGGATCGACCAACCCAATTCGGCGGGATTTTTCGCATTCGCGGCTTTGGCGAAGCTTGGCAGGGCCTTGCGGATTTCGTCATGGGTCGAGGCGCGGAGGATATAGATGGCATCGGAGGCCGAGGGGTCGAGCCGCGCCAGCCACTCCTGGCCCTGAAACGCCCGACTGCCAACGGGGCGAAGGTTTTCCATCGAGGAATCATAAAGCTGCCCGATTTTTTCCCATGGGCGGGCCAAGGCCAACCCCGCGACCAGAAGAACGATCGACACAATCAAAAACCGGTGTCGGCGCAAAATCCACGAGGCCGCCTGTCGGCTCGCCCGGAAAATCACCGTCGGGGCCTCAGGCGGATTCGCACGCAGAACAACCGGCAGAAGCCAGGTCGCCAACAATGCAGTCATCAACAGGCCGAAACCCACCAGCACGGCCAGTTGCCGCAGACCGGGAAACGACGAGAGGGCGAGCATGAAAAACGCGGAGGCGGTGACTGCGGCGCTGAACCAGATCCCGCGCCGAAGCGTTCGCCACACGCCGAGATTGTCACGATCCGGCGAGGCGAAGTGGTGATAAACCAGAATGCAGTAGTCCATCCCCACCCCGAGCAGGATCGAGGCGAAGCCCATGCTGATGACATTCAACCCGCCGAAAAGCAGCCGCGCGGCGACGAGGCCCGAGAGCATGGCGAGCATTTGGAAAAACAAAATCCAGCCGAGCGGGCGGAGTGTGCGGTAGAAGGCGTAAAAACTCGCGCAAAGAAGAACAGCGGCGACCGAGACCATGAAAAGAATGTCGCCGCGCATCTGGCGTGAGATTTCGGCATTGAAGACTGGAGTGCCGGTGAGAAGAACCCGATCCCTGTCAGGCAGAATTTCCCGGAGCTTTTTTTGCAAGGCATCGACAAAAACGGTGTCCGCCGCCGTGTCGGGCAAGGGATTCGCGGGAGAAACCACGAGGAAGGAGGATTGCGGAATCGCAAATCCCGAACCCTGCTGGGAACCCGACCCCAAAAGCTCGAGCAGGCCGAGAGGATCCAAGCGGAGTGTCTCGAGTTCCACCGGATCCACCGCACCGGCGAGTTTTTCGGGAAGTTCAGCCAACCGGCGCGCCGCCTCCCCGGGAGCAAGCGCCGATTGAGCTTTTAGGAAGGTCTCCGGCGGGGCGTT
>CAYOGR010000214.1:0-2533 GCA_964403605.1 uncultured Chthoniobacter sp.
CTCATGTTCTGGAGCTTCGCGTATGTCGCGTGGGACCAGATTATCAACAATGCCGGCCAAGTCCGCTACATGAGCGGCGGCCTGATCAATTGCCCCATCGTCATCCGGGGCCCGGCCAATGGCGGCACCAATGTCGGCGCCACCCACTCGCACACGCCCGAGAATTTCATCGCGAACACCCCAGGCCTCAAAGTCGTCTGCCCCGCCACCGCCTACGATGCCAAGGGCCTCATGAAAACCGCCATCCGCGACAACGACCCCGTTTGCGTCATGGAAAACACCCTGCTCTACGGCGAAAGCTGGGAGGTTCCCGAGGAGGAATACACGATTCCTCTCGGCGTCGCCGACATCAAGCGCGAGGGCACCGATGTCTCCCTCATCGCCCATGGCCGCGCCGTGATCACCGCGCTGAAGGCCGCCGAAATCCTCGCCGCCGAGCACGGCATCCACGCCGAGGTTCTCGACCTCCGCTCCATCCGTCCGCTCGACGAGGAGGCGATCATGAAGACCGTCTGCAAAACCCACCGCGCCGTGCTGGTGGACGAGAACAAGCCCTTCTGCGGTGTCTCCGCCCAGATTTCCTCGATGATCATGGAGCAGTGCTTCGACGAGCTCGATGCCCCCGTCCAGCGTGTCTGCGCCCTCGACGCCCCGGCCATTTACTCCCCCGCGCTCGAGCCGATCCAACTCCCCACGGCCCAGCGCATCATTGCCAAGACCCTGCAAATCCTCTGATCCGACACTCCGTTACACCCGATTTCTTATGACCCAGATTACCATGCCCAAATTGAGCGACACGATGCTCGAGGGCACACTCGTCAAATGGCACAAAAAAACCGGCGATAAAATCTCCGTCGGAGATGTCATCGCCGATGTCGAAACCGACAAAGCCACCATGGAAATGGAAGCTTTTGATGACGGCGTGCTCACCCACATCCTCATTCCCGAGGGCGGTGTGGTGAAGGTCGGCGATCCCATCGCCACCCTCGACGGAGGGTCCACCGAGTCCCAGAAGCTCCCCGCAGCCGCCAAGGCTCCGAACACGCCAGCAGCGTCCCCTGCCCCCGCGCCCGCCGCCATGGCCATTTCCTCCGGCGCCCCCTCCACGCCTCGTCCAGCCCCTCGCCCCTCGGCGAATGGCGCTCGCGTGAAAGCCTCCCCTCTCGCCAAAAAAATCGCCCTAGAGCGAGGCATTGATCTTTCCCGTCTCCAAGGCTCCGGCCCCAGTGGACGCATCGTTGTTGCGGATCTCGACTCCGCACCCGCCTCCTCGCGTGGCACTCAGGCTGCGGCTCCCGCTCCCAAGATCGATGTCCCCTGCTCCGAGGCTGACAAAAAAATCCCGCTCTCTGGCATGCGCCGCACGATCGCCGAGCGTCTCCTGATCAGCAAAACCCAGATTCCCCATTTCTATCTCACGATGGAGGTGGACGCCGCTCCCCTTTCGAAGCTCCGCCAGGAAATCAACGCCGCCGCCGAGGCCACCGGATCGCCCAAGATCACGGTGAATGATTTTGTGCTCCTCGCCACCGCCCGAGCCGCCGCCCTGCACCCCAAAGTCAATGCCGCCTTCGCGGGTGACTCCGTGGTGGAATACGCCGATGTGAACCTCTCGGTCGCCATTGCCGTGGAGGACGGCCTCATCACGCCCGTCGTCCGCAAGGCCGACAAACTCTCCCTCCGCGAAATCAGCGCTGCGGTGAAAGACCTCGCCGTCCGCGCCCGCAACAAAAAAATCAAGCCCGAGGAATACGCCGGAGGAACCGTCACCGTCTCGAACCTCGGCGCCTACGGAGTCGATAGCTTCTACGCCATCGTCAACCCGCCCCAGGCCGCCATCCTCGCTGTCGGAGCCATCGTGAAAAAGCCAGTCGTCGGCCCCAACGACCAAATCGTCGCCGGCCAGCGGATGTCGATCGCCCTCAGCGGCGACCACCGCGTGGTGGACGGCGCGCTCGGCGCCCAATTCCTCGCAGAAATCCGCAAGAGCCTCGAATCTCCTGCCACTCTTTTGTTCTAATCCCGTTTCTTGCTGCGCCTTGACCATAGAGAACCCAACAGAGCGCCGAGGGACTGCCGCTCTCCTACGAGGTCTTCGCCGGGAACCGCGCCGATGGGACGACGGTGGAGGAGATCGACAAAATGATGGAGGAGAAATATACGGGGCGGCGCGGCGTGTATGGGTGATGGACCGTGGGATGGTAAGCGAGAAAAACATCGAGTTCCTGCGCGCGCGCGAACCAGACGCGCATCAGCGTCAACCTCAGCCACTCCAAGGGCAACAGAATCAAATCCCAACTCGCCGAAGCCAGTGCCTTTTTACAAGGCTTGCTCGCAAGTGCGGAGCAGTTGACCCATGCCCAACGCTGGGAGCGAAACCTTCGGCGCATCTTCGAAAAATACATCGCCACGAAGCTGCTCATTTAGGCCCTCTGAACCCTGCCACTGGCTGATTACCTCAAACTCCAACTGCCGGATTTATACCGAAGTCCGTATGATTTTGGACTTTTGGAAATTGGCGCGGTAGCGCCCG
>CAYOGR010000215.1:0-2518 GCA_964403605.1 uncultured Chthoniobacter sp.
ACACTGCAGCTAGAAATCCCGTTCACCTCAGCGCCCCTTTCCAAGTTCAACCCATTGCCGCGACATCAGAACGCCCCAGAGTGCCGAGAGAAATCTGAAAGTTCTTCCGGAAATCAGAGCTGTCTTTGCTCCAGGCGGATTCGATAAAAAAACCGCGAGACCGCAAACAAAGAGTAAAATTTGGAATACGATGATCCAGTTTCCGCAAATTTTCATGGCGCTTGGGAAATGAGGGCAAGGCCCGCAATAATTTCAAGCATGATTCAAAACTGAAAGACAAGCGTGCCTGTTTATATGCTGCGGAAGTTGTTTTTATATCGTCGAAAGCACAATGGGTTACTATGCGCGGGAGAGAATTTGGGCGGCTTTCGGATCGTATCGAAAATCGCCGATCGTGCCTTCAATGAGCTTTTGGATGGTTTCCTCGACCACCGGAAGCGGGACCAGAAACCACTCTCGGGGTTCCACTGCGAGGCCGAATCGGTCTTTCAGTTCCAAGTCGAGACGGGCGGCAGCGAAGAAGCCGTGGAGTAGCGATTCGATTTTTTTCCGGTCGATGTTGGCGAGTTGGTAGGCCGCCACGATTTCAACATCCGCCAGCAGGAATGTCGGGTCTTTCTTGGCGTTGGCGACGCGGGTTTTCACATCGCCTCCGGTGACGCCGATTTTGTGGATCACCGATCGGTTCTCGGCGATGAACTCGTTCTCCGAGAGGCTTCGGAGCACATAGATGTGGCCAGTGGACAGATCACCGGCTTCCGCTTCACCGGAAAACAGCGGACCGAGATCGGGGGTGACGATGCGGCGGCTGGCCTTGTCTTTGTTCAGGGCGCGCTGAAGGGAGCGCAGCAGGAGATCGCTTTCGGTTCCGTTGTCATAGACCACGTGGAGCCTGCGATCGGGACGGCCGTAGTCGCTCAAAAATGGCTCGCCCATTTCGGCGACGAGAATTTTGTGGCCATCCAGAATGAAGAGGTCGCCTTTGTTGACCTCGGCGTTGTCTTGGAATTTCAGCGTTTGGCGGAGCCCCTTTTTCAACTCGGCTTGCACCTTCTCGAAGATCGGTTCGAAGCGATCAAAGTCCGGGCACTTGTCTCTTTTGGCGACTTCCTCAGCGGCCTTGATTTCATCGTGGGAGCGCACATGGACGAGCTGGGTGACATCCGTCGCGCTATCGACGCCCAGCTCGGCAAGCAGGGCTTCATCGTCGGGCTCCTCATTGAGTAGAGTGGTGGAGGTTTCAGCAGGTGCCGCAGTGAGCAGACCGTGTTTGTCGTGCCCTTCGAGAACGGCGCGGCACTCCGCCGATTGGCGGATAGCATCCAAGCGCACCGCGTAGATGCGTTCGAAGATGTTGCGCCCTTCTCCATGCCGGGGGAGGTTTCCTTTTTCTTCGTAGAACCTCACGATTTCCTCGAAGCCAGCGATGATCCGTTGCTCGCGGGGCGTTAGGCCGCCTGCCTGTGCGGCTTCCGGCTCCACGCCGAGTTCATCGAGGAGTTCGAGATCTTCGTCGGTAATTTTTTTACTCACTCCGATCCTCCTTGGCCTTGCGTTGCAGGTAGGCGACGCCCTCGGCCATTCGCTTTTCCCATGGGTCCATTGCCGTAAGCGACGGCAGACGACCTTTTTCGGCTTTGAAGCGGACGGCGCGTTTGGCGAGTTCGCGGGCCTCCTCGATGGTAAGGCTGACGCGCTTGGCGGCGATGATCTCGGCGACTTGCTTGAGCCTGTCCTCACCCATGGTCTTTGAAAGAATGGAGTAGGCTTCGCCGAAGGGATTGATGCGGTCGATGAGGTCGATGTCGAGTTCCTTGACGCTCAGAGCGAATTTCTTCACGCCCTCGATGAGAGCTGTGTTCGGCGACTGCGCGGGCTCTTCATTGAGGAGGCTCTTTTTGGCTTCCTGCACGATGTTCAGCGCCGCGATGGCGTGCTGCCGGACGGCCTCCTGATCTTGGTCGTCGAGGTGCGGGTAGGCTTCTTTGACGATCTTGCCCATGCGGACCTGCGTAAGTTCCTCGGGGACGAGTTCGCTGTCGAACATCCCGCGTTCGAGGGTTGGTTTTTCCTGCACGAAGGCGGTGATGAGTTCGTTCAAATCCTCGCGGCAGATGCGGCCGGCTTCTGCGCTTTTGGGTTCGGCGAGCCCTTTGATTTCGAGTTGCACACGGCCGGTCTCCGGATTGAAGCCGACATTGCATTTTTCGGGATCATAGCCGCCTTCGCCGTAGTCGAAGCCGGGCGTTGCCTCGTTCTCGGGTTTCTTGGGTTTGAATTCGAAGCGCGGCGCCAGCACTTGCTCCATGAGCAGACTCGCGGCGATCGCTTTGAGGGTGTCGTTCACCGCCTCGGCCACCGCTTGCTCGCTGGCATCGGGCTCAGCGATGAGATTGGTGAAGCGGGCGCGAGTTTTTCCGGGCGCATCGCGGGTGGCGCGGCCGATGATTTGGACGATCTCCGTGAGGCTGGAGCGGTAGCCGACCGTGAGGGCGTGCTCGCACCAGATCCAATCGAA
>CAYOGR010000216.1:0-2512 GCA_964403605.1 uncultured Chthoniobacter sp.
TTTGGGGATCGCGCCATTTCTCGACCGCCTCGGCGAGTGCGAGGCTATCGCCGGCCGGGGTGATGTCCCCATGCACGCCCGGAGTGAGGATTTCGGAAAAACCGTTCGCCGGGGTCGTAATCACGGGTAGACCGGCCGCAAGGGCCTCGAGGCAGGCGTTGGAGAAGGGGTCATACCAAGTCGGTGCCACGAGCAAATCGGCTGAGGCAAAGAGCGAGGCGATGTCTGCGACCGGGCCGAGGAATCGGGCGTTGTCGGCACGGTAGAGGTCGGCGGGCCCCCGGCCGGCGACGAGCAATGTGGTCGAGTCGAGCATTCGAAGCGCTCCCAGAGCGGTGGAGAGACCTTTTCGTTCCCACCCGGTGCCGAGAAAAAGGAGGCAGAAGACCTCGGGATCGAGTCCAAACTTTTGGCGGGCCGTGTCGCGGTGCGGAAGCTCCCCCCAAGGCTGGATGCCGTTTCTCACCACATGGATTCGGTCGGCGGGGTATGGGAACCGGGCAAGGATTTCGTCGCGGACCATCATCGAGTTCGCGATGATCGCGCGGGTTCCTGCGGGATCGAACACGCGCCGCTCGAGGTCGAGGATTTCGGCGTGTTTACGGTTGAGTCCGCGCGTGAGGCGTTTCCAAAGGGGTTCGAAGGCATTCCGGCGCTCCAGCCAGGCGGCATGGACGCCGTCTCCCGCGCGGTAAACCTCGCAGCCCGGCACGCGTTCCAGGCTCAGGTGGATGTCGCATCCGGTGGCTTGTTTGGAAAACTCGGTGGCAAAATCTCGCGGGGTCTTGCCTTCCAAGCGGAGAATTTCGCCGAAGGGCCAACGGTCGGAGGGCCAATCGGGGGTGGTGACGAGCGTTGTTTCCTCGCCGAACCCTCGCAAGGCCGAGGCGAGGCGCAGAAGGTAGGCCTCGGCGCCGCCAGTGGCGGAGTGGCCTCGGCGGACGAGGCCGATTTTCATGCCGGTCGCGCGGCGCGGGTGTCGTTCTCGGGCTTCGGCGGGCGGCCCAAGAGTTCGGACATCGACTCGCGCGGGGGCTTCCCTCGGTGGAGCACGGAGTAGATTTCTGCGGTGATCGGCGCGTCGATGCCGGCGCGTTGCGCGCATTGCCACGCGCCGAGCGAGGTGGGAACGCCTTCGGCGACCATTTGCATCGAATCGATGATGGCGGAGGGGGCTTCTCCCCGGCCGAGGCGCTCGCCGAATTTGCGGTTGCGGCTCTGCGCGCTGAAGCAGGTGACCATCAGATCGCCCACGCCACTGAGGCCGAAGAAGGTTTCCTTGCGCCCGCCGAGAGAGGCGCCGAGCCGCGTCATTTCAGCCAGCGAGCGGGTGACAAGGGCGGCTTTGGAATTGTCCCCCATGCCGAATCCATCGCACACGCCGGCGGCGATGGCGTAGACATTTTTGAGTGCGCCGCCGAGTTGGATGCCGAGGATGTCGTCGCTCGTGTAGGCGCGGAAATTTTTTACGGAAAACACGCGCTGCAAAGGCTCCAGAAGAGCAGGGTGGTCGGAGCCGATCACGCTGGCTGCTGGAATGCGACGGGCGATTTCGACCGCGAGATTCGGGCCGGAGAGCACGGCCATGCGGGATTCGGGCAGGCAGTCGGCGAGGACCTGGCTCATGAGTTTGCCGGTGTCGTGCTCGATGCCTTTCGTGCAGGAGACAATGACGGTGCCCGGCTTCGCGCCGAGTTCGGCGAGTTGAGTGCCAATTTCACGGACGGCCTTTGAGGGAACCACAAAAACAATCAACGGCGAGGAGAGCGTCTCGGCCAAGTCCGTTGTGGCCCGGACCGCACCGGGGATTTCGATCCCGGGCAGGTAGCTGGCATTGGTGCGCCGGGAGTTGATCTCCTCCGCCACAGCGGGGTTGTGGCTCCAGAGGGTGACAGGCAGGCCGTGGTCGGACAAGGCCACCGCGAGGGCGCTCCCCCAACTGCCGCTGCCGATGATGCTGATCCGGTCGAACATATTTCTAGGTTTCGGCGGACTTTTGTTTTTTTTCGAAGCGTTTTTCGGTTCCTGCCATCAGGCGCGAGATATTCGACTTGTGGCGCCAGACGGCAAGCACACACATCGCAAGCGCGATGGTTGTGCGGATCGCGTCGCAATCTCCCAGCCACCAGAGGACGGCCGAGGAGGCGGGAAGCGCCACCGCCGCACCCAGGGAGGCGGCGGAGACATACCGCGTGGAGTAAAAAAGAACCAGCCATACCGCCAGTCCGGAGGCGAAGACCGGCCAGGGGAAGAGGGCAAGCATGATACCTGCGGAAGTCGCAATTCCTTTGCCTCCTTGGAAGCGCAGCCAGACCGGATAGCTGTGGCCGATAACCGCAAAAATCGCCGCCACCACGCCGGCGGAGATGGTCTCGGTCGGGGGGGATTGAAAAACACGCGATGCGATTTGAAAGGTCGCCACCACGGCCAGCCAACCTTTGAGCGTATCCAGGGCGAAGACCGTATAGCCCCACTTTTTACCCAGAACGCGCAGGGCATTGGTGGCCCCGGT
>CAYOGR010000217.1:0-2447 GCA_964403605.1 uncultured Chthoniobacter sp.
CGACCCCAGTGTTGGAGATTTTCTCCTTGGGGATATTTATCGGCATGGCGGGAATGGGACTTTAGAAAAAAACACCTTTTTTTTCAGCCTGCACCCGAACACGCCCTGAAACAGCCTGTTGGTGCGTGTCACTAAACCACCGGCTGGCGACGGCGGAGAAGCCGGTTCAATCCCGGAAATCCACCTTGGGATAGGTCTGTAAATACGCGGCGATTTCGCGGGTGAAGAGGTCGCCGAACTCGGCGAGTTTTTTTTCGCCGATGCCGCCGACGCCCTGCAAATCCGAGACGCGCACGGGATACACGCGGGCCATTTGGCGGAGCGCGTTGTCGCCGAGAATGACATAGGCGGGAACGCCACGCTCGTCGGCGAGACGCTTGCGGAGGCGGCGCAGGCGGTCGAAGAGCGTCTCATCGCACTCGATCTCGCCCGCGCGGGGAGCGGTGGTTTTTTTCGAAACCATGGGCTTCGTAAGCGTGATCACGCGACGGGATTTCAAGGCCTCGAGGCCGGCGTCCGTAAGGGCGATCACGGGAAACTGACCGGCCTCTTGTTCAAGCAGGCCGGCGCGGAGCAACTCCCGTCCCACGGCCCCCCACTGGGAGCGGGTGAGTTCCTTGCCGATGCCGTAGGTGCTGAGCTGGTCGTGGCCCCAGCGGCGGATTTTCTCGGTGTCGGCGCCGGTGAGGATTTCCAGGAGGTGGTTCATGCCGACGCCGAAGCGGCCGCCCTGGCGCACCCGGTAAACGCAAGAGAGGAGTTTCTGGGCCTGGGTGGTGGCATTGTAGCTCTCGCGCGGCTCCAGGCAGTTGTCGCAGGAGCTGCAGTTCGGTTCGGGGTAGGTTTCGGCGAAATACTCGAGAAGCTCGCGGCGGCGGCAGCCGGGGCACTCGGCGTAGTGGAGCATGAGGCCCAATTGCTCGCGGGCGATGCGCTGCTCGTGCGGGTTTGTGATTTCGTCGATGAAGTGGGTCTGCTTCGCGGCGTCACCCGCACTGAAGAGCAGGAGGCAATCGGCGGGCAGGCCGTCGCGGCCGGCGCGGCCGGTTTCCTGATAGTAGCCTTCGATGTTTTTGGGGAGGTCGTGGTGGATGACCCAGCGGACATTGGGTTTGTTGATCCCCATGCCGAAGGCGATTGTCGCGCAAACGATCCGAGTCTCGTCGCGGATGAAGAGTTCCTGGTTCTGTGCGCGCTCGGAGTTGGTGAGGCCCGCATGGTAGGGCACGGCGGGGAATCCCCGCTCGGTGAGGCTTTCGGCGACACGGTCGGCCGTGGCCCGCGTGGCGCAATAGACGATCCCGCCATCCATCGGGCGCTTGCGGACGAACTCGACGATCTGGCGGATCGGCTGGTCCTTCGGAATCACGCGGTAGGAAAGGTTCGGCCGGTTGAAGCTGGCCACAAATACGGCGGGATTTTTGAGCTGGAGGTGTTGGATGATGTCCTTGCGCACGCGCTCGGTGGCGGTGGCGGTGAGGGCCATCACGGGAATCTCGGGCAAAAGGCCGCGCAGCTTTGCGATCTGGCGGTATTCGGGACGAAAATCATGGCCCCATTCGGAGATGCAATGCGCCTCGTCGATCGCGATGGACGAAACATTCCACGCCAGGAGGTTTTCCTTCCAATGGTCGAGCATGAGCCGCTCGGGCGCGGCATAGAGCAGGCGATAGCGGCCTTGGTGAAGGCCGGCGAGACGCTCCTTCGTCTCTTTCACTCCCAGCGAGGAATTCAGAAAGGTCGCCTCGACACCCGCCGCCTCGAGTTGGCTCACCTGGTCCTTCATCAACGCGATCAACGGCGAGACGACAAGGGTCAACCCCTCCCGCATCAAGGCTGGAAGCTGGAAGCAAAGCGACTTTCCACCGCCCGTGGGCAGGAGCGCGAAGGTATCCCTCCCCGACATTGACGCGTCGATGATCTCGCGCTGGAGGGGACGAAAGGCGTCGTAGCCGAAAACGGATTTCAGTTTTTTGGAAAGCGGATCGGTGTTCGGCACGCGGGGAAAATCGGGTATTGCCTCACATGAATCGAGTGCAAAACTCCTCGACATGGACAAACCACACATCGCCGCCAAGGCCCCCGCCAAAGTCGCTCTCGAGGAAGGCAAGGACTACTGGTATTGCAGCTGCGGACTCTCCGCGAACCAACCCTTCTGCGACGGTTCCCACAAAGGCAGCGGCTTCGCTCCGAAAAAATTCACCGCCGAGAAAACCGGCGACGCCTGGCTCTGCCAGTGCAAGCAGTCCAAAAACGCCCCCTTCTGCGACGGCTCGCACAAGGGTTTGTAAGTCTTGATCAACGAAGATTAGTCGGGGCTTGGCAAAAAGACGCCGAACTCAAAAAGTTTATCTTCGCAAAAACATCAAAACAGCGTCTGTCGACCGCGTGAAAATTTTCACCAGCGGGAACAGTCAAGCGATCCGACTTCCCAAGAAATTTCGCCT
>CAYOGR010000218.1:0-2401 GCA_964403605.1 uncultured Chthoniobacter sp.
GCGTGGAATGGATTCAAAGTGTGGGTCTCGGTGAACGAGAACCATATTGTGAAATGATGCTGTCGCAGCAATGAGGGAATCCACTGTGGGCAGTCGGCCACTGCATGCACGACGAATTTCCACAGCCCGGCCAACGATCGGAACATCCAGCGAACAGGTTGTCAGAAGATTGGAGAGTTCCAGCCAATCCGGCCCGAAATGAGATTCCGCACCCAGAGATTTCAATCTGGCCCAAAACTCCAACTCGGTGACGCAGCAAATGGAAGGAGGATTTTTTGTGTCTGCCAGAAGGGCTTGGACCCGCTCGGCACCATCCTCCTCGAAGTAATAGGCCAACACGGCGGATGTATCCAAAAGGTGCGTCATGGGGAAGGCGTGGTCAGACTTCCTTGGAGCGCTCCTCGATCAAATCGGCAACGGCACTGCGCCCTTTCGGCAAAAACTTTTTTCCGCGTCCGCGAAGGGATTTGACGACCTGCTCCAGGGGCGGGAGCGGCTTGGCTCTCAGTTCGCCATTTTTCGCAAGCGACCAGTCAAGCCGGAAGCCAGCGGAAATGCCGGCTTGGGCGACCAGGGCGGCGGGCAAGGTGACTTGGTTCTTCATTGTTATCGTCGTTGTCATTGCAAAACAGTATGGCAAGGAACGGTCGGTTCAAGCGCGAAGATGATGGCCATGTTTTGAAATGAGTTCCGGTATCGCGTCGATGCCAGTTTCAGTGTAGGGTTTTGCCTTTTGGGTGCGGGTGATGGCACCAGTCCGGTCGGCGGCGAGAATCCAGCGGTCGGCGGCCGGGTAGAGGTTTGAGAACGAGTGGAAATCCTCCGGGTCGCCTGCAGCGGCTCGCCATTTGCACTGGATGGCGACCGGGGGCGCAGTGCGGGGGGCCCATACGAAGTCGATTTCGTGTTTTTGCTTGTCGCGCCAGTAGTGGATTTCCTCGGCCGGGAGGTGGAAGAGCAGGGTGTCCAGCACGAGGTGCTCCCAGAGTTTTCCCATGTCATCGGGACGGAGACTGGTGAAGCCGCGGACATGGCACACGAAACCGGTGTCGAACGCATAAACCTTGGGCATGGCCACAATCTCTCGGGCGGGGTTTTGAGCGAACGGGCGGAGGATACGGACGACGCCCGTGGCGGCGAGGATGTCGAGGTAGTTGGCGAGGGTTTGGCGGCTGACTTGGCAGGGGGCGGCAAGGTTGCTGAGTTCGCAAAGGCCGCCACTTTGCAGCCACAGAAGTTCGAGGAATTTCAAAAATGCATGGCGTTTGCCAACGGAGAAAAGTTCCAAGATGTCGCGTGCCCAGTAGGCTTCGATCCATTCGCGGAAATCCTCCTCGACCGGCGTGGGGGCGAGCAATTGCGCAGGTAGACCGCCATGCAGGAGGCGCTTCGGGAGTTGGGCGCCGAAGGCCTCGAGTTCCTCCGCAAGCACGGGCTGGAGGTGGATGGTGCGTTTGCGTCCAGCCAGCGTGTCGCGGAAGCGGGCGCTGGCAGCCAAGGTCGAGGAGCCGGTGGCCAAAATGCGGGTTCCGGGAAAATGGTCGGCTGCGAGCTTGAGGAGATTGCTGGGGTCTGTCAGGCGGTGGATTTCATCAAGGACGATTCGGCGGCCGGCGTAGGCTTTCAGAAAAGCTTCTGTATCCTCGGCATCGCGGCGGATGGAGGGGAGTTCGCAATCACAGTAGATCGTCTCCGGAATCGACCGTGCGAGGGTGGTCTTCCCAACGCGCCGAGGTGCCGTGAGCCAAATCACCGGTCGTTCACACCAGGATTTTTCTATGAGATTGAGCCAGATCGGACGGGAAATCATGTCGTGTCATTTAGCGTATAGTTATACTATATGCAAAATGATTTAACTTTTATGGGATTTTGACATGAGTCGCGGGAGATGCCCGTCGTTTTACAGCGAATTCAAAACCTCGCAAAGCGCGTCGATTTTTTCAGGTTCGAGCGAGGGGTAGTTGCCGATGTAAATGCCGTAAAAGTGGACATGCTCGACTTGGGGATGGTTTTTGTATTCCTCGCCGAGCAGTCGGCGGAGGTAGGGCTGGCGGAGTTGGTTGGGGACACTTTGACTTTCAAGCGGGTTCCAAAAAACCTTTAGGATGGTTTTTTATTCAGTTATACCGAAGTCCGTATGATTTTGGACTTTTGGAAATTGGCGCGGTAGCGCCCGGTCCCGGGGAGCGCGCCCGCCTCGGGTGCCGTCGGGTGCGCCTCGCGCCCGACATGGAGAGGTTTGAGCGGCCCCTGGCCGGATTTTTCCGATCGCCCCGCGAGGGCGCGTGGCGGTGCGCCCGAGGGCGGGCGCGCTCCCCGAGACCTTCGCGCGAACTCGGCCCCTGTTCACACAGAGTCTAAAAGCTATCGGCTCTTGGTATTAAGAGTTTTTTTAAGGAGT
>CAYOGR010000219.1:0-2401 GCA_964403605.1 uncultured Chthoniobacter sp.
GAATCCGAATTGTCCATCGCGGGTAAATCAGAAAAGGTTGCTTCATGCGTTCGTTCTCCTCACCCCTCGCCATTCTCGCGGCTGTCCTTTTTTTCTGCCCAACGAATCTTCCAGCCGAAGATTCGCCCCAAGCCTCAGCCAAAGACTCCCCACGCATGGTGCGTGTCGCCATTCTGTGCGGTCAGTCGAACATGGCCGGCGGCAGCAAGGCCCTCGAAGCCACCGAATGGCCACGCCCGTGGCTGGACATGACCTCGGTGACCGACAAGCCCAACACCGCGTGGAAAGGATTGAAAATGCCGAACGAAGGAGGCGATGGCGTGCAAGCCGGTGTGGCCGAGGTGCTGCAAGCGGCTTATCCCGACGACCGCATCGCGATCCTGAAGGTTTCGCAAGGGGCCACGGGCGTCACCTACTGGGCCGATCCCGGCGCGGCGGGCCGCGAGGCGCTCATTACCCGCCTGGCCGCAGCCAAGGCGCGCCTCGATGCGCAGGTTGCCGCCGGCGAGATCAAGGGATTCGAGTTCGTCGGCTTTTTCTACATGCAGGGCGAAAACGAAATGGACGCCTGGAACACCGCCACAACCAAACTTTACTTCCAGCATTTCCACCGACTCGTGGGCGCGGTTCGCGAGTGCGTCGGAAATTCCGACCTTCCCGTGATCGTCGGACGCACCGGCATTTACTACGCGGCCTCGACCATCCGCACCGCAAACGGGAACCGCAGGGTTTTTCCAGTCACCGGAACCCCGAAGGACAAAGGCTACCGCCCCTTCGCGAAGGACTCCGAGTTCATCAACTCCGATGTCCTGCGCGGCCATGTCCTTTACGAAGGCTACAGCGACGCGGTTCGCACCGCCCAGATCGGCTGGACGCTTTACGACAAGCACTCCGCCTGGGCCGAGGCCGATGATTTCGAGTTGGCCGACTATTTTCATTTCGGCGAGGGCGATCCCGGTAAAATCACGCTTGGCCGTCGCATGGCGCGCGCCGCACTCCGCCTCAACGGCCTGCCCGCCGAGGACGAACTCACCCTCGATGCTGGCCCGCACCGCTGGGTCCACCCGGGCAAAATCCGGCTCACTGCCAAAGTCGTCTCCGGCCCCGCCAAACCAGCGAGGGTCGTTTGGACGCAGCTGCCCATCCGCGAAAACCAGCCGACAGCCGAAATCTCCGCGCCAGACTCTCTCGAGACGGACATCGTGATTCCCGAACCCGGCACTTACGCCTTCCGCGTGGAGGCCGTGGAGGGAACACACCGACACGCGCAGACCGTCAATGTCTATGCCCTGCCTGCGGAGGCCAATCTTCCCGCCTACGGATCGTCCCCGGTCTTTTACGCGCCGCGGCCGGGTGCGTCCGTCACCCTCGCGCCCCAGATCGTGAACCCTGACAACGATCCCCTCACCTACTCGTGGAAAGCCCCGTTCCCCGAGCCGCACCGCCGGTTCGGCCAGGGCCAGGCCGTCTTCAGTTCGAACTCCACGGCGAATCCTACGGTGGTCTTCACCTGGCCGGGCGCCCAGATCGTGCGTCTGGAAATCAGCGACGGCACCACGCGCCCGGATGGCAATGCCAGCGGCTGGATCAATGTGCCTGTATTCGTCGGCTTCGACGGGTCGTCGTTCCCCGATTATTCCGCACGGTGGAGCTTCGAGGAAAAAGACCACCTCCTCGCGGAGATGAACGAGTTCGCTCCGCAGCAGAAAAACAGCGGCGTCACCCAGGCCGCCGACGCCGTCGTGGGCGCGCACAGCGGCTCGTTCGACGGGGCCTCGCACCTGCGCAACCACATCGGCCACTGGGACGCGGCCCCCTTGTTTCTGCGCCCCTACGGCAACTTCACGCTTTCGCTTTGGGTCAAACCCGACGCCCCGGCGGAAGGCACCCAGGTGCTCTACGAGGAGGGTGGCAGCGGCAAGGACAGCGCCCTCACCGTGCGCCTCCACGAGGGAAAAATCGAAGCGGGTCTTTTCGAGGGCGGGGCGCTCCACACGGTTGCCGCGCCAGCGCCGCCGGCCGGCGAGTGGACCCATGTGGTGCTCGTATTCGATGGTGCCGCGCGTCAAATGAAGCTCCTCGTCAATGGAGCCGAAGCAGCCTCGGCCCCGGTGCCGTTCGACAAGCTCTCCAAACGCTCAATGGCCTCGGCCATCGGCGCGCGTCTGCACCAGGACGCTTTCAACAGCACCGGAGAGAAAGACCACACTGCAGATTTCTTCCGAGGCAAACTCGACGAGATCCGCCTCTATGAGCGCGTCCTCGACGAGGCCGCCCTGCGCGATCTCCAAGCCGCCGGCGCGAAGGCCTCAAAGTAATACCAAACTTATTCGTTGCTTGTGGAATGTAGCGCGGGCGTCCCGCCTGCGGTCGTGATTTTTTCGATGTCAGGCGGGACGCC
>CAYOGR010000220.1:0-2390 GCA_964403605.1 uncultured Chthoniobacter sp.
ATTCCCCCGAAGGAAATGCCGTTATCAACCGATCCACACGCCTCGGCGACAAGGCCAGCACCAAGTCGGCATCGAGCGTCAACCTCGGACGCCCATAGGCGATCGCCGCCATTCCGCCAACGAGACAGTATGGAAATTCCGCCGACTCCAGCCGCGACAAGATTTCCTTAATCTCCCGCATATCCGGTCGTAAAAATCCGGCGCACCCGCGCCAAGACTTGCTCTTCAGTCCAGTCAGGATGCTGTGTCCGCAAAGCCGCCCGCTTGATTTCCCAAGCCGCGTCGTAAAGCCCCTGCGCAATAGCAAATTTCTGCGCCGGGGTCATTTTGCGAATGATCTCTCGCTGGATGCGCTCCGCCTCGGCGACATGGGGCTTCATGGATTTCTGCGTTGCCAGCTGGCCAAGGCACGGCCGAAGGAAACGAGTTCGCGAATGAGGGAATTGTAGCGCCCATAGGCGTTGCCGCCCTCCTTCCGCAGGAGGTCGTAAAGCACCAACTCCGCTTGATCGATCGGAGCCTCGCCGGAAACCAAGCCCGCATTGCGGAATTTTCCGAACGCGACTGCAATCAGACAGGAATCAACCGTGACCAGCCCGCCGCGCCAGTCCTCAAGCCCGCGCAGCATTCTCTGGCCACCCGGAAAGCTGGCAATTTCTTCAGAAGAAATATTCATGCTTGAGCGCAAAATCCGCGCACGGATTCCGCGAAACTTGCCACATCGATAGCAGGAAAGCGTTTCAACATCGGACGGATTTGCTCGAAAAAATCCTTCAGTTTTTTCCTGTCCACCAACCCCTGTTCGACATAAGCCCGCACATCCAAGGCATCGCGCTCATGTCCGCGCTCCAGTTTGGCAAGGGCCTGACTGTAAAAATCGAAATGCCGGAATTCGATCTCACCAACCCTTCGAATGAAAACGCTCCGCTCCCGCCACCCGGGCAACTCGGGAATGAAAAGATCGGGACTGGCAAGTTCCACATTCGTGTCGAGTGCCTCCTTCAGTTCGGCAATCGCTTCAAAAAATCCCGCCGGCTCGGGATCTGCTTTCAAATCGAGATCGATTGTTTTTTCCCGCCAACCAAAGAGCAACGCAGTCGCACCACCGGTCAGGAAAATCGTCCCCGGTCCCCTCACCCGCTTGCCGAGGGCATCCATGAATTTCTCCAACTTCTCCCTGTCGGCATCGCCCCTCATGGGTATTTCTCGCACGCCGCGAAGTCAGCCGCAGCCGCGTCCTTCGGCGAGACGAGCGGCTCGATGCCCACCGGCAGCGGCCAGTCGATGCCCACCGTTGCGTCGTTCCACATAAGAGCACGCTCGGTCTCGGGCCGGTAGTAGCCCGTGCACTTGTAGTGGAAATCCGCCACCTCGCTGAGCACCAGAAACCCATGCGCGCAACCGGGCGGCACCCAGAGCCGCTCGTGGGCCTCGGCCGTCAGCATGTAGCCGTCCCATTTGCCGTAGGTCGGTGAGCTTTTGCGCAAATCCACCAGCACATCGAACACCGTTCCCGAAGTCACCCACACGAGCTTGCCCTGGGCCGCCGAGCCGCTCTGGTAGTGGAGCCCGCGCAGCACATATTTCGAGGAGCGGCTATGGTTGTCCTGGACAAAATCCGCCTCGATCCCGAGTTTCGCGAACGATTCCTTGTTCCAACTCTCGAGAAAAAATCCGCGCGCGTCACCAAAGACGCGGGGTCGTAACAGATAGGCTCCATCAATTTTGGTGGGATATTTTGTCATGAGGAAAATTCAAAATCAGCTATCCGCCGCGCTATCGGCATTTCCCATTCTCATGCGCAGCACGAGCAAGCTGCCGCCCTTGGTCATCCGATGTTGTTTCGGAACCCTTTCAAAAATCCAGACTGTCTCCGCTGTTTTCACGGAATTCGCGCCACCGGAGCGGCGCGGGCTTTACTTCACTAAAAATCTTATAATCCAAGGCAGCATCTTCTCTCCGCGCTCGAGCCAGTGTTTCAAGCGATCCAAACGCTCGGCGGCCCCCGCTTGCAGGGCAGGATCCAGTTCGGAGGCGAGAGATTCCATCGTGCCGATGCGCTCCAGAGCGCGATCCAGGCGGGGTTGGAGTTCCTCCTTGATGAAGGCGGTGGCGAATTTGCTCAACTCCAGGTCGGCCGCGTAGTGGTCGCGGCGGTCGCCGGGAGTGTAAACCGTTTTCACCGCGCCGACGGACCTCAACACCTTCAACCCCTGGCTCGCCGCTCCCAGACTGATTCCCAGCCGGCTGATGATTTCTTCCATCGGAAGGGCCCGGGGCGAAACAAAGAGCAAACCGTAAATCTCCCCGATCGATTTCTGGAGCCCGATCAGCTTGAAAAAGCCGATAAACAACTCGATCGACTCCACCTCAAGCTCCGAGAGGGCGGA
>CAYOGR010000221.1:0-2355 GCA_964403605.1 uncultured Chthoniobacter sp.
TCTGGCGTGGGCTCGGGAGTGGACTCCGGTGTTGGTTCGGGAGTCGGCTCAGGTTCGGTTTCGATGTCGGGCTCCTCGGTTTGAGTGAAAGAGCTGGGGGCAACCCAAACAATCTCGCCTTCGGGTTTTTTCTCCTCGCGGAGGGCGAAGTAAACGATCGCGGCGATGACAAGAAGATGGAGAGCGGCGACGAGGACGACATTCCGCCGGAATTGCGGATTGTCCATGTCAGGGGGCGGGAGTCTGGTTCTCGCGGAGGGTCATGACGCCGACCTTGGCGATCCCCGCGCGTTGAAGGATATCCATCATGGAAACGAATTGTTGGACGGGGAGTTCGAAGTGCGGCCTGACCACGACAGCGGTGTCGGGGTTTTCGAGTTTCGCCGAGACGAGGCGGGCTTCGAGGTCGAGGGGGGAGATGACCTGGTTGTTGAGCTTGTAGGTGTTGTTTTTGTCGATGGCGATGGTGAGGACCTCGGCGGGGTTCACCGCGCCCCGGGCGGTGGTGCTTTTTGGAACAACGAGATCGAGGCTGTTTTCGATGAGGGGTGTGGTGATCATGAAAATGATCAACAGCACGAAGGCAAGGTCGAGGAGTGGAGTGATGTTGAGCTCCGTGAGCGTCTGGAGGTTGTGCTTCGAGGAGTAGCGCCTCATGGGTCAGGACTGGCTGCGGCGGGTGCCGAATTCCACAAAGCGGTGCTCGACCTCGGAGGAGAACTCGGCGGCGAAATTGTCGGCCTGCACGAGCATCGAACGCACGGTGGTGACGAGGAAGTTGTAGCCGAACATGGCGGGGATGGCGACGAGGAGGCCGATGATCGTGGTGATGAGCGATCCGGAAATGCCGGGGGCCATGGCGGCAAGGTTGGCGTTTCCGGCCATCGCGATGCCGGCGAAGGCGTCCATGACGCCCCAGACGGTGCCGAGGAGGCCAAGGAACGGCGCGCCGCTGACGGCGGTCGAGAGGATGATCATCTGGGATTCGAGCTTGAGGGCGGATTCGCCGACGGCGCGCTCCATGGCGGCCTGGACGGCGCGCATCTGGGCGGGGGTGATTTTCTCGGCGATCTTCAAGCGCGAGGCGAAGGTCTCGTCGATCTCGGTCGAGCCGAGCATTTGGAAGCAAAGCTCGTCGGAGCCGGCCTCGTAGATTTCGTAGATGTTCGAGCCGTCGAAACGCACATCCGCCTCGAAAAGCCGGAGGGGCTGGCGGTCTTGATGGAAGAGTTCAAGGAAGCGCTCGTTCTGGCGCTGGCAGAATTTCAGGTAGCGAAATTTCGTGATCATCACCGCCCAGCTGAAAATCGAGGCGACGAAAAGCGCGATGAGAATGAGCTTTCCCTCGATCGTGCTTTCCAGAAATGCGTAAACGAGTCCCGAGGCGATCATGCGGTTTTACTCCCTTGGCGGCGTTGCATCGGCGGATTGGTAAATGACATTGCCGATCCTTGGAATGCAAAACGAATCTTTGCCATCATTGCGAAAGTCCCCATATAGTTTCCGCATGGTCAAAAAATGTCTGCTCCTGCCTGCGGTGATCGCGCTTTTCCTTGGCGCGGCGGGAGCCCAGCAGCTGCCTCCGAGGGAAAATCCTTACGAGGTCATCGGGAAAATTTTCCAGCCGTTTTTGGGAGTGCTTCTGACGGAGTCGAATGGCGCGAACCGCGCGGCCGAGGTGGAGTTGGTGCTCAGCGAGGTCGGCGGGCGTTTGCCGAAGGAAATGAAAGGCGCGGCGCTCAAAGCGAAGGTGCAATTTCCCGACAAGGTTCTGATCGAAGCGCCCGTGCTCGGCGAGCAATTCACGGTCTGTCGCAACGGCGACAAGGTCTGGGCCGCGCCGGGTCGCAAGGTGGAGTTTTTGCTTTCCAGTTTTCATGTGGTTCCCAAAAAACCAGCCATCGCGGGAACGCCCCTGGCGCTGCCGATTTCGGCTCAACAGGCGATCTTCCTGCCGGCGCTTTTCTCCGTGCCGCGCGCCGATGTCGCCGAGGTCGAGGAATTGAATGGTGAAACCTGTCGCGTGATTTCGGCCAACCTCATGCCGGAACTCGCCCGCTCGCTCGGAGCCGAGGATTTCCAAGCCACTCTCTGGGTCGCGCCCGGCCACAAGATTCGCCGCTTGCAAATCGCGCGGCGGGATTTCAGCGCCACGATCGATGTGAAGACATTGAATTTCCTGCCTTCCTTGCCTGAATCGACTTGGGAACCGACGGCTACAACCGCCGACATCCACCGCACCGACACCTCGATGCTTGAGGGCTTGCTCTACGCGGTGATGAACTCCCTCCAAGGGCCCAAGGCAGGGGTTTCGCAAATCGCGCGCTGATTCCGCGAGGCGAGGTGTTGGAGGGT
>CAYOGR010000222.1:0-2304 GCA_964403605.1 uncultured Chthoniobacter sp.
CGGCGGGCGTAGGCGGCTTTGTCGGGTGGGTGGTTGTCGGTCTTCAATCCGTCGTAGGGAACCATGGCGGTGTTCGGAAGGGCGGCCATGGCCTCTTGGAGACCAGCGGGGAGCATTTTTTTGTCGATGTAGATGAAGGGGAGCTCGCTGTCGCTCCAGGCGGTGCGCCACTCTTGCACGAGGGCAGGCAGGAGTGCGGTTTGATCGACTCCGGCCATGCCGGTGCCTGCTTCGCCTTGATCCCAGACGATGCCTCGGATGGCGAAGGGTGGAACGGGTTGGATGCGGGCCGCAAAGTTCGCACCAAGGTATTCCCGCCGTTGCGTGGCGGGATCGAACTCGCCGGGAAAGCATCCCGGAGGCGTGGGTGGCAGCGGGGCCTTCGGAGCGCGTGTTCCCTCCGCCATGGCTTTGGCCGAGGCTTCCTCCCAGGCTTGGACTTTCGCGGGGTGCTCCGTCACGAGCTTCGGGTAGATGTTTTTGGAGTAATCCGCCAGTTGGGCTTGGATGGCGGGATCACTCTCGATGGCGTCGCGGCTGAGCCAGATGCACGACGGGGAGGAACTCTCACAACGAATCACGATGCCGATAGGCACACCGAGTTTTTGGTGAAGGAGAACGGCGGCCGAGGAAAGGAGCGCGGGGGCGTCGAGGCAGTTTTCCTTGGTCAAAATCGTCCAAGCCGCATTTTGCGAATGGTCGCGTGTGAGGGCGGAGAGGCGAATCGCATTGTTCGCCCCGGCTTCGAGGAGCTGGCGGGTATCCTCGTCGCACTCGACTTTCAGCTCGTTGTTTTTGCGAAGATTGTAAGACACCTCCATGTTCGATTGGCCCGACCCGAACCACACCTCGCCGAGGAGGACATCGTCGAAGATGACGGATTTTTTGCCGTCTGAGATTTCCAAACGGTGTGGCCCACCCGCCTCCATGGGGTTGAGATCGACACGCCAGCACCCGTCAGCACCCGCCTTGGCTTCTTGATGCTGGCCATTGAACGACACCTTCACCAACGCCCCCGGAACGGCGCGGCCCCAGATGGGAACGCTCCGCTGGCGCTGGAGCACCATGTGGTTGCTGAAAACGAGCGGCATGGCCAAGGCCTTCGGCACAACCACAGGCTTTCGCTTGGCGATCTCCGCACGGATGGCCGGGAGCGACGCGGAGGCCCCGCTCTCAGGTCGCAAGAATATCGAATGCGCGGCGAGATAGACATTTTCGCCGGAGGGCTGATTGGAAAGATGCAGGGTGTGGTTTCCCGCCGTGAGATCGATGGATCCGATATCGATCAAGGCCGGGGTGCTCCGAGTGCCGGGCATGAAGGCCGTCCGCACTTGATCGCCCACCCGAATCTCCAACGGATTGCCGCTTCTGCTGTGAGAGGCCTCCAGCGTAACGCGGTAGCGTCCCTCCGCGGGAATCTCCAACGCCCACTCCAAGGCGCCATCCGCTGGTGGGACAGGGGCCAAAGCGGGAGGCAGCGGGAAGCCATCCCCATCCGAGAGCGGCAACTGGCGGGCGGGGGATTTTTTGTCTCCTTGCACGACCATCGCCGCGTCGGGAGCAAGGAGGAGCCCACCTTGGATGGCGAAGACGGGTGAGGCTGAAAGAACAAGCGACAGGAGTAGAAATTGAACCATACCAAAGTCTCCAAGTTTGTAGATTTTCCGAGGCGCTTATGTAGGTCAGGCGTCCCGCCTGACATCGAATGACTTCCATCGCAGGCGGGACGCCTGCGCTACATTCCAGAAGTCTAAAAGCGATCAAATTCTGGCATCACGCCTCGCTGCGTCTCCTGCGCCACATCCACACAACGCCACCGATCAACAAGATCGCGGCGGTCGCCCAGGTTTCGGGTTCGGGAACGGGGCGGATTTGGTAAGGGTTCATCCCTTCGATGAAGCTGTTGCCGATGAAGCCCGTGCCGAACCCGCTATAGAAGCTGATGTATTGCAGGCTGTCCGATAAATTCGCGTTGCTCGTGAAGTAGAGGCGATCCGAATACAGGGTGTAGTTGTAGATGTTCAGTCGGGTGGTGTCTGTCAGTTGCGTGACAAGATTCGAGAACTCGAGGGCGATGTTTCCTCCGCCCATGTCGATCGTCGAATTGGCCGTGAGACTCAATGCCCCCACTCTTTCATTGATGTTTCCCCCGAAGGCCAGCGTGCCCCCGGCAAGGTTCATGGCCGCCGAGTCGTTGATCGCATCGTTCGCCCCGACGAGGAGCGATCCGCCAGTGACGGTAATGTTGCTCGTGCTTCCGAGAGACCCGGCGGCGTTGGCGGCAAGAACGCCGGCATTGACGAC
>CAYOGR010000223.1:0-2304 GCA_964403605.1 uncultured Chthoniobacter sp.
GCAGCCACGAACTCTTTGAAGCCGCGCTGAGGTCCCAGGAAACCAAAAGCTCCGTCACTCTCTAAATCCCCTTATGAAACGCAGTGAAATCAACGCCCTGGTTCGCGCCGCACAATCCTGTTTTTCAGCTCATGAATGGGCTCTCCCGCCCCGCCCGCGCTGGGATGTTACGGATTTCGGCCTCGGTGATTGGCGAAATTTTGGACTGATTCTTGTGAACCTCGCGGAGGAGCCGGAATACTGCGAAAAGCTCATGTATGCGCAGAAAGGCATGACCACACCGGCTCACTGCCACCGCAAGAAAAAGGAAGACATCATCTGCCGCTGGGGGCGCCTAGCCGTTCAGGTCTGGGCGGGTGTTCCCAATGAGAGCGGGGAGCGGGAATTCTCCATGCCGATCGACCACGAACCCGTGATGGTAAAATCCGGCCAGATCATGGAGCTTCCTGCGGGTTCCCGAGTGACTCTTCTGCCGGGTATCTACCATGCCTTCTATCCCCTCAGCGACGAGTGCATCATCGGCGAGGTTTCGACAGCGAATGACGACCTGAACGACAACTTTTTTGTTAATCCCGACATCGGCCGTTACCCAAACCTCGAAGAGGACGAGCCTGCCATTCTTCGCCTTCTGAGCGACAAAACCGCATGAGTGCCCGCAAAGGAATCCTCGCTGGCGGCAACTGGATCGTCGACAAGCTCAAATTCATCGACACCTATCCGCAACAGGACGCGCTCGCCAACATCCTGACCGAAACGACCGGCAACGGCGGCAGCCCCTTCAACGTGCTCCTCGACCTCGCCCGATTGGGAGCCCCCTTTCCGCTCGCAGGCATCGGCCTGATCGGCGCGGATGCCTATGGGGACTGGATTCACGGACAATGCGATGCGCACGGGGTGGACCGCACCCGTATTCTCCGACACGCTACGGCACCGACCTCCTACACCGATGTCATGACTGTTCAATCCACCGGACGCCGAACTTTTTTCCATCAGCGTGGAGCCAACGCCTTCCTTGCACCCGAACATTTTTCCTTCGCCGGATCGAATGCAAAAATCTTCCATCTCGGCTACCTGCTGCTCCTCGATTTGCTCGATCAAGCCGATACGGACTTCGGCACCGCCGCCGCCCGTGTGCTGCACGAGAGCAGGGAAGCGGGATTCAAAACCAGCATCGATGTCGTGAGCGAGGACAGCCAGCGCTTTGCGGACATCGTTCTTCCGGCGCTGCGCCACACGGACTATTGCATCATGAACGAGTTCGAAATCGAGCGAACGACCGGCATACCCACCAAGCCCGGCGGCCTCGTTTCCCTGCCGGCGATCGAATCCGCCTCCCGCCAACTCCTCGCCTCCGGCGTCGGTGAATGGGTCATCGTCCACTTCCCCGAAGGCGCCTGCGCACTCGGACATGATGGAAAATTCCACATCCAAGGCAGCCTCCAAGTGCCACAGGAGCGCATCATCGGAACCGTTGGTGCGGGGGATGCCTTTGCCGCCGGCGTTCTCTTCGGTCTTCACGAAGACCTGCCGATCAACACGGCCCTCCGCTACGGAGTCGCCACCGCCGCGTCCTGCCTCTTCGGGCCAGGCACCTCCGACGGCGTCCTGCCGATCAAGGACTGTCTCGCCCTGGCCGACGAACTCGGAACGCGCGACATGAATGCTTGATTATTGATTTCAGGCCGAACTACCCGTTTTCAAAATCCCCCCCTGCGCAGCCACCCCCAAGATCAACCCCAATCACGAGGGGAAATTTTTTTCCTATCCCTAAACTGCAGAACTCGGGATAAAAGGGTCCGGTGGTAGCGGGCGGTAGGTGCGTGGTTTTTTACGGACCGGAGGAATGAGGTTGGGCAGGTGGGTTTTGATTTAGGCTTCGACGCTGGAGCGGGCGCGTTTGAGGCCGTGGAGGCGCAGGAGTTCGTCGGCGATGGGTTGGAAGTTGCAGGGGGTTTGGAGCAGGACGAATTTGCGCAGGACGGGGATGGCGGACTCGAGCTAGGAGCCATGCCGGTCGCCGCCGCTGGTATGGAGGGTTTGCTGGACGAAGTGGAGGGCATGGCGGTGGGAGAAGTTGGTGCTTATCATCAGCGCAATCCACAGCATTTGTAGCCGCACAGGGACCCCGATTTTCGCTCGCTTTTGGCGGCGTCTCTCCCTCGGCCTGCGCTACGCTCCGGCCTCTTCCGAGCCCCCGCTAAAAAGCGCGTCAAGTGTGATTTTCATGCCAAATGCACTTTTCCACATTTGTTCCGGCTCAGTTCTTAGGCGACCGTGGATACGGGCCTTCCCTGCGACATGGCT
>CAYOGR010000224.1:0-2289 GCA_964403605.1 uncultured Chthoniobacter sp.
CGTCCTGTTGCGGATAGGTGTCGATGAATTTGAGCTTGTCGACGATCCAGTTGCCACCGGCGAGGATTCCTTTGCGGGCACTCATGCGGTTTGGACTGGGACGTTGATTTCAATGCGTTTCATTGGGAGTTTTTGTAGAGGAAGGTGAAATCGAGTTTCACAGGAATGCGATGTCCAGCGGGGGAAGCAAGGGTTACTCCTTGCGATTCGGGAATGCCCTTTTTGACCCATTCGAAATCGGGCGGAATCGCGCATTCACGGTATCCGAGGAAAACTCCCGCGATGGCTGGCCATGAATGAGCGTGGTTTTCACAGGGGTGGGGGATTTAGAAAGTAACGGAGCTTTTGGTTTCCTGGGACCTCAGCGCGGCTTCAAAGAGTTCGTGGCTGCGAACCGCTTCCTCGGGAGTGACGCAGCCGAAGCGGCCATCCAGTTTTCCGGCGCGTTCGGCGATGTAGGCGGCCCACATTTGCTGGAAGCAATCCGGGAAGCCGGGTTCGAATATGCCGCCGGTGATGGCCGGAAACGGGCCGTTGAAACCGAGGTCGGTCTTTTGCCAGAGTTGTTCCTTGCCGCGCTGGAAGGTCCAGAGCGTCTTGGGCTCCTTGGTGCTGAATTTCACGCCCCCATCGGTGCCGAGGACTTCGATGAACCAGGTGTTCGTCTCGCTCGGGGCGAGGCGTTTCATTTCGAAGCGGACAGGGACTTCGTTGCCGTCGATTTCCACTTCGGTGTGCAGCATGGCGTTGTCCCAGGTGTCGCAAGCGGTCATGCCGCCTTTGCCATCGGGTCGCTCGTGGTAGATTTTCTGCAGCTGCGCATAGACGCGCTTGGGATTCCAACCGAGTCGGAATGGCACATGAACGGCGTGCATGCCGAGGTCGCCCATCACGCCGATCTCGCCGCAGGTTTTGATCTGGCGCTTCCAGTTGGCGGGCTTGGTGGGGTCGAGGTCGCTGCTGTGATGGAATCCCGAGTGGATTTCCAAAACCTTTCCCAACTTGCCTTCGCGCGCGATTTGGTAGGCCCGCTGTGCGCCCGGCAGGAAGGGGAACTCCGAGCTGCAACGCACAAAACGGCCGCTGGACTTCGCCGCATCCGCAATTGTGCGGGCGGCCTTCAGGTCGATGCCAAATGGCTTCTCGGCTAGCAGATCTTTTCCGGCCTTGAGCACATCGAGATAAATTGTCTCGTGCATATTGTGCGGCACGGCGACATAGACGACATCGATATCCGGGCTGGCCAGAAGTTCATGGTAGTCGGCGGTGAGAAGCTTCACCGAAGGAATCCGGCGGAACCACTCGCGTTGTTTCTCCGCCAGATCGCAAA
Organism: uncultured Chthoniobacter sp.; assembly: GCA_964403605.1. Lineage (GTDB taxonomy): Bacteria > Verrucomicrobiota > Verrucomicrobiia > Chthoniobacterales > Terrimicrobiaceae > UBA967. Next base: position 1,331 of record CAYOGR010000224.1, read on the forward strand.
CGGCGGCGAGTTCGGCGTGGACAGGAAAACTTTCCAAAACAAACCAGCGTGAGAGGGCGCTGGCGACCTCGCGGCCCATGAGACCGCCGCCAATAATTCCGATGCGGGTCGTGCTGCTCATTGTTTATTTGAGAAATTTTGCGGCCTCGGTTGCGGTGGCTCCGTCGTGAACGATGGCCATCAGCGCGGCCACCATGCCGGCGGGGTTCGGGTGTTGAACCACATTGCGGCCATACACAATGCCGGAAACGCCTTGCTGCATGAGCGCCTCGGTGCGGGCCAAAATCTCGGCATCCGGTGCCCTGCCGCCTCCGCGAACCAGAATAGGAATGCCTCCGGCGGCTTCGACGACCTTGTGGTAGATCGAAACATCGTCGGTCGGATCGGCCTTGATCACATCCGCACCGAGTTCCACCGCCTGCCGGACGAGGTGTTGGATTTTGACGAGATCGCCATCCACCATGTAGCCGCCCGCCTCGCTGTTGGGGCGGAAGACGAGGGGTTCCACCATCATGGGCATGCCATAGTGGTCGCTCTCGAGTTTAAGGGCGCAGATGTTTTCAATGCACTGGTTCGTGACTCCCGGCGCTCCTGGAATCTGGAAAAGATTCACGCACATGCAGGCGGCATCGAGTCGAACGGCCTGAAGACTCGGTTCCTCGATCATCGCGCTCAGGGCCTCGACGGGCAGCTCGCGGCCATAGACATTGGCCACATCTGTGCGGAGGACGAGCGATGGCTTCTGGCGGCCGGGGATTTTTTGCAAATGCCGCGCCTGCCCAGTGGTGAGCTGAACCGCATCCGGTGCGGCTTTCACGACAGTCTCCACAGCCTTCGCCATGTCCTCGATGCCTGTGAGAAAGCCGGGTTGGTTGAAAAAGCCGTGATCGATGGCGACATCAAAGCAGCGGCCGGATTTGGAGTTGAAGAGACGATGGAGTCGGTAGGTTTTCATGAGT
>CAYOGR010000225.1:0-2255 GCA_964403605.1 uncultured Chthoniobacter sp.
TGTTCCGTAAAAAGGAATAAAAGTTTTGCATAAAGAAACAATATTTTTATTCTCCGCTTCATGGCACACACCTTTGAAAAATCCCGGGAGCTTTTCGCGCGCGCCGAACATTGCATTGCGGGCGGCGTGAACAGCGGCATCCGCAAACTCGAGAAACCGGTTCCGCTCTATTTCGAGCGCGGGAGCGGTTGCCGCCTGTGGGATGTGGACGGCAACGAATCCATTGATTTCCAGACCGGCCAGGGCGCCTTGCTTTTCGGTCATGCCCCCGAGGGATTGGCGGAGGCGCTCGCGGCGCAGGCGCGCCTCGGAACCCACTGGGCAGCGCAATCGCGGCTGGAGATCGAGGTGGCCGAGCGGTTGCAGGCGATGATTCCCTGCGCGGAACTGACGCGATTCAACAACTCCGCCACCGAGGCGGTGAATTCCGTGTTCCGGTTGGTGCGCGCCCACACGGGGCGGCCGATGATTTTGAAATTCGAGGGCCACTATCATGGCTGGGGGGACGAGGGGTTGGTCGGTTTCGGCGCCACCGAGGACAAGTGGGGCCCGGACGAAAATCCCTCGAACGCCCATCCCAGCGCGGGGATCATTCCCGAAGTGCCAGGGCATTTCGTGGTCGTCCAGTGGAACGATCCGGAACATCTGCGCCGCCGTGTGAAGGAATTTTCGGGTCAGATTGCGGCGATCGTTTTCGAGCCCGTTCTTTGCAACACCTGCTGCATCGAGCCGGTGGCCGGCATGCTCCAAACGATCCGCGAACTGTGCGACGAACACGGCATCGTGATGATTTCCGATGAAACGATCACGGGCTTCCGGTTCGGACCGGCGGGCGCGCAGGGCTATTGCGGGGTGGACGCCGACATCATGATCTACGGCAAGGCGGTAGGCGGCGGAGTGCCTTTTGCGGGATTCTCCGGACGCCGCCGGTTTTTCGAGAAAATCCTCAATGGTCAGGTGGTCCATGCCGGCACGCTCAATTCCAACCCGCTCTGCCTGGCTGCCTCGAAGTGGTGCCTCGATGAAATCCTGCGCCGCGGGGATTCGCATCCCGGGGAGTTGAACCGTGTCGGGCGCTCCATGATGAAGGGCCTGCGGGAGCTTGCCGATCGCCATGGCATTCCGTTGCGTCCGCAAGGGCCGGGCTTGGTTTTTCACACCGTGATGCTCAAGCCCGGGGCTGCGGAGGGGCGTGTGTTGAACCATCGCGATTACATGCGGCGGCACGATGCGGCGCGGTTCGCCCACCTGCGCCAATGCCTGCTCGAGGAAGGCGTGCGAGCCATCGAACGCGGGTTGTGGTTTGTGGGATTCGAACACCGCGACGCCGATATCCAAGAGGCGCTCCAGCGGGCCGAACCCGCCTTCGCCCGCCACGCGGCGGAGTGGAAGCCGGCCGCGTGATGCGCGGGAATCCGGCGTTTGGCAAAACGCGGGCCGATGCCTAGGTTGCCAACCCATGAGCGAGTCCCAAAGCAGCACTTCGGTCGAGAAATCCCTCGGCCTTCTCGAGTATCTCGCCGAGCAGGGCGGTCCGGTCGCCTTGCGTGAGATCACTGCCTCCAGCGGCATGTCGAAACCCACCGCGTGCCGCTTGCTGCAGGTCCTCCAGAATCTCGGCTATGTCTCGCGACCCGCCGGAACGCGCGATTACATGATCGGCCCGCGCGCACAGCGATTCGCGGGCATTGATCCGCTGGCGCGATTGAAGGCCGCCGCGCGCCCGTTGCTCGTTTCTCTGCACGAGTCCTTCAATGAAACTGTGAATCTCGGCGTGCTCTCGCGCGATTCGGTCTCCTATCTGGATTTCATCGAAACGACCCAGGCGCTGCGTTTCATCACCACCCCCGGCCAGCAGAGCCCCTTCGCCTGCACGGCGCTGGGCCGCGCGATCGCCTCGGCGATGAACGACAACGCCTTGGATGCGCTGGTCTCCAAGGCAAAGATTCCAGCCCTCACGCCCTCGACCGTGCGAACCCGCGCCGACCTGCGGGCCAGAATTCTCGAAGCCCGCAAGCGGGGTTATGCCGAGGAATGTGGCGAATCCGTTGAAGGCGTCGAATGTCTCGCAGTGAGCCTGGCGCCGATCGGATTCGCGGATGCGGCAGTGAGCATCGCGGTTCCCGTGCAGCGACTCGACGGAAAACGGCGGAAAAAGATTGTCGACGCGCTGAAAAAAATCGTGCGGGCGACCTAGACAATCCGCCCGCCGGTTTCCTCGTTGAAGAGGTGCGCCCTTTGCGAGTCGATGCTGA
>CAYOGR010000226.1:0-2224 GCA_964403605.1 uncultured Chthoniobacter sp.
GCTTGGCCGGCGATCCAGGCGGTGGTCCAGGCGGCTTGGAAGTTGAAGCCGCCGGTGATGCCGTCGATGTCGAGCGCTTCCCCGGCAAAATGGAGGCCGGGGACGAGGCGGCTTTCCATCGTTTTGAAATCGACCTCGGGAAGCGGGATGCCGCCGCAGGTGACGAATTCCTCTTTGTTCATGCTCTTGCCGGTGACGGGAAGCTCGGTGGCCGTGAGGAGCGCGGCGAGTTTCAAGGCCTCGGGCTTGGCGAGGCGGGCCCATTTGGTTTCGGGGGCGATGCCGGCCTGGAGGACGAGTTGCTCCCAAAGTCTCGCCGGAAGAGGGTTCCAGCGGGCGCGCAGGACGGTCTGGCCGCCGTGGCTTTCGCGACGGAGTTGGATTTCCGCAAGGATCGCCTCGGGCTTGGCCTCGGGGAGCCAGGCGATGCGGAGGGGGAATCGGTAGGCGGCGGCGTGGAGTTCCCGCGCGCCCCAGGCGGAGAGGCGCAGGATCGCGGGGCCGCTGACGCCGGTGTGGGTGACGAGAAGCGGCCCGCGTTGTTTGAGCGCGGTGCCGGGGACCGAGACTTGGACCTCTTCGACGGAAACGCCGGGCAGTTCCCGGAGCCATGGCGCGTCGATGTGGAAAGTGAAAAGCGAGGGGACCGGCGGGACGAGCGAATGGCCAAGGGGAACCAGCGGGTGATTCTCGGCGCGGCAGCCGCCGGTGGCCCAAAGGAGGCGGTCGGCTTCGAGTGTCTCGCCGCCCGAGAGTTTCAGCGAAAACCCGCCGTCGTGGCGAAGGGCGATCGAGTCGAGGCCGGTTTGGAAGCGGATGTCGATGCCGGCGTTTCGCGCGGAGTCCAGGAGGCAATCGACGATGGATTGCGACGAATCGGTGACGGGGAACATGCGGCCGTCGGCCTCGGTTTTGAGGTTCACCCCGCGCAGGCGGAACCATTCGATTGTCTCGCGCGGCCCGAAGCGGGTGAAGGGGCCGATGAGGGCGCGGCCGCCGCGCGGGTAGCGTTGGGAGAGCTCACGCGGGTCGAAGCAGGCGTGGGTGACATTGCAGCGCCCGCCGCCCGAGATGCGGACTTTCGCGAGAACATGGCGGGTTTTTTCCAGAAGGGTGACGCTGGCTCGGGGATCGGCCTCAGCGGCGGCGATGGCTCCGAAAAAGCCTGCCGCCCCGCCGCCGGCGATGATGATTTTTTTAGGAGTGCTCAAAGGCGAAGACGGTGAAGGCGGAGCGCGTTGGCGATGACGGAAACCGAGCTGAGGCTCATGGCAAGGGCGGCGATCATCGGGTTGAGGAATCCGGCGGCGGCGAGCGGGATGCCGAGCGCGTTGTAGGCGAAAGCGAAAAAGAGGTTCTGGCGGATATTCCGCATCATGGCGCGGGAGAGCCTCACCGCGCGGGCGACGCCGCGCAGGTCGCCCTGGACGAGTGTGACATCGGCGCTCTCGATGGCGACATCGGTTCCCGTGCCCATGGCGATTCCCACATCGGCGGCGGCGAGGGCGGGGGCGTCGTTGATGCCGTCACCCGCCATGCCGACGAGCTGGCCGGATTTTTTGAGTTCGGCGACGAGGCGGTGTTTTTCCTCGGGGGAAACCTCGGCGCGGAAGTCGTCGATGCGAAGTTCGGAAGCCACGGCTTGCGCGGCCCGGACGTTGTCGCCGGTGAGAAGCACGAGGCGGATTCCCATTTTGTGGAGCGACTCGACGGCGGCGGGCGAGGTGGGCTTGAGGGCATCGGCGACTTCGAGGAGCGCCGCGAATCGTCCATCGATTCCGACGCCGAGGTGGGTTCCCGGCGTTTGCGGGAGCGGGGGACAGGTTATGCCGAGGGATTGCAAAAAAGCGGGTTTCCCGACGGCAACAGTGCGGCCCTCGACCACTCCGCGGATTCCCGCTCCGGTGGTGGATTGCACCTCGACCGGGGGGATGAGTTTTTCGGGGGCGGAGGAAACAATCGCGCGGGCGAGCGGGTGTTCGCTGGCGGATTCGAGGCTGGCGGCGAGCAGGAGGATTTCGTTTTCGGCAAAACCCGGCTGCGCCACGCAGCGGACGAGCCGGGGTTTTCCCTCGGTGAGGGTGCCGGTTTTGTCGAGGGCGAGGATTTCAAGACCGGCGAGGTTTTGCATCGCAGCGGCGTGGCGGATGAGGATTCCCGAGGAGGCGCCGCGTCCCATGCCGACCATCACGCTCATGGGCGTGGCGAGGCCGAGGGCGCAGGG
>CAYOGR010000227.1:0-2184 GCA_964403605.1 uncultured Chthoniobacter sp.
GCGCGCGGGGAGCCTGCGGATTGTTACGCGCCTGTTTACTTTCCTTGCACGCGTTGGGGGACTTTCTCGATTCTTGAAATGTCGTATCCCTGTGCCTTTGCCACCTCGAGAGCGCGGGCATAGTCCTGTTCCGGCATTTCCGGCGAACGGCTCATGATCCAGATCAGGCCGCGATTGGGGTAGCCAATGGTTGTGAACCGGTAGTCCGGCGAGAGGTCGATCACGAGAAACGGTGCCTCGAACGGCCAGAGAAATTGCACACGCCATTCGGCATTCGTCCGCGAGTCCACCACGCGGGCCACGGCTTTCATTTCTTGGCGCGGGGCGTCGAGGGATTTTTTGTGGAAGGCGTAGGTGACATCGATTTTTCCGTCCGGTCGCAGCTTGTAGATGTCCATCGTGCCGACATTGTTCTTTTCAACGAACCACGGGATCGTGCCGATGACATACCAATCCCCCATGAAGCGTTCGAGGTCCACATGCTCCACCGTCCGGAGCGGGGGAGGTTTTGGCGTGGCGGAGCAGGCGGCCAGAGCGAATGTAGCAAGGATCAAAGCGGTTTTCATGATGGATTGTGTCTTCACAAAAAAGAATAGCCTAATACTTTTGCGCCTCAAATGAGCCCTTGGGAATATCTATTGCAGCCAGCCATTCTGTTTTTCCTTCTCGGTGTGGTTGCCGCGCTGGTGAAGTCCGATCTCGAAATCCCCGGGTCGGTTCTCAAAATCCTTTCGTTGTATTTGCTTTTTTCGCTGGGTTTGAAGGGCGGGGCGGAACTTCAAAAGGTGTCCGATCCGATGGCAGTCGCCGTTCCCCTGCTGGTTTCCACCGCTGCGGCATTCGTGATTCCGTTGATCATCTACCCGATCCTTCGCCGAAAATTCGATGTGCCCGACGCGGCGGCGCTGGCCGCCACCTATGGCTCGGTGAGCGCGGTGACCTTCATCACGGCCGCTTCGTATCTCGGGGCGCGCCAGACGGAATTCGGCGGCTACATGGTGGCCGCGCTGGCTTTGATGGAAAGCCCGGCGATTCTGATCGGCCTCATTTTCGCCCGCCGCAAGGGGGTGGGGGAACGGACGCTCGGTCCGTCCTGGACAAGCGTGATCCACGAATGCTTCGCCAACAAATCGGTTCTCGTCCTGTTGGGCAGCCTGTTGGTTGGAATGATCACGCCCGCCTCGGGCATCCAGGCCCTGCATCCATTTGTGGTCGATATGTTCCCAGGGGTTCTTTGTTTTTTCCTGATGGATCTTGGATTGGTGGCCGCGCGCCGGATTGCCGATATGAAGGGACGCCGCGCCTTTTCGATTCTCTTCGGAGTTCTCTTTCCCGTTATTTCCGGGGCCGCCGCGATTTTTGTCGCCCGTGCCGTCTCAATGGGCGAGGGGGACGCGTTGCTTTTTACGATGCTCTGTGCCAGCGGCTCCTATATCGCGGTTCCGGCCGCTTTCCGTGCCGCCTTGCCCGAGGCGAATCCCGGCGTGTATGTGGGCCTCGCGCTGGGCATCACCTTCCCCTTTAATCTTCTCATCGGAATTCCGCTTGCCTACACCTGCATCCACGCTCTTTGGCGCTGAAACCTCTTTTTTTTGATATGAAAAAAACCGCACTTCTCTTCTCCGGCCAGGGAGCCCAGACCGTGGGCATGGGCAAGGACCTCGCCACCGAGTTTCCCGTCGCCGCCGCCCTTTTTGAAAAGGCCGATTCGATTCTTGGATACCCGCTCAGCCGGATCGCCTTCGAGGGGCCGGCCGAGGATTTGACCAAAACCTCGGTTTGCCAGCCCGCGCTCTATGTCCACGGCCTCGCCTGCCTCGCAGTGCTGCGGGAGAAATTCCCGGCGCTCGAATTCCACGCGACAGCGGGTCTTTCGCTCGGCGAGTTCACGGCCCACGCCGCAGCGGGAACTTTTGATTTTGAAACCGGCCTTCGCCTCGTGGACAAACGCGCCCGGGCGATGCAGGAGGCCTGCGAGGCTTCCACGGGCGGAATGGCTGCTATCATCGGGGGTGAGGAGGACCGCGTGCGTGAACTTGCCGCCGCCGCCGATGTGGATGTGGCCAACATCAATGCCCCTGGGCAGATCGTCCTGTCCGGCGAAGCCTCGAAAATCGTGATGGCCGTGTCGCTCGCGAAGGAATACAGCGCCCGCAAGGCGGTGGAACTCACGGTCGCCGGAGC
>CAYOGR010000228.1:0-2166 GCA_964403605.1 uncultured Chthoniobacter sp.
GCCGACACGCACCTGGCCTACCACCACGCCACCCGCGGGATCATCGCCGGCTCACCCGGTGGCGCACGACTCAGCGATTCGGGCAAACGCTTCATCCAGCTCCTCCGGGGCGAGCCTTGATTTTTTCGGAGAAAAGCCTGCCAAAAAGCTTGCAACTCCCCCACCCTTCGTTAATTTCACCGCCCAATTATGGCAAAGACAGCATGGCTTGAGCGCAACAAGCGCAAACAAAAAACCGTCGAAAAATACGCGGCTCTTCGCGCGGAACTCAAAGAGAAGAAGGACTATGCGTCCCTCTCCCAGCTTCCCCGCGACGCCAGCCCCACACGCCTCGTGAACCGCTGCCGGGTTTCCGGCCGCCGCCGCGCGTTCCTGCGCCGCTTCCAGATTTCGCGTATCACTTTCCGCGAACTGGCCTCCAACGGTCTCATTCCCGGAGTCACCAAGTCCAGTTGGTGATTTTTTTGCGGGCTTCCCGTTCCATTTGATCGGCGAAGCCCGGTCACGCCCACGGCCATGTCTCCGATCTGGAAACAAAAACCGGTCGTCGGCGTGGGCATTGGTGTCGGTTTGCTCGGGGCCATCGCCTTGGCCCTCCGCCACCGCAGCCGCCAAGCCGGCCGGGGAAGAATACCCGATGAGATTTCCCCCGCGATCTTCGCCACACGCGTGGCGAACACCCCGTTCGGTGACATCGTTTACCATGTCTGCGGATCCGGCGAACCGCTGGTTTTTCTCCATGGCCTTTTTCTCGGCGCGTCCTCCTACGAATGGTCAAAGGTCTATTCCCACTTCGCAATGTCCCGCGAAGTCCTCGCTCCCGATTTGATCGGCTTCGGCGAATCCGAACGCCCCTCCAAGCCCCTGGATGCGGGGGAATCCGTCGAGTCCCTTGCCGCGTTTCTCCATGCCGCCTGCCCCGGCCGCCAGGCGATTCTTGTCGCCAGCGGCCTCACCTGCCAAATCGCGCTGCTGCTCGCCGCCCGGCATCCCGAACTCGTCTCCCGCCTTGTTCTTTTCCTCCCCACAAGGCTCCGCGAAGACTCCCAAGCCGCGACCATGGGCCTCCTCTCCGGCAGCTGGATTGCCAGCGTCCGGCGCTTTGTTTACCACCGCCACACCTCGCGCGCCCCGTTTATCCGCTCCTGGCTCTCACGCACCGGCTACTTAAATCCCGACAACCTCACCGACGAAACCGTCGATGTCCTCGCCTCATCGGCTCAGCAATACGGGGCCGAACACGCCATCCTGGGACTCCTCAAAAACCGTAAAAAATTCGACGCCTCCCCGCGCCTGGCCGACATCCTCGCCCCGGCCCATGTTCTCTGGCCCGCCAACAAACCGGCATTTCCGCTCTCCGAAGCCACCGCCCTCTGCCGCCTGATGCCCAAAGCCAGCCTCGAGGTTCTCAACGACTGCTCCCCCTTCGCCCCCATGGAAACCCCCGACCTCGTCGTCCGCTCGCTCAAGCATTGGCTGGACGGCGAAATCGCCCAAAACTTCACCATCTAACCTCACCATGCCTATCAATCCCTCACAAAAAGTCCTCCTCGTCCGCCATGGCGAAACCGAGTGGAGCCTCTCCGGCCGCCACACCTCCACCACCGACATTCCCCTCACTGCGGTCGGCGAAGAGCGCGCCGCCCGCCTCCGGCCTTTCCTTGCCCACTGGCATTTCGGCCTTGTTTTGTGCAGTCCCCGACTCCGCGCCCGCCGCACCTGCGAACTCGCCGGGTGGGCCGAAAAAGCCGAAACCACCCCCGACCTCGCCGAGTGGAACTACGGCGATTACGAAGGCCTCACCACCCCGCAAATCCAAAAAACCATTCCCGGCTGGACCGTTTTCACCCACCCGTGCCCGAACGGCGAAACCGCCGCCGAGGTCGCCGCCCGGGTTGATCGAGTGATCGCCCGTGTGCGCGAAACCGGCTGCGACACCCTCTTGGTTGGACACTCGCACTGCCTCCGAGTCCTCGCCGCCCGCTGGCTCGCCCTGGATCCCCAAGCCGCCCGATTTTTCCAACTCGAAACCGGCACCTGGAGCCAACTCGGCTACGAACACGCCTCCCCCGTGATCCAAGCCTGGAGCGCCCCGCCGGCCTGAGGCGCACGACCACCCCTTGGAGGGATGTCCTCCGTGGCATCCCAAACTTCAGGCGCGAACGC
>CAYOGR010000229.1:0-2138 GCA_964403605.1 uncultured Chthoniobacter sp.
CTGGTGTGGCGGGACAGGCGGGCGGATTTGAATTTGTAGCGGCTGTCTGTGACTGCCGGTTTCCTTTGCAGCGGGAACGCCGAGGTTCCCCTCGGCCCCTCGGGGGGGGCATCATTGCCAACGAGGTCATTGGCGCTCCTGCATCCCCTCGGGCAATTCCGCTCAAACGCCTCCTGCAAATATCAAGCCAGTTGGGGCATTGGGGAAACCTTCTACCGGCTTTCGCGGCTCTCCGCAGCAGCAACTTGGCAAAGTGTTTTCAAGTGGATGGAAAAAGCGGGGGCTGATTTAAAAAGCGTCAAAACGAGGGACTGCCCCCCTCGTCCACCAAATTCTCCCGCAGAGCCGCTTAGGCGCAGGGGAAGAGGGTCAGAACCGCGAATCACGCGAATCCCCGCGAATGATTGGTAGGGCATCCGCGCCGCCGGGTGCCTGGGCTGCTATTTCGAGGCCTTTGCGGCTTCTTTGTTGAACTCGATCAGGGCCTCGGTGAAACGGCCTTGGAGGCCCTGGGCGGTTGTGTGATCGATGATCACCACGATCGGCTTGCCATCCGGCAGCGTGATTCGCCACACCGAGCGCTCGCCGAAGACATTGTCCGGAGCCAGATAGGTCTCGTCGTTTTCCAGCACCTCGCGGGACGGCCAGAAGGGATACTTTTCAAAAACAACATGCACCTTTTGCTTCGCTCCGAATCGCTCGGTGGCATGTGAGTTTTTCCACGCCTCGCTGTCGGCGATGTCGGGGATCTTGGCGAGTTCCCCGACAGTCATTGTCGTGAGACTCACCTCGCCTCTGGTGGCGGCGTATTGGTTCATCTCGGCACTCTGTGGGCCTTTCTCGTTCCGCGCCTTGTTGAGCACTTGCACAAGGTAGCGGTAGAGCGAGCGGAAGCGGTGCGGCTCGCTGGCGAGCGGGCGCAGGAGGAGTTCGACCCGGAGCTGCAAATCCTGAACAGCTCCATCCATGTTCTGCACCGAGAGCGTCGCCTTCGTGTAGTTCACATAATCCGGCTTGGTGAAAGGAGCCAGATCCAAGCGCCGGGGCAGGAAATGCTCTTTGGCCTCTGAAGAGGATCCCGATTTCTCATACAGGGCCGGCAGTTCCGTCTTGAGCCTCCGCCATTCCTCCGAGCTTTGCATCAGCGCCATCGAGTTGCAGCTGGTCGCGGATTCGATCGCGAATGCCGCCTCATGTGTTAACGGTGCGGCGCCACGCTCGATGTTCTGGATCGTCGCCGGCTTCAAGCCCGTGGCCTTGGCGAATTCCTCCCGGCTCCAATCCAAAATCTCGCGGAGCTGATGCAGCGGGTGTTTCAACGGTGAGGGATCGCGGCGGGCTTTCGTTGTCATGGCCCGGGCAAGCTCGCCAAAAAGTCAGATCAACGCAATACAATAATCATCTCTTGACTTAGTAGATTACCAAGCTAAACTAATTCTTGTCGGATGCGGCTACCCGAACCCAACCCGCCATCGAGAGCCTCCAGGTGGAGGTGTCCCGATTGGTCGGCGAGGCCGAGGGTGCCGCGCAATGACCGACACAACCGCCTCTTTGAGGCAACCAAGACCATGACTGAAGAAACCACACTACAGACAACAACCACCTCCGGGGTGGAATCCACACCATCGGGAACCAACTATCCCTTCGCGGGCGTCACGCTCACGGCCGGACAGTTGGACTCGGTGATCGCAACCATCGCGCAGGTCAGGGAGCTTCTCCCGGCCATGCACGATCTCACACCCATCGACCGGCAGCGCATTTCCAAGCTGGGAATGCGCACGCGAGGTTTTGCCGACGCCGCCCTCGAGGCGGCCAAAGCAGACCCCGGTCTCCTGCCGCAGAGCATCGCGCTGGAGAGCTTCGTGTCGCAGGATGCGTTGCTGCGCGACCTCAGCCTCGTGCAGACGCATGTCGCCGACCTGAAGTCCCTGCTCGACGACGCCCTGCTGCTCATTGGCAACCATGTGTATTCCGTGAGCCGCACGGTTTACGCCGTGATGAAGACCGATGGCGGCAAGGCCCGTCTGCAGGAGCAGAAGGCGCTCATGAAGCAACGCTTCGCCCCGAAGAGAAACAGCCAGCCCGCGACAAACACCGCAGTTAGGCAATAACGCGACGCTGGTCCCCGGCTTTTTCGA
>CAYOGR010000230.1:0-2130 GCA_964403605.1 uncultured Chthoniobacter sp.
ACTTCGGAGACCGGCAACCAGTGACCGACATGAGAGAGCAGCGTGCGCATATCGGTCGCGGCGGGGCTTTCCTCGCACGCCGGAACCGATCGGCACACTTCAAATCGCCCGCCAGCAGATTCAGGCAATTCAGGAATTTCAATCCAAGTGTCGGATCGCATCGAGCGCGTGTCGCCCCCGAGCCAAAAGAGCACCGCCCCCTCGTTCAGGCATGTCCAAGTATGGATATGAACATGCAAACCGGCCCGCCTGTTTCTCAATACATCGAAGAGGACCAGGGCCGTATCGGCCAGGAGCGACCCCGGGCCGAAGAGTTCGACCCGCAGGGATTGTTTGGCACGAGCCAAGGCCGATTGGAGCATCTGAAGCTGGGCAACGGGATCCCCGCCGGAAAGGTTCATGAAGATCGTCACAGGGAGGCGATATGTTCGGCAGGGACTTTGAGTTTTTGGCCAACGCGGAGCTGGCGAGGGTCGGTCAGGCCATTGGCTTGCATCAAGTCGTTGTAAGAAACCTGAAGGCGGCGGGAGACCATGTAGAGGTTGTCGCCGGGGGCGAGGGTGTATTCGCTTGGCCTTGAGGCAGGAGCCATTTCCTTGCTCTGGACTGGCGCAGAAGCGACGGCGGGTTCCAGCGTTTGGGTTGGAGCTGTGGTCGCGGGCGTTTGTGCAGCCACGGCCTTTGTTTTTACCTCGGGATTAGAAGCAACGACTGGCTGGACTTGAGCCACCGCGGGAATGGTTTGCCGGGTTTCGGAGAGAGGTTGCGAATTGGAACGCGTGGCGAGGAAGGCTTTCTTCGCGGCCGAATCATCAACCTCCGGAGCGGTGGGCCTTGGTTTCGGTGTGGCCTTGGCAATCGCAGGTTGCGCGGGCTTTTCCTTTGGCTTGGCGGCGGCGACTTGCGCGGGCTTTGCCTCGGCTTTCGGCGCAACCTTGGCTGCTGCGAGCTGTTTTTTGACTGGCGGCGGAGTGGCGACGACTTTGGGTTGAGCATCGGCCTTGGGCCATTCGTTGCGGGCCAGCGAATCGGATTTGGGCCCGGGGTGTTTTTCAACGGGAGCTTCCGCAACCGCTGTCGGCTTTTTATCCGGCTTGAGATTGGAAAAAGCAAAGATCCCGCCCACTCCGGCGAGGTGGATCGCCAGGACAAGGACGAATGCCGTGGCGAACGATATGCCGACCCGTTTGCGTTTTTTTATGGCATCAAGGTATTCGGGTTCGTCGATCCAGTGGGGGTGTTTTGTCGGGTATGTGGTGTTTGTTTTCATCGCCGCCAGCTATGCGGCATTTTTTATTTCCCTGCAAATCGCACACCCCATTTGAGTCCCTTCCAGACTGCCTCTACAGACCGCTCGCCGGATTTTACCGCCGTTCAACCCCCGGATCCGACCGCTCGCCGGATTGGTGAAAAAAGTCGTTTTTAGATCGCCTTGAGGCGTCGAAATTCCGAACTCTGCCGCCGCGACATCTCGACTCGGACTCCATTCGCGAGAACCGCCACGAGCCCACTCTCCCCGTCTTCCACATGGGTTACATAATCCAGATTGATCGCCTGCGTCCGGTTCGCTTGGAAGAAAACCTCGGGATCGATCCGGCCCAGCACACTCTTGAGAGTCCCATTCACCATGGGGCCGCTTTTATCGGCGAGAACCAGCTTCGTGTAGGAATCCCCGGCCTCCAGCAAATGAATGTCCCCCACCCTCAGAAGCACATTTCGCGTCCCATCGCGGAACATCGCGGTTTCGTGTTTTAGAAAAATCCTGACTTCTTCCGCGTCGGAGGAGTCACCGATCCGTTTCAGGCTTTCCTTGAGCCGATGAGGATCGACGGGCTTGAGCAGGTAATCCACGGCCTGCTCCTCAAAGGCCCGCACGGCATGCTCGGGATGAGCTGTGACAAAGATGACCGGGATGCCCTCGGCGGGCAGCGTCTCCAGAAGATCAAAACCCTGCTTCCCGCCCCGAAGCTCGACATCCAGAAACATCACATCCGGGCGTTGCTCGGTAATGGCTTTCACAGCCTGCTCGATCGACCCTGCTTCGCGAACATCTGTAACGCCTATATCAGCGAGCGCGTGTTTTAAGCTGCGCCGTGCTGGTGGCTCATCGTCGAGAATGAGAACATTCAT
>CAYOGR010000231.1:0-2123 GCA_964403605.1 uncultured Chthoniobacter sp.
GAGATTTCGATACCCGAAAATCCGGCTTTTTTGAGCATTTGCTGGAGTTCGATCTCGGAAAATCCGAGCCAGACATGGCCGTAGAGTTCGCGGGTTTGCTCATGGGTGTGGCTCAAAAGATCGAGAATCAAAACACGACCGCCGGGGCGCAGGATTTTGTGGGCGGCTTGCAGGGCCTTCTGCGGTGTGGCGGCGTGGTGGAGGGCTTGGCTGAAAAGGGCGAGATCGACGGAACCCGCTTCGATCGGCGGCGCCTCGATGTCGCCGAGGCGGTATTCGAGGTTGGGGAATCCATGCTCTTTCGCAAGCTGGGAGCCGAACTCGACCATTTTCTCGGAGTTGTCGATCGCGATGACTTGTTTCGCGGATCGCGCGAGGAGTTGGGAGAGCGTCCCCTCCCCCGCGCCGAGATCGGCGATGACCATTGGCGGAAGGAGTCGCAGCAACGCGTGGGAGAGCGCCTGCCAGGATCGACCCGGCACATAGGCGCGGCCGAATTTTCCGGCGAGCCGATTGAAATACTCGGCGGCTTTGTCTTTCCGTTTGCGAAGCGTGAAGGCCAGATGCGCCTTGTCCTCGGCGGCTTCCTTCAATTCCTCCCGCGCCGTATCGAGCACAGCCGCCAGCGCCGGCCCCAAATCCTCCGCCGCCGAGTAGAAAATGTTTTTTCCCACCCGCCGGTCGCTCACCAAATCCTCGCCTTTGAGCTGCGCGAGGTTTGTCGAAATCCTCGACTGAGCCAGCCCGAGGATTTCCTGCAACTCGGCGACCGTGAGTTCCTCCTCCACCAAAAGCAGCATCAACCGCAGCCGGACCGGATCCGACAACACGCGCAGGGATTTCAGGATTGACGCCATCGAACATATCCATATATTCGGATACGAAGATAGGTAAAGATCAACCTCAACCAGAAAGACCCAAATATCATGTCCCGTCGTTATATTTTTTCCTCCGAGTCCGTCGGCGAAGGCCACCCGGACAAGGTTTGCGACACCATCTCCGATGCGATCCTCGACGCCTGCCTGGCGATTGATAAAACCAGCCGCGTCGCCTGCGAGACTTTCGTCAAAAGCAACACCGTCGTGGTCGGTGGAGAGATCACCATTCCAAAAATCAAAGGCGCCCCGCTCGATTCCGTCCTCAATATCGGCGACATCATCCGCAAGGCCATTCGCGGAATCGGCTATGTGAACGACGATGATGTCTTCCACGCCGACCGCGTTTTCATTTCCAACCTCCTCACCAGCCAAAGCCCCGACATCGCCCAAGGCGTGGACGCCGCGAAAGCCGACGGCAAAGCCACCGAAGAACAAGGTGCCGGCGACCAAGGGCTCATGTTCGGCTACGCTTGCAACGAAACCCCCGAGCTCATGCCCGCACCGATCATGTTCGCCCACCGCCTCGGCCGCGAACTCACCGCGATTCGCAAATCCGGCAAGGTGAAATGGCTCCGCCCCGACGCGAAGAGCCAAGTCTCGGTGCTCTATCAAGACAACAAACCCGTCCGCGTGACCAATGTCGTCATCTCGACCCAGCACACGGAAGATGTGAAGAACGAAGAAATCCGCCGCTTCATCATCGCGAATGTCATTCGGAAGGTCATCCCGAAGGAATTCCTCGATGCCTCGACCGAGTTCCTCATCAACCCGACCGGCCGTTTCGTCATCGGTGGACCTCAGGGTGACTCCGGCCTCACCGGCCGCAAAATCATCGTCGACACCTACGGCGGCATGGGCCGTCACGGCGGTGGAGCTTTTTCCGGAAAAGACCCGTCGAAAGTGGACCGCAGCGCCGCCTACATGGGCCGCTATGTCGCGAAAAATGTCGTCGCCGCCGGCCTCGCCGATCGTTGCGAAGTGCAATTCGCCTACGCCATCGGCCACCCGCACCCGGTCAGCATCCACATCGACACTTTCGGCACCCACAAGGTGGACGAGGAAAAAATCGAGAAAGCCGTGAAGTCGGTCTTCAGCTTCAAGCCCGCCGACATCGTGAAGCAACTCAACCTCCTCCGGCCATTCTACAGCAAAACCACAAACTACGGCCACTTCGGCAAAGACGACAAAGACATCACATGGGAGAAGACCGATAAGGCCGCGGCGTTGAAAAAGGCGGCGCGCTGA
>CAYOGR010000232.1:0-2044 GCA_964403605.1 uncultured Chthoniobacter sp.
CCCAAGTTTCGCATCACAACGGCAAAATTCGCTCGAAATCACCGATTTTCGCCATTCTCATCGATGCAACTCGCTGAAAAACAATGCAGGCGTTTTTCGCGGGCGTTTTGTAGTGCCTAATCTTTTAGGTTTTTCTTGATTTTCTCCCCTTCCTCGCCGATACCTCCCCACAATGTTTTTCCGCACCAAGTCCATCAAAGGCGCTTCTCTTCTGCAACTCGTTGAAAGCTATCGCAACACCGAGGGTCAGCCTCGTCAGCGCGTCGTCGTTTCCCTCGGCGACGCCAAGGTGCCTGATGTCGAAAAATCCACCATCGCCCGCGCCGTCGAAAACCACCTCCTCGGCCAGAGCGACTTGCTCCCCCCCGACCTGAGCGAGGAAGCCGCAGGCTGGGTGCGCCGCATCCTGCAACTGGCAGGCCGCTCGAAGTCAGCCCGGCCGGTCTCCGAAAACACCATCGACGGCGTGATCATCGACCGCGTCGAGGCCGAGAACGTCGTCCAGCTCGGCCCCCAACTCGTCGCCCTCGAAGCATGGAAGCGCCTCGGGATGGGAATCATCCTCAAAGAGGTCGGTCTCAATCCCAGCCAGATTGCCACCGCGCAACTCTTGGTGGCCAACCGCCTCATCGAACCCTCCAGCGAATGGGCGCTCGTGGACTGGGCCGAACGCACAGCCCTGCCCGAGATGCTCGACCTGCGCGTGACCAAAAGCGGCAAAGACCGCCTTTACCGGGCCGGCGACGCGTTGTTCGCGCGGCACAAAGCCATCGAAGCGAGCCTGCGCGCCAGGGAAAGCGACCTCTTCGGAGCCCACGGCAGCATCGTGCTCTACGACATGACCAACACCCACTTCGAAGGCCTCTGCAAGAAGAACCCCAAAGCCCGCCACGGGAAAAACAAACAAAAGCGCAACGACTGCCGGCAAGTCGCCATCGGCATGGCCTTTGACAGCCGCGGACTGGCCCTCGCCCACGACGTGTTCGAAGGCAACATCGCCGAGACAAAAACCCTCGCCACCATGCTCGATCGACTGGCCGTGCCCGGCACCGAGGCCACCAAGCCCGTCGTCATCCTCGACGCCGGCTTCGCCACCAAGAAAAATATCACCCTGCTCAAAGAGCGAGGCCTCGGCTACGTCATCAATATCACCCGCAGCACCCGTGTTCGCTACGCACAGGAGTTCGCCGCAGGCGGCTTTGAAACCGTGCCCGGGCGCGAAGGCTCCCCGCCCGTTGAAGTCAAATCCATCACCGATCCCGACGATCCCGAAGGCACCCTCGTGCTCTGCCGCAGCGCCCTGCGGCGCGAGAAGGAAGCCGCCATGCTCTCCGGCGCCGAGACCCGCATGCTCAAAGACGCCGCCGCCCTGCGCACGCGCATCGAAACCGGCAAACTCAAAGACCCCGCCAAGATCGAACGCGCCATCGGCAAGCTTCAGAAAAAACACCCCCGCGCCGCCCGTCTCTACACCCTGATCCACGAGTCCGGCACCCTGACCATCCTCCGCGACGAGCAGCGCCACGCCTCGGCCACCGAACTGCTCGGCGATTATGTGCTCAAAACCGAACGCGCCCTCGACGCCGCGCAGACCTGGTCCCTCTACATGATCCTGCTCCAAGCCGAGGAAGGCTTCGCCTGCCTCAAAGGCACGCTGGGCCTGCGCCCAAACTTCCACCAACTCGAACACCGCGTCGAAGCCCACATCTTTATC
This sequence comes from uncultured Chthoniobacter sp., assembly GCA_964403605.1. GTDB lineage: Bacteria > Verrucomicrobiota > Verrucomicrobiia > Chthoniobacterales > Terrimicrobiaceae > UBA967. Next base: position 1,715 of record CAYOGR010000232.1, read on the forward strand.
AGCGTGCTCGCCTACCACCTCCTGACCTGGGTGCGCGAAACCCTCCGCCACTCCGGCGACCCCCGCGACTGGAACACCCTGCGCCGCCTTCTCTCAACCCACTGCCTGGTCACCACCGTCCTGCCGCTCAACACCGGCACCGTCCTGCGCATCCGCAAGCCCTCCCAACCCGACGCCGAGCAGCAACACCTCTACGACAAACTCGGCATCGACTGGAAAGCCGCCTTCCCCGCCATCAAAACCACCACAAGCGTCTGACGACTTTGTAGTGCCTTTTGAGCGACCCCCTAGGTTTTATGCACCTTCACGGCCCGCCGTGAGAAACTTGGG
>CAYOGR010000233.1:0-1989 GCA_964403605.1 uncultured Chthoniobacter sp.
CGCCAAATCCTCCCCGTCGCCAGGCTGGTTGCGCTTGAGGATTGCCGCTGCGGGCCGGTGTGCTTCGAAAGCCCCGTCGCCTACGACATCGTCGCAGGCTCGCGCAAGATCCTCGGCGGCGCGATGCGGCGCTCGCTGCAGGGCATTCTTTACCAAGGCTCGCTTCACGCCTCCGTCCCACCTCTGTCGCTGGCGGAAGCCTTGGCGGACGAGGTTTTGCCCCTGGAAAACCTCCCCGATCTTGAAAAATCCGCCGCCTGCTTAGTCACCCAACGCTACGGCGATCCCGCTTGGCTGAACCTGCGCTAGCTTTCGAGCCACGCCCTCTTTATTTCTCGAAACATGGCGGTCATCGGAGTCACTGGCGGCATCGGATCGGGTAAATCGACCTTCTCAAAAATGTTGGCCGAAAAGCTCGCCGCGCGTTTGTTCGATGCCGACGCCACCTCGCGCGATCTCCTCGAGCACGACCCCGAAGTGCGCCGCCGCATCACTACAGAGCTTTTCCCCGAAGCCTACACGCCCAACGGCCTGCCCGACCGCGCCGCGATCCGGCGTTTGGTTTTTCAAGATCCCGCCGCCAAGGCCCGCCTCGAGTCGATCCTCCACCCGCTCGTCCGTGAGCGTTGGACGCAACTCGCCGAAGACTGCCGCCAATCTGCCACCGATCTCGTTGTGGAAATTCCTCTCCTTTTCGAAACCAGCGCCGGGCATTTCTTCGACCGCATCGTCACCGTCGCCTGCTCCCCCGAGACCCAACTCGCCCGCACCGCCGCCCGCGGCCTGCCTCGCGACCAAGCCGAGTCGATCATTCGGAACCAAATCCCGCTGGATAAGAAAATAGCCCTCGCCCATTTTGTCATTTGGAATGACGGCTCGCTTGCGAACCTCGAAATCCAAGCCGGCGAGCTGGCAAAAAACCTCCGCACACCCTCTCGATAACCCCCTAAAAGAAAAAGTAGACTCTCTTTGAGCGAACCTGTTATCAGTCCGCCTCGTTCACGAAACCTCAAGAACCTAGACACCGTCCCGCACAGCGTCCGGTGTCGCAACCAAAGAAACCACCCAACATGCCAACTGCAGCCAAACCCAAACGCAAAGCCAACCCCGCCCTCCTCAAACCTGTTCAACCCGACGCCGTTCTTGCGGCCGTTGTCGGCTCCACCCCGGTCTCCCGCGGTGAGCTCACCAAAAAAATCTGGGACTATGTTAAGAAAAACGGTCTCCAAGACGCCAAGAACAAGCGCAACATCAACGCCGACGCGCTTCTCAAGCCCGTCTTCGGCGGCAAGTCCCAAGTCACCATGTTCGAGATGACCAAGCTCGTCTCGTCGCATGTGAAGTAAGACTCCTTTTTACAAAAACCCCTCCCTGCCAACGCGCGGGAGGGGTTTTTTGTTGTCTGGCGACGGCTTGACCCCGGAAAACATCACAATATTGTGATACTATGAAAACAGCCACCATCCGCGACTTGCGTTACGATTTTCCGAAGCTCGAAGCCTGGCTCGCCGGCGGGGAAGAAATACTCATCACGAAACACTCGAAGCCCGTCGCCAAAATCTCCCCTCCCGCCGCGCCAACCCAAAAACTCCCTCCTCATCCCGATTATCGCGCTCGCTCCAAACGCATCTGGGGCGACCGGGTTTTCACCCAAGCCGAGGTCGAAGAGATGCGCGCCTTTGAAACCGGCGAACCATGATCGCTTACGCCGACACCAGTTTTCTGTGCTCGGTTTACAGGCTGCAAGACCACTCACCACTCGCATTCGAATACCGCGAGGCAATGGCCGAACCGCTCCACTTCACACGCCTGCTGGAGTTTGAATTTCTCCAATCCATCGAGCTCCAAGTCTGGCTCCACGCCGCCGACCGCACCAAGGGCTACCCGCGTCATCAAGCCGACCAAATGATCGCCGACTGGCAGGCCGATGTTGCCTCCGGCTTGAATGTTGTCACACCCTTCGACATGGATGCCGTCCTGCGCCTAGCC
>CAYOGR010000234.1:0-1969 GCA_964403605.1 uncultured Chthoniobacter sp.
CGCCGTGTGGGCGGTGCGCGTTTTTTGGGGTTGCGGGGGTAGGATTTGAACCTACGACCTTCAGGTTATGAGCCTGACGAGCTACCGGGCTGCTCCACCCCGCGATTTGAGATGCGAGAAACTAAACGGGCTTGGGGTTTTGGCAAGGGGGAATTTTTTTCGTTTTTTTTGGTTACGCAGTGCGTTTGCGCGTGAGCGTAAGGTGGAGCCAGCTAATGGGTCTTCGATGGCAGTGGCGTTAGGAAAGTTTTCCCTCGGCGAGGTGGAAGACCGTTTCGATCGGGTGCCCCTCCGCCCAATCCAGAAACGTCGTAGTGATGATCGTTTGAGCGCCCACGGGCAGGCTCGCCAGCAAACGGTTCCGGCGGGCGGCGTCGAGTTCGCCAAAAATGTCGTCCAGCAACAGCAACGGTGGCTTTTCGTGCAAGGCTTCGAGGTGGCGGGCTTGGGCGATTTTGAGGGCCAGAACGATGCTGCGCTGCTGTCCCTCCGAGGCGAAGGCGGAAGCTTTCAGCCCGTTCAGGGAAATCTCCAAATCATCGCGGTGGGGGCCGCGAACCGTCTGGCGCAAACGCTCCTCCTCCCCGCGCGAGGCGGCAAGGGTTTCGGCGAATGCCCCCGAACACCCCGGCACATAAACGAGTGACAATGTATCGGCGGCCCCGCTGATCCCGGAGCAGGCCACTTGGGCCAGCGGCGCAAGTGCCTCGACCAGCACGCGGCGGGCGTTGATCAAAAACTCCCCGGCCTCGATCAGCAGTGGATCGAACGCGGCGATTTCCCGCCGGGGACGCCCTTCCTTCAGCAACGCGTTTCGGGATCGCAGCGTGCGCTCGTAATCGCGCAGCGCCTTGCGGTAGCCGGGAACCGATTGCACTCCCAGAAAATCCAAAAACCTCCGCCGGACCGAACCGCTACCCTTCACGAGTTCAAGATCGGAGTTTGCGAACCAAGTGATGCGCGCCACGGAAAGGTAGTCGTCCGATCTCGACTGCGGCTTGGAATCGAGCATCAGCTCGCGGGAGCCCGGCGCGAATCGGCAGGCCAGATGGACATCCCCCACATGCCCCTCGAGCGCGCAAGCGGCCTCGCCGGCTTTGATCATTTCGGTTGGCGAAGAGGTGCGCGGCGATTGGAGGCGGAGCAGGACACAGACCGCCTCGAGGATCGAGGTTTTGCCTTGGGCGTTTTGGCCGACAATGCAGGTTCTCCCGGGTCCCGGTTCGAAATCCAGGGACTCGAAGCATCGGAAGCGGCGCAGGCGAACCTCGGTGATCACGCGGGGGATTCTGCCCGGCCCGCGCGGGGCGTCAAATGCGTTGCCGGGATTTCGGTTTGCCATGGAAATGCGGCCCGCTCATTCTGACGCCACTGTGGCCCGACCCGAAGGTATCTCCGTCCGCTCCTACGAAGCCCGCGACCGCGAGGCGATCCGCCGCCTGTGCTGCGAAACCGGGTTTTTGGGCAACCCGATCGACCCGGTTTTCGAGGATCGCGAGCTTTTCGCCGACTACCTGACCGCCTACTACACCGATGCCGAACCCGAGGCCTCGTTCGTCCTCGAGCAAAACGGCGTGGTGAAAGGCTACCTCCTCGGCTCCCGGCGGCCGCTGCGCCAGCAGTGGTTCGGTTTTTTCCAAAACCTCCGTCTCTTCGCGATCGGCATGTGGCGCTACTCGGGTTACAACCGCGCTACTCGGGAATTCATCCACTGGATTCTTAAAAACTCCTGGCGCGAAGTCCCCGCCGCACCGCGCCGCACCGCGCATTTTCACATCAACATCCTCCCCGAGGCGAAGGGTCTCGCCGGTTCACATGAAATGATGACGCGCTATTGCGATTTCCTGCGGTCGAAGGGCGAGACGCAGGTCTTCGGCCAGATGGTCACTTTCGAGTCGCGCCGCGGAGCGAAGGTTTTCGAGCGCTTCGGATTCCGCGTGGTCGAGAAACGCGAAATCACCAAATACCG
>CAYOGR010000235.1:0-1948 GCA_964403605.1 uncultured Chthoniobacter sp.
GAACAAATGCGCAACCGCGCCTTCGTCGAGGGCGATCCAGCCGCCATTCTTGTTGTCGAAATCCACCGCGATTCCAAAGAGGGCCTGGAGGCCACGCTTTCCGCGCTCGAGGCGGACCTGCGACGGGAACGCCGCGGGTATGCCTATCCAATTCTTCGCGGAGACGACTCCCAGCGCGTCTGGGAACTCCGACGCGCCGGACAAGCGGTGATGAACAATGTCCCGGGCGATGCCAAACCCCGTGAGGTCGTAGAGGACACCGCCGTCGATGTCAACGACCTTCCGGACTACATCGCCGAGTTCGACGCCTTGTTGAAAAACAAATACGGCATCCGCTGCGTTTACTATGCCCACGCCGGAACGGGCGAACTCCACACCCGCCCGATTTTCAACCTGAAAGCTCCGGAGGGTTTGAAAATGTTCCGCGATGTCGCCACGGACATCGCCGCCCTTGTCAAAAAATACCGAGGCTCCCTGAGCGGCGAACATGGGGACGGCCGCCTGCGTGGCGAATTCATCCGCTTCATGGTCGGCGACCTCTGCTACGACATGATGCGCGAGGTGAAGCGAGCCTTCGATCCCAACGGCCTCTTCAACCCCGGGAAAATCATCGACACCCCGCCGATGGATACCCATCTGCGCCACGGCCCCGGCCACCTGCCTCCGGACTTTGAGACCTTCTTTGATTGGAGCGACACGGACGGCATGCTCGGCCACGCCGAGAAATGCACCGGAGCCGGGGACTGCCGGAAATCCCACCTCATCGGTGGAACCATGTGCCCGAGCTACATGGCCACCCGCAACGAGCGCGACACCACCCGCGGCCGGGCCAACATGCTTCGCCAACTCCTCACCGAGAAAGGGCGCGAGGCACTGCGCGACCCCTCCCTCAAAGAAGTTCTCGACCTGTGCCTTTCCTGCAAGGGATGCAAGACCGAGTGCCCGTCGAATGTGGATATGGGCCGACTCAAGGCCGAATTCCAGCAGGCTTACCAAGACACCCACGGCACCCCGCTCCGCTCGCACGCCGTCTCCCGCTTTGCCCTGGCAGGCCGCATCGCCTCCCAGATTCCCTGGGCATGGAACCTCGCCTTCGGCACGCCCGCACTCCGCCGGATTCTCAACCGCCTCGCCGGGTTCCATCCGGACCGCACCATTCCCCTCATGGCCTCGCAGTCCTTCCATGCGTGGTTTCGCGATCATTCCCGTCATTCCTCCGCAGGAAAACGCGGGAAGGTTTTTTTGTTTGCCGACGAATTCAGTATCTACAACGACACCGCCCTCGCCATCACCACCGTTCAGCTCCTCGAAGCCCTCGGCTACAAAGTGGAAATCCCGCCTCAATACGAGAGCGGACGCGCCGCCATGTCCAAGGGTCTCCTACGACTCGCCAGGCACTGCGCCGCGCGCAATGTCGCGCTCCTGCATCCCGTCGTCACCGACGACTCCCCACTCATCGGCATCGAGCCATCCGCCATCCTTTCCTTCCGCGATGAGTATCCCTCTTTGCTTCGGGGCCCGGACCGCGAAAAAGCTGTCGCGCTCGCGCCACGCACCCTTCTTCTCGAGGAATTTCTCGTCCGCGAACACAAGGCCGGCCGACTCCCCCGCTCCGTCTTCCGCGAATCCCGCCGTGTCATTCGTCTCCACGGGCACTGCCATCAAAAAGCCCTGGTCGGCCTGACACCCACCATCGAGGCGCTGGAGCTTGTGCCGGGACATCAGGTCCGCCCCATCCCCTCGGGTTGCTGCGGAATGGCGGGCAGCTTCGGCTACGAAATGGAGCACTACGACCTCTCGCAAAAAATCGGCGAACTCGTCCTCTTCCCCGCCGTCCGCTCGGAGCCCCCGGAACACCTTGTCTGCGCACCCGGCACCTCGTGCCGTCACCAGATCCACGACGCCACCCAACGCCAAGCCCTACACCCCGCCGAGATACTTTTCCAAT
>CAYOGR010000236.1:0-1946 GCA_964403605.1 uncultured Chthoniobacter sp.
TACATCACCGGCGGGTTGTCCTGGCGGGCGAGCTACAACCTCGTTTCGCCCGAGAAGGGGAACGAGATCGATGTGGTCGGATGGATCACGATGGAGAACCAGTCCGGCCGGGATTTCGAGGAGGCTCGCGTCAAGCTCATGGCAGGCGATGTTTCCAAGGTCGCTCCCGCGCCGTCGATGAGGCGCGACCGGATGATGGCTATGGCGGCGGCTCCGGAAATGGAGGCCGTGACGGAAAAGGCCTTCGACGAGTTTCATCTCTATACGCTGCCCCGGCCGACCACGCTTCGCGACCGCGAGACCAAGCAAGTGGAGTTTCTCCGTGCAGGCGGTGTGAAGTCCGAGACCGTTTACATTTTCAATGGCGTTGTGAACCCCAAGATCTCGGTCTTTCGGGAATTTCAAAACACCAAGGAGAATCAGCTTGGGATCCCCTTGCCCAAGGGCCGCATGCGGTTTTACCGCACAAATGGCACCCAGCTGGAATTCACCGGCGAAAGCGAGATCGACCACACGCCCGTCGAGGAGTTGATGAAAATTCAAACAGGAAACGCATTCGACCTGATCGGCGAGCGGAAGCTAACGAATTCCCTCAGGGATGAAGCCAATCACCGGGCTGTGGAAGCATTTGAAATCCTGCTGAAAAATCGCAAAACAGAGCCCGTCACCATCCGCGTGGTCGAGCACTTGAGCGGATATCCGACTTGGAAAGTCAGTGAAAACTCCGACCCGTTCGAGAAAAAAGCCAGCGACGAAATCGAGTTCCGCATTCCCGTGAAGCCGGGCGAGGAGCGGAAGGTTGCTTACACGGTGACCTACACCTGGTGACTCCGCCCGGCGCGGCGGCGGGCGAGTTCAAAAAACGGCGCGGCCATCAGGGTGGTCACAATCGCCATGATGACCATGGCTGAAAAAAGACTCGGCTCGATGATTCCCGCTTGGAGCCCAATATTGAGCATGATGAGTTCCATCAGGCCCCGGGCATTCATCAGAGAGGCCACCGTGAGCGAATCGGCGTGGTTTTCCCCGCCAAGCCGGGCGGCCGCATAGCAGGCTCCCATCTTGCCGGCCACGGCCCCGAGGATGATCAGGGCGGTGAAAAGCCAGTCGCTCGTGGAATTCAACAGCTGGATTTCAGTGTTTAATCCCGAGTAGGTGAAAAACAACGGTAGCAGGAAAAGCGTTGTCAGCGGCGTGATTTTGTCGATCGCATAATCCGCGAGCTTTCCGCGAGGAACAAAGACACCGAGGAAGAATGCCCCGAAGACAGCGAAAAGTCGGATCTGGTCGGTGAACCAGGCCCCGAGCGCGAGACAGATCAAAAGCATGCCCAATCTCTCGAAGAGACGCGGTTCGATGTCCTCGCGGTTTTTAAAAAGGCGCGGAATCAGTGTCCGGCAAGCGAGCACATAAGCGCCGGCCCCTAGGATCGTCCAAACAACCAGCAGGGCATTGCCCTGGACCGCTCCGACCACGCCAGCCAGAAGAATCCACGCGGCGACATCATCCAGGCTTCCGGCGGCCAGCGCGAGGGTTCCCGCCGGAGTTCCCGCCAGCCCCCGCTCCCGGATGATCCGCGCCAGCATGGGAAAGGCCGTCACGCACATCGCGGCGCCAGTGAAAACCGCAGCCATGGCGGGCGAAATGGAGTCGCCATAAAATCCTCCCTGCTGGTGGAGTGGCATTGAGATCAACGCGCCCAGGGCAAAAGGAGCGACCATTCCCGCGAACGACACGGCAACCGCCGAGCGCGCGCGCTGGGATAGCAGGTCCGTGCGGAATTCCAGCCCGACCGTGAACATGTAAAGGGTCAACCCGACTTGGGCGAATTCATGCAGGATGGGTTTCGAGGAATCGGGAAAAAGCCAGCCTGAAAGCTCCGGCGCTAGAAACCCCAGAAGGGACGGGCCCAAAAGAACACCGGCGATCATCTCCCCGATGGTGGC
>CAYOGR010000237.1:0-1928 GCA_964403605.1 uncultured Chthoniobacter sp.
GCCGTGGAGAAAATCTCCGCCGTCACCTTTTCAGAAACGCCGCCGAATTCGCAACCACTGCCCCCCGGATCCCGTCAGGAAACCATTTTGCTGCCCCAAGCCTCGGTGGATGCCCGTTGGTGGGTGATCCACACCCGCGAGATGCTTCGCGAAGGGGGTTGGCGGATTCGCCACAATGATTTGGACAACGCGCCTGCAGGTCGCGAAGTGCACTGGAGTTCCTTCCTCATGTGGGTTCTCTCGGGCCTTGCATGGATTCGCTCGTGGGGCACCGGCGAGCCTGTCCACCATTTCGTGGCAAATGCCGCGCTGGCGGCCGGTCCCTTTTTGATGGTCGCGCTTCTGGGAGGATTGACTCTCATGGCCGCTCGCGCTTGGGGTTGGACCACCGCTCTCTTTTACCTCTTGGTTCTGCTGACAACCCGGGCCGTGACGCGCCCCTTTTTCCTTGGCGAGGCCGATCACCACGGGATCGTGCTGGCCTTTGCCTCGGCGTGTCCGCTGGCCCTCCTTGCGGGGGGATGTGGTTTTTCCAAAACACAAAAATCCAAACGGGATTCTCGGCTTGAGAAATCAAGCCTGCACCGTTGGGTTGTCGTCTCCGGCATCGCTGGAGCGGCCGCCTTGTGGGTGAGCGCCTCCACCACCCTGCCGATCCTCGCAGGCACCGGGTTGGGAATCCTCGCCTGCACTCTCTTACTCAAACCGGAACCCGGCTCGCGCCAAGCGCCCGGAATTTGGTTTCTCTGGGGGCTCTCAGGATGTCTGGCTAGTCTCGGATTTTACCTTCTGGAATATTTTCCGAACCACATGGGGTGGCGGCTGGAGGTGAACCATCCCCTCTATGCGCTCGCATGGCTCGGAGGCGGTTGGATTCTCGACCAATCTGCGGCTTGGCGCGCGACGGGACGATTTCCCGTCCGAGGCTTTGGCGGTTCCCTTCGCTGGATTCTGGCTTTGGTGGCTTGCGTTGCTCCGCTCGCCGCCATCCTCTTCGCCGGAGACCGCGTCTTTTGGGTTTCGGACAAATTCCTTCTCTCCCTCCACAAGGAATACATCCTCGAGTTCCAGAGCCTTTTTGGTCTCTACGGTAAAGAAAAACAATCGCTGTGGATTCCGCTTTTCTACCACTTCTGGATTTTTGCCATCGCCGCCGGAATCGCCTTTTTGGGAATCCGCCGCTCCATCGATTGGAAGCTTCGTTGTGATCTATGCCTCCTGGCTCCGCCGGTTCTCGTGATGCAGTTGCTCGCCGTATGGCAGGTGCGCTGGGGATCCGCCGCAGCGGCCATGTGGGCTCTTGTGGCGCTGGCCGTCTTCGCCGCATTCCTTCGCTTGCCGGCCGGCAATCCCACACGCTCGTTCGGCGTCATGGGAGCCTTGGCCTCGATGGCGGTCGCATTCTTCAGCGCCACGCTCCCGACCGCCGTCGCCAGCTACCACGAGGAGACCACGGCCCTGAACTCGCCCCTCGCGGAGTCCGTCGGAGGCAACCTCCTCCTGCGCGATGTGGCCCGCCGCATTTCGGAATCCTCGCCGAACGCCGTTCCGACCGTTTTAAGCGGTCCCAATTCCTCGACCGAGCTTTCCTACCAAGCCGGACTCAAGACCCTCGGCACACTTTATTGGGAAAACATGCCGGGACTGAAGACCGCCGCCCGCATTTTTGCCGTCCCGGACGGTGACGAGGCCCTGCGCTTGCTCACCGCCTCCGGAGTCACACACATTGTCGTGCCTTCCTGGGACAACTTCGCCGCCGCCTACGATGATCTCTTGGCGAAAACCGAGGGACGCCCCGGCGGCATGGCGTTTTTCAAGTCCATTCTGGAAAACGAGGAGTATCCGACATGGCTGCGCCCGTTTGCCTACCCCATCCCCAGCGGCTCGGGCATCGATTCCCAATCGGTGAGAATCTTCGCCGTTCTCCC
>CAYOGR010000238.1:0-1876 GCA_964403605.1 uncultured Chthoniobacter sp.
TTCGTAATCGATAGGTCACGGGTTCAAATCCCGTCGTCGGCTCCCATTCTGATTGAGTAACTTGCAATAAAAATTAAGGGATCGTCTTTTTCTAGGTTCGCCATTCGCTCGCCACTTTTTCGCCACGGCCTTTCTTCGTTTTTGGGCTTCGAGATTGTTTGATTCCGCAAAAATCTGACTCGGCTGGATGAAAATTTAGCGATGTTTGGGTGTTTTTTTCAAAGAGCAAGAAGGCAAGGGGTCACTTCCCCTCCGCGCCCGGATTGGCAACGAACCTCCCCCTTCGCGCGTATTGGCACCGAAAACCTGCGAATCCAAACAAACAGCCCTCTCAAAAAAGTGCTACTTTGATAAAATGGACGCTGGAACTGTCAGTGGACGGCCGTTGTCGCGGGGGCTGATCTGGAGGAGGAACGGGCCTGCGATTTTAACCCATTCATCCGGTCCGGGATATTCCGAGGCGGATTCGCTAAAGCAGGAGGCGAGCATGTCGGTTTGGATGACGCCGGGATTGAGTGCGACGGCGGCGAGACCGGGTGGGAGTTCTTGGGCAAGAGCGGCGGTGAGGCCTTCGATGGCGTATTTTGTGGCGCAGTAGGTCGCGACCTCGGGCGAGGTGGAACGGCCCCACCCGGAGCTGAAATTCACCACCACGCCGCTGCCCTGGGCAATCATGGCGGGCAGGAAATGGCGGATCGTATGGATGGTGCCCTTGATGTTGATGTCGATCACGGGATCGACGCTCGAGGCGGGGAGTTTCCAGAGCGGCGAATTCGGCGCGATGACGGCGGCGTTGTTGAGAAGCAAATCCGGCGGGTCATTTTCCAAAACCTCCCGAGCCCAGTTTTTCACGGCTTCATCGTTTGAAACATCGAGGGCCGTGAAACTGTGTGGGAGGGGGAATTCTTTTTGGAGGGCGGCGACGGCAGTGGCATCGCGTCCGCAACCGTGGATTGCGTGGCCCTGCGACGCAAAAAACCGGGTCATGGCCAATCCCAGGCCGCGCGTGGCACCGGTGAGAACGATGGATTTTTTCATGGCTTGGAAAGGGCGGTGAGACTTTCGGGAAGAGCGATCAATTCGAGGGTGGCCCCATCGGGTTGCCACGCGACGCGGCCATCTTCGAGAACACGGGTGATTGTTCCGTGGGTGGAGCCTCGAAGAGTTTGGACACGATCTCCCGGAGCGAGGGCGGCCGAGGCGCAGAGCGAATCGACGGCGGCGATCATCAACTCGCGATCCAGGACGCCGGCGATGTAGTGGGCGACCGCCGAGGCGAGTTCGCGCTTACGCACAGGTTGAAGGTCGCTAAACAAAGCCAGGCAGAGTTCCCTTCCGATGGAGGAAAAGGTGTTGCCGTTAAGAAAAAGAAAGGGAGCCGATCGGTGGAGATTTCGAAGAAGCTCGAAAACATCCAAAAGGCTCAGTTCGGCGGTGTGCTTTTCTCGCCAGAGGCGCTCGCTCGCCGCTCCAGTTTCCGAGTTAATTCCATGCTGTGATCCACCTCTTGCGCACGCTCGCTGGTTGATGCCGACGACAGACTCCCAGCCCCAGTTTTTGAGAAAAGCGGCTCGGGTTTGAAGCGGTGAACATTCCTCTCCGCTTCCGAGGCGATGTCCTCCTCCGTGAGTTGATCCAACAGGTCCAATCGGAGTTTCATTCATGGAAAATATGTCCGGTGAAGGTGGGGATTCAAGTTGGGAGTGGATGGCGCCTGGGGACGGACTGATCCAAGGCGAAGAAGTGGATTTTGCCAAGTCATTGGTAGGCCGAAAAAAGGAGGATTTGCGGTTTTAGGGCATTCCGTTCAATGTCCTCGCACCACCGATCGAATTCCATTGAACCTCGCGCGTAGAGTTTTCCGGATCTGCCTACT
>CAYOGR010000239.1:0-1843 GCA_964403605.1 uncultured Chthoniobacter sp.
GGCATCTATGAAACCGCCTTGGACGAAATCCGCTCCGGGCGCAAGGAGAGCCATTGGATGTGGTTTGTTTTTCCGCAACTCGCCGGACTCGGCGCAAGCGAGATGGCACGACGCTATGCCATATCCTCCTTGGAGGAGGGCAAGGCGTATCTCGCGCATCCGGTTCTCGGCGACCGCCTGCGCGAATGCACCCACGCCGTTTTGGATTCCGGGGAAAATGTCTCCACGGTTTTTCCGTATCCCGACGACCTGAAATTCCGCTCGTGCGCGACCCTCTTCGCCGTGGCCTCGGGAGGCCGCGAACCCTTTGCCGAAGCGCTTCGGCGGCTTTTTCAAGGCCACCCCGACCACGAGACCCTCAAGCTCCTCGAGACCATCGCGCCACCCCTTTCCGATTCCGGGGGAATGCGATTGCCAGGCCACCCGAACCAATGAAAATCCCCATCCAAGCGTGACGCTCCATTTTCCCCCAATATGACGCCCGACCCTCTGGAAACCTCCGTTACCGACGATTCCTGCAAATTCTAACTCCATGGCTTTCTTCTACCGAAAATCCGTCAACCTCGGCCCGTTCCGGGTGAATCTGAGCAAGTCAGGTGTTGGCTATTCCGTCGGTGGGCGTGGCTTCCGCGTGGGCACCACCTCCCGAGGCCGCAAATACACCAGCTTCAGCATTCCCGGCACAGGCATCGGCTATCGCAAATACGGCTCAGGCTGCCTTGTGCTCCTGCTTGCCATCCCCGCCTCACTCGTCGTCAGTCGATGGCTCTTCCCCGCTTGAAAGTATGCCGCCCATCCTGTCGAGGCCGCTCTACGATATCACCGGTCCCAAGCCGAAAAATCCGGCAACGCGGCCACGCTGGCTTCGATTTTGAATCGGCCGAAGTCCTCTACCGGGCAAGCGCTCAAGGGCTACGACTTTCTGAAATCCCGCAGCTCCCGCAAAGCCTCGCGGAATTAAGCCGATTGGGCGCGTTGGATCGTGCGGCCCGCTCGGGCTTGCGCCAGAACATCGAGATCCACGGACCCTTCTACGGGGAATCCCTTTTTCTTGCGGTCTGGGAAACTCAAGAGCGGAGAGGAGGGGCCGAGCATTCGTTTACAAGGCAGGGGCGGATCGCCCAGCCGCCCCAAGTTTCAGGCGCATCGCGCCGTTAAGCCAAAATCCAAAATCTCCCGCCTCCTTCTCCCGTCACCAGTTCCCTTTACCAGCGCCTCGCCCTCAGCCGAGACAAGGATGAGATTCGCCGCCTGGCCAGCGAAGGGCAGGTCGTTGAAAAAGCCGCCGACCTTGTTAAAAACCCGCTTGTGCTGGAATTCCTCGGCCTCGCCGAGCATCCCAACTGCTCTGAAGATGACCTCGAATCCGCCATCATTAGCCTACTGGAATCCTTCCTGCTCGAACTCGGAAAAGGCTTTCTCTTCGAAGCCCGCCAAAAACGATTCACCTTCGACAACGACCACTTTTGCGTCGACCTCGTTTTCTACAACCGCCTCCTGCGCTGCCATGTGCTCATCGACCTCAAGCGAGACAAGCTTACCCACCAAGACCTCGGGCAGATGCAGATGTATGTGAATTACTTCGATCGGCATGTGAAGTTGCCCGACGAGTCGCCCACCGTTGGCATCCTCCTCTGCCACCAAAAAAACGATGCCCTGGTTGAACTCACTCTCCCGGCCGACACCAACATTTTCGCCTCGAATTACCAACTCTACCTGCCGACCAAAGAAGAGTTGAAAGCCCGGTTGGAAAGCATCACCACCAGTTTGGACGATTCCCGCCATGCCGACAGATAAACCCAACAGCCGCCTGCAAAAATACAGCCTCACCAAGAAAGGCCGG
>CAYOGR010000240.1:0-1823 GCA_964403605.1 uncultured Chthoniobacter sp.
GAGACCAGTTTTTTTCTGAAAATGATTTCTCAATTCTTCGCGACCCTTGTTTCCCTTTTCTTGAGCCTGTCCATTTCGGCTTGGAGGTCTTGGTGGTCGGCCACGATATCGAGTGCCAAGCCTTTGATTTTTTTCATATCATCAACCCGGACGCAAAAAGTGATTGGAACGACGATGCCGGTATCGAACTCGAATTTGGCGGGAGCTTCCTTGAATCTCCGCCCGCGCTGGACGCGGATGAGTTTTTCCAAAGCATCCAAGTAAGCCCCGTCGGCCCGCTGCACCATTCCATCGGCAATCACGAAGGAGTCAAAACCCGGCACATTCCGCATCGGATGAACCGCTCCTTCCCACTTTGGCCATGCGGACCTCGGAGACCACCCGCCGGTCATCCAACCGACTGGAAACAGCGGGCCGAAATACAACGCATCCGCCGCGCCAGTCCACGGGAGCCCCATTGGAGCCAGGATAGGCGAAGTCTGCCCGATCAGCCTCACGGCCTCCGCTCCGCTCTCCAACTGCAATTTCGCGCGGAGGAAAAGCGGCACATTGTCGATCCGGGCATTCGGCGCCAGCAGGGCATTCAATGTATCGGCCCGAAGGTGGTAAACCGAGAGCTTGGCTGTGCCGGCATCCTGGCTGTTTCGCTGCAGGGCGATTCGCTTCGGAGCGGAATGAAACTCCGGGATCGGCGCGGCATTTTCCCATGGTAGTGGACCGTAGGACGGAATCCGCTGCCAGCGTCGCAAAGGGGCCGTGGTGAACATTCCATCAAACCCCGGCGGCGCCCCTTCGTAAAAGGGGGCTTCGGGCATTTCGCTTTCCATGCGGATATAGAGATCGCCGCTGCGCTCGCTGAGGGTTTGCAGGCACCGCGCAATGAGGGGTGACGCCTCATTGTCCCAAAAATCCAGATCGGGCGTGATCAGTGCCGCCCAAGTCACAAAAACGGTCGAGTCCTTGCCCTGCTCGATCACCGGCATCGGATTGCCTCCGGTTCCGATCTCCTGGCCCGTCTGGAGATCGATGAGTGTGACCTTGTAGAGCTTCGGGCTGATACCCGGCACGAGGCTCCGCAGCATCTCCACCGCTTGATCGCGGCTGCGGGCCGAGGTGCTGAGTCGCGCCCACTCATCCTTGAGATCCACCCGGTGCCTGGGCCTCTGGACTCCGAGAAAGTCGGCAACGATTCCGCGACGGACCCGGGCCCGGATGGCGACACGCGTGATTCCATTTTGGGACTGGCTCATGAGTTCCTGATAGGACTCGATGCACCCGTTGGTAAGGACACGCAAAGTATCTTCCGTGAGCTCGTGATTCCTCACCGTCGCCTGACTGTGCACCACAACACCGATCGTGGTCTGGAGCGCTTTCACAAAAGCCGCCTGCAGGGCCGTGTCCGCATCGGTCCCCTCCCCCACCACTTCGACCTCGTGGATTTCCCCGATCTCTTGGGAAAAGCCAGAGTGGATAACAATGAGAACCAGCGTGGCTGCCGCTAAAGTTCGAATGAGTGTTTTCATCGGTAAACGAGCCTCATGTCGAAGAACAGGCGCTCGGGGATGTCCGAGCCATCAGTGAACCTCTTGATCTGTGAGGAACCACCGGTAGCGGGGGGCAGTGCTTTGAAAACATGACCACGGAAATCGCTACCAGGAAACTTCCTGCCGGTTGAGCCAGGGACGCGGATTCGGCAGGGAGTTATTCCGACGAATTCGTCGTTGAATTCCACACGAACACCCGGCGGGGAGGATTCGACCAAGATCGAGTAATGCGGCTGCGGATCGCTGGCTGGATCGTATTTGGGAGGGGGCGGCGAGTAA
>CAYOGR010000241.1:0-1785 GCA_964403605.1 uncultured Chthoniobacter sp.
TGAGTGGTTAATTCCGCTGGATTGGGATTTAGCAAACAGAAAATGTTTCCAATTCGAGCAATCGGCCGAGCTTTTTGATTTTGTGGGTGATATGGCCAACGCCGACAGCGCAGTGGTGGGCCGGGCCGTTGGCATTCCAGCGGTTGACGAACTCCCGGGCGCCACAGGGGAATCTGTAGCGACTGTTGGTATTGCCGATTTCGAGAACCGGGCCGGGCACCGACTCGCCCTCGGCGCAGAGAAGCGCGAGTTTTCCGCCGGCTTGCTCGACGACCGAGAGCAGGGTGACAGGACCGTGCTTGACGGCCATCTCGACCGACACGCCGCGACCGACCTTGCCGTGATAGACCTTGAGCGGGCGCACCTTGGTTTTGCCTTCCGCGATGGCGAGATGGCCGGGACCATCGTGGCCCATGAGGACGACATCGGCAGCGAAATCCATCGCGTAATACTCGGTGAAGGATCCGCCGGCCCCGAAGAGATCCATGATTTTCATGGCCTGCACATTTTTGACTTCGTATTCGCCAGCTACCGGAACTCCTCGCGCGGTCAATTGGGAGGTGCCAAGAATGATCGAGGCCAGCGTGGCCTCGTTTTCCACGACACCGGTTCCCTTGTAATAATAAGCCATCGAGCCGAGCCGGTATTCGGCGACAAGACGGTCCAACGCGATCGCGGTGCGGGCGGCTTCTTCCAAATCAGCCACCGGGCAGTCTGGCTGGATTGCAAAAACATCGTGGAACTCCCCCACCTTCGCCTGCACCTCGGAGTCCACCACCTCGCGGCGCCGTGCGGACAATTCGTCCACTTCGAGAATCTCGACATGCGTTCCGAAAGTGGCGCACTGCAGGGTCACATCGGAATAAATGTCGAGCATGCCGCCATAATAGTGGCCCATCAGACCGAGGCGGTTGTTCGCCATGCCATGGGCAACCCGCGCGGCTTCGACCCAGGCGTCCACCTCGTTCCAGCAGACCGGGTCGTCATCGAGCACGCCGGTGATTTGATGGAACGGAATTCCCGCCCGCTGGAAAACATTGGCAATCTCCGGAACCGGGCAGGCGGAGCAATAGGCAAGCCAGTCGCCGGTCATCTTGGTCCGATCATCCAGCGCGTTGAACGCGGCATAGTCGATCGCCGGACCGGGCGCAAGATTCAGCACAACCACCGGAACCTTCGCCCGCCGCACCACGGGCAGCACGGTGGATGAGAGCGCGTAGGTGGTGACATGCAGGAAAATCAAATCCACATCGGCGCAGCGGAATTCGCGTCCGGCGGCATGGGCGCGGTCGGCATTGTCGACGAGCCCGAGGTTGACCACTTCGATGCCGGGGCGCTCCAATTTGGCAGCGACGCGGTCGAGGTAACTTTCCAAGCGTTCCTTGAGACCGGCAAATTGCGGCCAATACGCGTCAAGACCGATGCCGAAAAGCCCAATGCGGAGAGGATGATTCATAGTTTTAAACCAAGGATCCAAGAAGGGGCCCGGTCAGCGGCATGCCGCCAAGAGAATGGGCCCAAACTATAGGAATCCCCATTAACACCCGTGTCCAAATCCCGCCATGGCGAAGTTTGTAAACCACTTAAAACTTAGTGCACCGAGGCCCCGCCAATGTGCGGGCAGCGGGGAAAAATGCCGAGGGAGTGAAGGTTTTGAGGTCGGCCCGCTTGGTTGCAGTGAATTCTTTTGGATCGGGGTTTGCTACGGGATCTTCAAGGTGAAGTCTGGATTTTTTGAAAGCTACAGGATGCCGAGCTTCATTTTGCCGGCCTCCGTGATCATGG
>CAYOGR010000242.1:0-1783 GCA_964403605.1 uncultured Chthoniobacter sp.
CGCAACTCGCCATCCATCGCCATGGGAAACAGCCCGCGCCGGTAGAAATCCAGCAGGGTTTCGGGCGGAATGATGTTTGCCATGGCGGGTCGAAGCATTATGCTCCGCCGCCATGAAAGGCGTGATCTTTTTTTGTGTGACGGGGTTCCTTGCGCTTCTTTCCGGATGCGCGATTTCCGAGCAATCGGTGGAGGATGTCGGCAGCCGGTTCGAGCAAGGCCTCCAAGGCCGTGGCCAGATCGTTCCGAATGATCCGCTCCGCGACGACTTCGGCCCGGAATACAACTAATCGCCTGACCATGCCGACCCAGCCCGCCGGGGAGAAAATCCTCATTCTTGATTTCGGTTCCCAATACACCCAGGTCATTGCGCGCCGGGTGCGCGAGTGCCGCGTTTATTCGGAAATTCTCCCCTTCCGCACCAAAGCCTCGGCCATCGCCAAGCTGAAACCCTCGGGCATCATCCTCTCGGGCGGCCCAGCCAGTGTTTATGCGGCGAAGGCTCCGCAGGTGGATAAAAAAATCTACGACCTCGGGATTCCGGTTCTCGGCATTTGCTACGGCATGCAACTCATCGCGCACGGGCTCGGTGGCAAGGTCGAGCGCTCCACCGCCCGCGAATACGGCCCCGGCAAACTCCAGGGCGATCCCAAGTGTGCGCTGTTCGACAAACTCCCGGCGACCCTCGAGGTCTGGAACAGCCACGGCGACAAGATCACCAAGCTCCCCGCCGGTTTCCGCCCGCTCGGCAAAACCGAAAACTCCCCGCATGCCGTCATCGGCGACACCAAGCGCCACATTTACGGCCTCCAATTCCACCCCGAGGTCGTCCACACCCCGCGCGGCAAGGAAATCCTCGCGAATTTTGTCCATCGCATCTGCGGCTGCCAATCGAACTGGACGATGGAATCCTTCATCGACCGCACCTGCCGCGAGATTCAAGAGCAAGTCGGCGACGGCCGTGTGATCCTCGGCCTGAGCGGTGGCGTCGATTCCTCCGTGGCCGCCGTGTTGCTTCACAAGGCGATTGGCGACCGCCTCACCTGCATCTTCGTCAACAACGGACTCCTGCGAGCCAATGAAGCCGCCGCGGTGGAAAAACTCTTCTCCCGCGAATTCCGCATCCGGATGAAAACCGTGGACGCCTCCGAGCAGTTCCTCAAAAAGCTCAAAGGCGTCACCGACCCCGAGCGCAAGCGCAAGATCATCGGCAACGAGTTCATCAAGGTTTTCGAAAACGCCGCGCGCGACCTGAAAAAATCCGACCCCGGCCACTACCGGTTCCTCGCCCAAGGCACGCTCTACCCCGATGTCATCGAGAGCGTTTCCATTTCCGGCAATCCCGCCGCGCTCATCAAGAGCCACCACAATGTCGGCGGCCTGCCCGAGCGCATGAAGTTCGAACTCGTCGAGCCGCTCCGCCAACTTTTCAAAGACGAAGTCCGCCAAGTCGGTGAAGAACTCGGCCTCTCCAAGGAAATCGTCCATCGCCAACCCTTCCCCGGCCCCGGCCTTGCGGTTCGCGTGATCGGCGAGATCACCGCCGAGCGCCTCCGCATTGTGCGAGAAGCCGATGCCATCGTGCTCGAGGAAATGAAATCCTCCGGCTGGTATTACAAAGTCTGGCAATCCTTCGCCGTCCTCCTCCCCGTCCGTAGCGTCGGCGTGATGGGCGACGAGCGCACCTACGACTATACCATCGCGCTCCGCGTGGTGAGCAGCCATGACGGCATGACTGCCGACTGGGTGCGGCTCCCGCACGAACTCCTCGCCAAAATCTCGAC
>CAYOGR010000243.1:0-1764 GCA_964403605.1 uncultured Chthoniobacter sp.
AGGTATTCCACATTACCATCACGCCCGGTGATCGGAGAGACCATGTCCCCGAGCCAGAGATGCCCGGCCTTCTCCACGAACAAGCGGATTTTTTCCACGCATGCCCGACGAATGGCTTCGTCGCGCACGATCCCGCCGGGCTCGACACATTCGCGGGGAGCCTCGAACTGGGGCTTGATTAAGAAAACCAAATCCCCTGGGGGTTGGAGCACGCTGAAAACTGCAGGCAGAATCAGAGCCAGGGAAATGAAACTCACATCGCCAACAGCCAAAGCCGGCGAAGGCTGGAAATCCCCGGGATCAAGAAATCGGGCGTTCACTCCCTCCCGACTGTCCACACGGGGATCGCTGCGAAGTCTCCAATCGAGTTGCCCCCGACCAACATCCACCGCAAAAACACGGGCGGCTCCGCGTTGCAGAAGGCAATCGGTGAAGCCACCGGTGGAGGCCCCCACATCGAGGCAAACCCTCCCCGCAGGATCGATCCCAAATCGCTCCAAGGCCGCCTCAAGCTTGAGCCCACCCCGGCCGACGAAGCGTTCTTTTTTCACGAGGGATAGAACATCATCGCCTCGCACAGCGGTGCCGGGCTTCGTTGCAGGAGCGCCATTCCGCAAAACCATCCCGGCCATTACGGCACGACGGGCCGACTCGGTGGATTCAAACAGGCCGGCGGCAGCCAGGGCTTCGTCCAGCCTTAGTTTGCGAGGCGGCATGGCAGCTCGCGATCAGGGCTTTTTCGGGAAGGCGTCGTTGGAAATCACCGTCCCGTCGGTGGCCAGAAGTTGCAACTCGCCGAAGTATTTTCCATTCGGCCCGTAGCACCAGACGGACCACATGGGAACGGCCGCCGAGCCCTGCTGGCTCAAGACAAAGCTGACCGAAGCGATGGTTTTGTCATTGGCCCGAGCGTAGCGCTGCGCCAAATCGAAGGCGTCACGCGAATCGAATTGAACTCTCGCCAAATCGATCGGTTTGTTGGAACCCAACGCCTCGCGGAGGCCGAGGCTCGACTTGCTCGAGATCACCTGGCCGGCCGCCAACTCGAAGTCCCGGATGCCTCCTTTATTCAAATCGGACTTCGCAGAGACATACCAGATATCCGGGTTGGGATCGCAGTTGTCCGCGGAAAGTTTAAGGATGCCGTTCTGGAATTCGGCGGGGATTGCACGAAGATTTGCCAAAGCGCCATTGGCATCGTCGGCGAACACCGTTGACACCCAGCCCGCACAAATCAGGAGCAGGATTGCTTTTTTCATTTCCCTAATTTTAGCGGCGTGTTGCGGCTGCGGCACGCACCATGTCATCGAAAGACGAGGCTGCTGAGTCCACCAACGGAGCCGGACCGGTCATTTTCACAAAAACATCACCGCTTTGGGGATCCTCGAGAATGGCCCCGCGGAGGGCGTAGTTTTCCAGAGGTGTCGTAGGCCCTCCGGGCATTCCGCTTTGAAAAGTTCCGCTCGCCTCGACATGGACGATGCGCGTCGAGCCCGATTTTTCCTCGCGTTGGCCGGTGTTGGAATTTCCGAATTGGGCGAACCAGCGATCCACATTCGCCTGCACCCCTCCCCCTTGGCCCGGCCCAAAATGAAAGAAGGTGACCTCGGCTGGGGCGCTGCCGGCACTCTCCACGGCGAGCTGTGCCTTCCGCATCGAAGAAGCAGGCACCACCCATTTCCACCCGGAAGGACGCTGAAAGTTGAATCCACCCACGGAGAACTCAGAGGGATCAACGGCGAACGCCGACAGGGCCAAGGCGGC
>CAYOGR010000244.1:0-1724 GCA_964403605.1 uncultured Chthoniobacter sp.
GATGCTACAACGATTGTTCGCGAATTGGGTTTACGGTGGGTTCCTTGCGGGATTTCTGATCCTGGGATTGTTTTTGGCCTTTGGTGGCGGATGGAGCGCGGCTTTCTGGATCACGGCCCTGCAGTTGCCGATTTACATGATTCATCAATACGAGGAGCACGATGGCGACCGGTTCCGGATTTTTGTGAACGAGGTGATCGGACATGGACGCGAGGCATTGAGCCTGCAGGCGGTTTTTGTGATCAATGTCTTCGGTGTGTGGGGAGTGAATCTCGCCGCGCTGCTGCTCGCGCGATTCGTGGATCCCGGATTTGGTTTGATCGCGATTTGGCTCACGCTGCTGAATGGCATCATTCACATGGCGCAGGGTCTGGCACTACGGCGTTACAACCCCGGCCTCGTTACGGCAGTGGTGCTGTTTTTGCCAGCGGGGGCGGCGGGCGTTTGGATGATGAGTCGATCGGGACACGGGTCGCCGGGCTGGCAGGCGCTGGGCTTCGCGGTCGCGGCGCTGATCCATATCGCGATTGTCGTGCATGTGCGCCGCCGCCTCGCCGGGCCCGCCTGAACCCGCGGGATCACCTTCTTGCTGGCGGCGTGATTTTTTTTCGCATTCCGCAAAAACCTTCTTGCCTAAATGAGGTGAATCCCTAATTTCCCCCTCCCGCCGAAAGTCGGGCTTTCAAACAATCAACAGTTCTTTACAAATATGGCAGCACCCAATGGACAAAAAATTCGAATCCGCCTGAAGGCATTCGACTATCGTATCCTCGACGCCTCGGCTTCGGAGATTGTGGAAACCGCGAAGCGCACCGGCTCGAAAGTCACCGGGCCGATTCCCCTCCCGACCCGCATCGAGCGCTTCACCGTCAACCGCTCCCCGCATGTGGACAAAAAATCGATGGATCAATTCGAGATCCGCACCCACAAGCGCCTTCTCGACATCGTCGAGCCCACTTCCAAAACCGTCGATGAACTCCGCAAGCTGAACCTCCCGGCCGGCGTCGACATCACCATCAAAATCTAATCGCCATGAGCATCGGACTTCTCGGTAAAAAAATCGGCATGACCCGCATTTATGATGAAAAAGGTCGTGTGACACCCGCCACGGTCATCGAAGCCGGCGGCAATCGCATTCTTCAGGTCAAATCGGCTGACAAAGACGGCTACTCGGCCGTTCAAGTCGGCTACGGCGACCAAAAGCCCCAGCGTGTGGGCAAGGCCATGTCGGGCCATTTCGCCAAATCCTCATCGACCGCCAAGCGCTTCATCCGCGAGTTCCGCCTCGCCGACGGAGCCGCCGCACCCGAGTCCGCCGACCTCCCGGTCACCGGCTTCGAGGTCGGTCAGTTCGTGGATGTCATTGGCCAATCGAAGGGCAAAGGCTTCCAAGGCACGATGAAGAAGCACAATTTCCATGGCCAGCCCATGTCCCACGGCTCGACGATGCACCGCCGGAACGGCGCCATCGGCAACCGCTCCACTCCGGGCCGTGTTTGGAAAAACATGGGCATGCCCGGCCATATGGGCGACGAGCGTGTCACCGTCCAAAATCTCCGCGTCCTTCAAGTGCGCGGCGAGGAGGGCGTGATTATCGTCGCGGGTGCGATCCCCGGCGCCAAAGGCACCTTCGTGGTCGTCCGTCCGGCCAAAAAGAAAACGGCCAAAAAGTAACCAACAAATTTCCCGGCCAGGTGGTTGGGTGTTTTCATAGCAAATGCCTG
>CAYOGR010000245.1:0-1671 GCA_964403605.1 uncultured Chthoniobacter sp.
TTGGGCCATCCAGTGCAAATACCGCGAGGACACGGCGCGCCCATTGCCGTGGCGCGAGATTTCGACATTCACGGGTCTCGCATTCGGCGTGTGCCGGCACATTTCGTTCGGCCTCGTTTGTTCGACCACGGAGAGGATCACCCGCGTTCTCAAGGAACAAGACCGCATCGGCTTTTGCGCGCTGGATGTCTGGCAGGGGCTGGATGCCGAGTTTTTCTCCCGCATGCGCCAATTCCTCGGCCGCAAACCCGCCAAGCTCGTTCCGCTAAAACCTCGGCTCCACCAGAAATCCGCCATCGCTGACGCGCGCGAGCATTTCGTTGCGAAGCGGCAGAAGCGCGGGAAGCTCATCAGTCCCTGCGGCTCGGGCAAAAGCCTCACGGCCTATTGGATCGCCCGCGATCTGGGCGCGAAGAAAATCCTCGTGGCCGTTCCGAGCCTGTCGCTCATCCGGCAAACGCTGAAAGTTTGGCTCCGCGAATCCCTCGCCCATGGCGACAAGGTGGAGTGGATCTGCGTTTGCAGCGACGAATCCGCCGGGCGCGTCGAGCAGGACGATACCACCGTGTTGCGCCAAGACCTCGGTGCTCCGTGCCTCACCGATCCGCAGGAGATCGCCGCATGGCTCCGGCGGAAAAAGCCCGGTCTCACCGTCGTCTTCACCACCTACCAGAGCGGCGAGGCTTTGGGTAAGGCCGCCCGCGCGGCAAAGTTCTCGTTCGACCTCGGCATCATGGACGAGGCGCACAAGACCGTGGGCGACGGAGACAAACTTTTCTCCCACCTGCTCCACGACGAAAACCTCCCCGTCCGCCGCCGCATTTTCATGACCGCCACCGAGCGCCGCTATCGCGGAAAGGGCGACAAAATCCTGAGCATGGACAACGCCGCCATCTACGGCGACACCTTCCACCTCCTCAGCTTCAAGCGCGCGCTCGAGGCCACGCCGCCGATCCTCAGCGACTACCGCATCGTCACGATCCTCGTCTCGCGAGACGAGATCACCGACATGGTCCGGAAAAATGTCTTCCTGCGCCCGGACAAGGGCCGCTGGGACAAAGAGGTCGAAGCCGAAATGCTCGCCGCGCTCGTGGCCTTGCGCAAAGCGATGGTCAAATACCCGATCCGCCACGCCGTTTCCTTCCACAGCAGCATCCAGCGCGCGGAAATTTTCAAAGACCACAACGACGCCTACAACCGCTCGTTCGAAAGCCACGCGCCGGTCGAGTCGTTCCATGTCTCGGGAAAAACACCCACCGGCACGCGCGCCCGAATCGTCAGTGAATTCGCCGCCACCGAGCGCGCTCTCATCACCAACGCCCGCTGCCTTACCGAAGGCGTCGATGTGCCGGATATCGATTGCGTGATGTTCGCCGACCCGCGCCGCAGCGCCGTCGATATCGTGCAAGCCGTCGGCCGCGCCCTGCGGCCCGCCAAGGGTAAAAAGATGGGCTATGTCATCGTCCCGATCCTCCACGATGCCGACGCCAAGCCCGAGGACATCTTCGCCTCGGAGGAATTCCAGGAAATCCTCACCACCCTCCGCGCCCTGGCCGCCAACGACGAACGGATCATCGAATACTTCCGCAGCGTTTCGCAGGGAAAACAACGCCGCAGCGGCGGCAGCGTCGTCTTCGACATCGACGAAAAACTCGCCAAGCGAATCAACCT
>CAYOGR010000246.1:0-1663 GCA_964403605.1 uncultured Chthoniobacter sp.
GTCAATAGCAGCCTCCCGGTCTGGCGCGGAGCTTGGCGGGGTCTTGGTAGCCGACGCCATCGGCGAGGGCGAGGTAGCGGAGGATGTCGATGAAATCTTTGCTGGCGGATCGCTTGCCATCCGCGCCGGTCCAGGTCTTGAGCGAGAAGATGAGATTTTGGCAACGCTCGCTGATGTAAAGTTTCGGCGAGTTCGTGGCATCGACTTCGCGGGTGTCGTCGTAGGCGAGGAGGTCGTTGATGCAGGCGACGCCTTCGACGATGGCTTTGCCGCTGGTGGCTTTGAAATCCATGTCGATGCGGTCGCTGCATTGCTCGATGAGGGTGCGGACGCCTTCCTCTGTCATGGTGGGCGTGTTGCCGTAGCGGCTATCCATCCATCTTTCCATGGGCACGGCTCCATCCTCGCGCTCGGCGAGATCGATGACGCGCTTGTAATCCTCGAAGCCAAACCCGGCGCAGGCTTTTTGCGCGGGGCCGGGGCGGCCATCGAGGAGCTTGCCATCCGGCTCGGCCCATGGCCCGGCTTGGCCGACGCCTTCGATGTAGCTGATCTGATCGGGAAATTCGCGGTAAACCCAGCAGCGGTTGTCGGGCGTGAAGCGCACCCAGAGCATCGCCCAGGTCTTCCCCTCGCCCGGATCGACGAAGTGGTAGCAGGTGCCATCTTTGGGAATCTTGTCATGCGGCACGATGTGGACTTGATCGCGGAACTTCGGAAACATCGAGAGCTTCGCCTTGGTCGGCACGCCGTAGGCGCGCATCAGAATGCGCTCGCGGTTCGAGCCTCGCAGTTCGGTCTCCATGGCCTCGGGGTTGCCAAAGGGGTTGTCGGAGGTGTGGAAATAAACGACGCGGGCTTTCTCGCGCACGCATTGCTGGATGCGCGGCACGGTCTCCAAGCCGACGAGATTTCCATTTTTGTAGCGGGGCAGGAGCGGGGCGGGGCATTCCTCGATGGTGGTGGCTCCGTCGAGGTATTCTTTGACGGTGGGCGTGTAGCCTTCGATGGGTGTGAAGCCGACGCCTAGCTCGCCATCGCGGGTGAGCAAACGGAAACGCAATGCTTCAACCCACTCGGGAGACGCCAATTCGTCTAGCCAGGCGAAATCCAATTCGGATCCTTCAATGGAGGTGACATCCATGGAGTAAAATTTGAACCAGCATTGGGAGCCATTCGGCAGCACGAAGGAGTTCTCGGTGAAGCCGCCCTTTTGCGAGTAGGTGATGTTGGCGACCGCGCCTTTTTTGAGTTTGCCGCTGGCCATGGGCTTCCACTCGGCGGGGAGGTATTCCCACAGGTAGGGCTGTTGGTTTTGGATGGAGGCGGCTTCGGTGGATTGCAGGCACCAGACTTTTGCGCCGGGCTTGTTCACGAGATGCTGCATGGCGCGGCGGGCGAAGTAGCGGGACTTGCCGGATCGGTTGCCGCCGAGGATCAAAAGCTCGGTGACGCCTTTGGGGAATTTCTCGCGGAGGCCCGCGAAGGCTGCATCGGCGCGCTGCCAAGCGGGGTTCAACCACCCGTAGCGCCATGGGTCTTCGGCCATGCGGGCGATTTGCTCTTCGCGTTGCTTGTGGATGGCGAGGAATTGGGCCTCGCTGGCGGCGACGCGACGGCCTTCGTGCACGAGCACAATGCGGCCATCCGGCGAGCGGCCTTC
>CAYOGR010000247.1:0-1655 GCA_964403605.1 uncultured Chthoniobacter sp.
TGGCACGCGAGGGCGCGCTCCATGTCTTACAGAGCGAGGTGCGGATTTTGTAAAACCACACCCGCGAATCCATTCGCCTGGATGTCGAAGAGGGTCTTCAAATCAACGACGCGGACGATTTATCGAGGAAGCACCAGCAGGCGGGATGGTCCTGTAGAATCGAAGCCGGATGGAGCGGGGTTACCTCGCCGCGAAGACAATCGCGCACGGCTTCGGCCTTCCGCAAATCAGGCACGGTGCAAATGACAGCGGAGGATTTCATGATCTGGCGGATCGACATCGAGATCGCCTGGGCCGGAACATGGCGGAGGGTTTTGAACCATCCCTCGCCCATCTGCTGTTTGCGGCAGGCCTCGTCGAGATCCACCACGATGTAGGGCGCGGTGGTGCGAAAGTCCGCTGGAGGATCGTTGAAGGCGAGGTGGCCATTCTCGCCGATGCCCGCGAAGCAGACATCGATGGGATGCTTGCGGATGAGCGCGCCCACGCGGCGGCATTCCGCAGCCGAGTCGCCTTCGCCGTTAATGTAGTGAAAAGCCGCGAGCGGCAGCGGAAGCCGGGAGACGAAACGCTCCCACAGGTATTTTCGAAACGAGGCAGGGTGCGTGATCGGCATGCCCACATATTCATCCAGGTGGAAGGCCGTGACGCGGGTCCAATCAATGCCCTTGGCGACCACGAGGTGGTTGAGCATTTCAAACTGCGACGCGCCCGTGGCGACGATGAGATTCGCATGGCCGCGTTTGCGGATGGACTCGCGAATCAGCTGCGCGCCGAGAGCGGCCGCTTTGGTGCCCACCGTGTCCTTGTCGGCGTGGATGGAGGTTTTGATTTTGGACTTCATGGCTGGATCACTGCGCTTCGGAAACCACCGGATTTTCGAGGCGGCCGATGCGCTCGATTTCGATGTTAACGGAATCTCCCGGTTTGAGCCAGCGTGGGGGTTTGGCCGCCATGCCGACGCCATGGGGCGTGCCAGTGAGAATCACCGTTCCCGGCACGAGGGTGGTGCTGCCGCTGAGGAACTCGATGAGGGCCGGAACATCGAAGATCATGTCCTTCGTGCTCCAGTTCTGGACGGTTTCCCCGTTGAGGACCGTTTTGATCGAAAGGTCGTTGGGGTTCGGAATTTCATCGGGCGTCACCAGGCAGGGGCCGAGCGGGCAGAAAGTGTCGAAGGTTTTTCCGCGCGACCATTGGCTGCCGCCGAACTTGAGTTGCCAGTCGCGGGCGCTGACATCGTTCGCGCAGGTGTAGCCCAGCACATAATCGAGGGCATTCGCGCGTTTTACATTTTTGGCCCGCTTGCGGATGACCACCGCCAGTTCGCACTCGTAGTCCACCTCGTGGCTGGCGAGCGTGGTAGGAATCTCGATCGGGTCGCCCGGGTTCTGCACCGAGGACGGGGTTTTCATGAAAAGGATCGGACGCTCGGGATACTTCGCCCCGGTTTCCACGGCGTGGCGGCGGTAGTTGAGGCCAATGCCGAGGATGGCCGACGGATCCAGCGGGGCGAGGAGTTTTCCAAGCTGGACGGATTCGCCGCTCGGCTTGAGTCCGGCGAAGAGATCGCCCTCGAGGCGTTCGAATTCGGTTTCGGAGAGTTGACGGGCGAAGGAAATGCCCCCGGCTATTTGGTGGCGGACAATTTTCAT
>CAYOGR010000248.1:0-1608 GCA_964403605.1 uncultured Chthoniobacter sp.
GGACCGGATGTGGCTTGGGAGCCATGTCGTCGCCGCTTCGATTTTGGACAAAACCTCACCGGTCGCGTCCGCATCCGGGTGAGCGGTCCGCGCGGGCTTCACCTGCGGATTCGTCACGCCGAAATCCTCAAGCCCGACGGTTCGCTCTACACCGAAAACTTGCGCACCGCCCGCGCCACCGACCACTACACGCTCAAAGGGGAGGGGATCGAGGAATGGGAGCCGCGCTTCACCTTCCACGGATTTCGCTACTGCGAGTTGAATTGGCAGAAATCCGCTGGCGCCCTCGCGATCGAGTCGGTCGAAGGCGTGGTCCTTCAATCCGACACGCCACGGACCGGACATTTCTCCTGTTCGCATCCCCTCTTGAATCAACTCGCGAGCAATATTCTTTGGGGACAAAAGGGCAACTTTCTCGAAGTGCCCACCGATTGCCCCCAGCGCGACGAGCGCCTCGGCTGGACCGGTGATGCCCAGGCCTTCGTGCGCACGGCCTCCTTTTTCATGGATGTGCGCGGGTTCTTTCACAAATGGCTGCAGGACATGCGCGACGCGCAGGGTGTGGATGGGGCGATCCCGCCTATCATTCCCTTCACCGGTTCCTTCGGCCTGCCACTCGACGGCGGGCCGGCTTGGGCGGACGCTGTGTTTATCTGCCCGTGGACGATTTACCTTTCCTACGGCGATACGGAAATCCTGCGCGAGCACTACGAGAGCATGGTGCGCTATCTCGACTATCTTGCGGACAACAAAGTCAAAAACCACATCCGCTGCCATCCCGAAAAGGACGAATGGGGCGGCTTTGGTGACTGGTTGGCCCTCGACGGCAGTGGTCGGATGGAGGGTGGCACCCCGAAAGAACTGATCGGGACGGCGTTTTACGCGAATGGCGTCGATATTGTTGCAAAAACCGCGGCCCTTCTCGGCCACACCGAAGATGCGGCACGCTACCGCGCCCTGCACGGAGAAATCGTGAAGGCCTTTGCCGCCCGCTTCATCACGCCGGAAGGGCATGTGATCGGGGGAACCCAGACCGGCTATGTGCTGGCTCTGCATTTCCACCTCCTGCCCGCAGCGCTTCGCGCCAATGCGGCGAACGAACTCGTGCGACTCATTGCCCGCAACGGTTACCACATCGGCACCGGATTCGTGGGAACGCCCTACATCCTGCATGTGCTCGAGTCCACCGGCCACCTGGACACCGCCTACAAACTCCTCGAGCAGGAGTCGTTTCCCTCGTGGCTCTTCCCGGTCAAAAACGGCGCCACCACGATCTGGGAGCGCTGGGACGGTTGGACGCCCGAGAAGGGCTTTCAGGATGTCGGCATGAACTCCTTCAACCACTACGCCTACGGCGCGGTGGGGGATTGGATGGTCGGCACGGTCGCCGGGCTTCAGTTCGACCCCGCGCAACCCGGCTATCGGCACATCCTCTTCAAACCGCGCCCCGGCGGCACTCTGACCTCGGCCGAAGCCCGCCTGCAAACCCCGCAGGGAGAAACATCGATCCGTTGGGAACTCAAGGACAACCAGCTCGCGCTGGATCTCCTCGTTCCCGAAGGCGCAACGGCCACACTCTCCCTGCCGGAAGGGTGGAGCCACTCGACC
>CAYOGR010000249.1:0-1570 GCA_964403605.1 uncultured Chthoniobacter sp.
CCGAATTTCCAGGCTCCCGTTTTTTGACCATCATCGCGTTCCCCTGTCGGGTGCCAGCGGGAATTTTTCATCCAGATGTTTATTCCCCGCACCGACTACGCTAGCTTTCGCGGCATGAATGCCCTGTGGATTGGATTTGCAGTCTTCGCATGGTCGCTTGGCGCGACAGTGACGGCTTTGGCTGGAATAGCGAAAGTTGAGGATCTTTACCGCGAAAATTGTGCGAGTTGCCACGGTGCCGATCTGAACGAAGGCCTCGGGGGGAGCCTGGTCGATCGCCTCTGGAAGCACGGCGACAGCGATGGTGCCATTGCGCTGGCCATCTCCCGTGGGATTCCTGATGCGGGCATGCCGGCGTATGGGGAGACGCTTTCTCCCGAGGAAATTCGCTCTCTGGTGATTTTCATCCGGGAAAAGGAGAATGCCGCCCGGCGCTCTGGCGCTCCGAAGCAAAAAATATCGCCGGGCGAACCGGTGAGAACACGCTACGCGAGCCATGTTGTGGAAACGGTTGTTCCCTCCGGCCTCGAAACGCCCTGGGCCCTGGCTTTCCTTTCCGATGGACGGAAACTTGTGACGGAACGCAGCGGGAGTCTTCGGGTTCTCGATTCCCGTTGGAATCTCCTCCCGGAACCGGTGGAAGGAACGCCAGCCGTGGTTCAAAACGGGCAGGGCGGATTGCTGGATGTCGCCGCGGCCCCCGACTTCGAATCGACAGGCTGGATTTACCTTTCCTACTCGGCTCCCGCCCCGGGCGAGACCCCGGAGACGAAGTCCTCGATGACCAAAGTGTCGAGGGGGCGGCTGTCCGGAAACCGCTGGGTGGAGGAGCAAACGATCTATGAGGCGAAACCTGAGGACTTCTCGAAAGGCGGCGTTCATTTCGGCTCGAGGATCGTCTTCGCCGATGGCCATGTTTTTTTCTCGATCGGTGATCGCGGTGTGCCCAACAAGTCTCAAAATCCGGCCTTGCCGGCCGGCAAAATCCTCCGATTGCTGCCGGATGGCGGCATCCCGGGCGACAATCCTTTTTCCGGGCGCGAGGATGGGCTCGGAGCGGTGTGGAGCTTTGGCCACAGAAACCCGCAGGGTTTGGCTGTGGATACGAAGAATGGTGGAATTTATTCGACGGAGCACGGCCCTCGCGGCGGCGATGAGTTCAACCGGATTCGGAAGGGGGCGAACTACGGCTGGCCGCTCGTGAGTTTCGGCATGAATTACAACGGCACTCCGGTAACCGCCCTGACCGAAAAGGAAGGCATCGAGGCCCCGCTGCACCACTGGACGCCGTCCATCGCCACCTGCGGGTTGGCTTTTTACGATGGCGACAAA
The DNA here is from genome assembly GCA_964403605.1 of uncultured Chthoniobacter sp. GTDB lineage: Bacteria > Verrucomicrobiota > Verrucomicrobiia > Chthoniobacterales > Terrimicrobiaceae > UBA967. Next base: position 1,333 of record CAYOGR010000249.1, read on the forward strand.
TTTCCGGAGTGGAAAAATGATTTTTTTGCCGGCGGACTGCGGGGGAGCCTCCATCGATTGAGGGTCAGGGATGGAAAGGTCGTGGAGGACGAGGTGGTCTTGGACGGTGCGGGGCGGGTGCGGGATGTTCGCTGCGGGCCGGACGGCTACCTTTATGTGGTCCTCAACGCGCCCGACCGCATCGTGCGTCTCGTTCCCGCGAATTCCGGAAGCGATCGGAGAGAATGAGCGGAGCCCG
>CAYOGR010000250.1:0-1537 GCA_964403605.1 uncultured Chthoniobacter sp.
ACATGCAGGGCGCGGGGTTTTTGGACCAAGTGGAAATCCTGCAGGAGTGTGCCGTCGCGGGACATGGCTTGGGCGCGGACGCCCGACCCGCCGGGGGCGAGGTGCTCGGTGCGGATTACGGGGACGAGTTTTTGGAGGGATCGGGCGAAGAGGGGTTTGCTGAGCGAGCGGCGGCCTTCCTCCCAAGCCATTGCGGGATAGCGGCGGAGGAAATGCCAGAGGCCGGGGAAGGCGAGTGTTTCTGCGGCTTCGCGCGGGTGGATGTCGGTTTTGCGGTAGCCTTCGCGGGCAAGGGCGAGGACGGCATTCGGACCGGCTTCGATGCCGCCGTGGATGAGGCGGGTGAAGTGGACACCGAGGAAGGGGAACGCCGGGTCGGGCACGGGGTAGATGAGGTGGCGGACGAGATGGCGCGCTTCGGGGGCGAGTTGGAAATACTCGCCGCGGAAGGGGACGATGCGGATGTCGTTTTTCGTGCCGGCGAGGGCGGCGATGCGGTCGCTGAAAAGCCCGGCGCAGTTGGTGAGGTGGGAGCCTTCGAATTCGCCGGCGGTGGTTTCGAGGACCCAGCCGCCGAGGTTGTCGTGGATGGCAAGGACGCGGGCGCGGGGCTGGAAGATTCCGCCGAGGCGCTGGATGTCGCGAACGAGGGCGTCGCAGACGGCTTGATAATCGACGATGCCTTCCTGGGGAACGCGCAGGGCGGCAAGGCCGGCGGCGTGCGGTTCGATTTCGCGGAGCTGCCCGGCATTCAGCCACTGGAGCCCTTCGAGGCCGTTTTCGCGGCCTCGGGTTTCGAGGTCGCGGAGGCGGGGGAGTTCGGCTTCGGTGGTGGCGACGACGACCTTCCCGCAGATTTCGTGGGCGACTCCATGCTCACGGCAAAACTCGGTCATGAGCCGGATTCCACGCACGGCGAGTCGAGCCTTCAGCGAACCGGGCTTGTAGTAGAGTCCGCAATGCAGCACGCCGCTGTTGTGCGTGCTCTGGTGGCGACCGGGGCCGTCTTCTTTTTCAAGAACACAAACGGAGATACCTGGCTTGCGAAGCAGTAACTCGCGGGCGACGGCGAGCCCGACGATGCCGCCGCCGATGACAAGATGGTCGTGTTTTTTCAAGCCGTCAAAACCCGCTCCCACTCGGGCTCGACGCGGAATTCCTGAATCCACTCCTTGAGGACTCTCCGATCAATATCCTCGGTGGATTCGAGCATCGCGCGGATGTCTTCCATGTGCTTTTCGGACCCGCCCTCTTTGAAAAACAGGAGTTTGTTCACGATCACCGATTCGGGAGGAGCAAACCACGCCTCGCCGAAATCCACCGCAAGGCGACGGCGGTTTTTCAATTCCCAGTGAGCGAGGGAATTTCGTCCGGGCAGGTAACAATCCGCCTTCATACCCGTTGCGAGATGGATGATGTTGAAATATCCACGAACTTCGTGCCGTGTTTCCGCGATTAAAACCTCTTCCGGTGGCAAATAAAATTCCCCCGAAGGAAATGCCGTTATCAACCGATCCACACGCCTCGGCGACAAGGC
>CAYOGR010000251.1:0-1525 GCA_964403605.1 uncultured Chthoniobacter sp.
CCCATGCCCAAGGCGGCGGTGCCTTTGAGCGAATCGAGCGAGCGGGCGGCGATCTCGTGCCTGCTCCAAAATTTTGCCTGCCTGGATGCCATGAGCTGGCCGGAGGATTTGTTTTTTTACGAGAAGCACAAAATCATCCTCCGCGCGATCCGGGAACTCCACGAGGCGGGCGTCTCGACGGATTTCTTCGCGGTGCAGTCGCTCCTTGACCGGCAGGGGACTCTGGACGACGCGGGGGGCGCGCAGGAGTTAATCGAACTCCGGACCGTCATGCCGACGGGAGACCCGAAAACGGCGGCATGGCATCGCGGGTTCCTCATGGACGCGCGGCGTTACCGGATGGCGCTCTCGGCGGTGCGCAAGGCGGAGGAGGGGTTTCTCCGGCAGGAGGGGGACATCGCGGGGCTGGCGCAGGCATTGACCGAGACGGCGGCGATGCAGGACACGCAGCGGGCGGGGCTGAAGGACATTTTGAAGAGCCTGACCCTCGAAATGGAGAAGACGGAGCCGACGGAGACCTTCGGCACCGGCCTGCCGGATCTCGATCGCATGGCGCAACTCAAGCGCGGCGAACTCCTGACCGTGGCGGCTCCGACCTCGGGCGGCAAGTCGATAATGTTGATTCAAATGGCGCTCCATGCCCTTCGGGCGGGGAAGCGGGTGGCGATTTTCTCGCTGGAAATGCCGGCGACTCAGGTGGTGGGCCGGATCCTTTCGGCGATCTGTGGCTTTAACATCGGCATTCTCAAGTATGTGAACCGGGCGGACGCTAACAACGAGCAGCTTAAAAGATTCACGGCGGCGACCACCGAGCTGGCGCACTACGCGCTGGAGGTCGAGAGCACGCTGACCGAGTGGGAGCAGATCGACGGGGCTGTGCGGGAGCTGGTGGCGAAGGACAAGGCGGACATCGTGATTGTGGACTATGTGCAACTCGTCCACCTCCGCGCCCTCGGCAGCAACGAGACGCGGGAGCAGCATGTCTCGGAACTGACCAAGCGGCTCAAATCCCTCGCCATCCACCTGAATGTGGCGGTGGTGACGGCTTCCCAACTCAACGACGACAACCCGCCGAAACTGCGGGAGTCGCGGGCCATCGGGCACCACTCGGATCATGTGTGGTTCATCGGCCACGGCGACACCGGAAGCTGGCTGACGGTCGTCAAGAACCGCGAGGGCGAGCGAGGCGGGGCGTTCCCGATCCTCATGCACGGCGCGACATCACAATTTGTCCCACGGGACGAGAGAGAAACACAAACAACCAAATCCAAATGAAACTATACATCGGCATCGACCCCGGCTTGTCCGGCGGCATCGCATTCCTTCCAAATACCGGCGAACCGTGGGCACACAAGATGCCCGAGACCGACCGCGACCTCATCGACCTCCTGCGGGACGCGACCCGCGACATGGAGGCCACCGCCACGCTGGAATTCGTGTCGTCCAGCCCGCAGATGGGCGTTAAAAGCGCGTTCACCTTCGGCGAGGGGTATGGACGCCTTCAGATGGCGTTGACCGCGCTGGG
>CAYOGR010000252.1:0-1504 GCA_964403605.1 uncultured Chthoniobacter sp.
TATTGAATGCACAATGAATCTTTTTATTGAATCCGCAACAGAATTCTTATTTATTGCGCGTTTCATTCTTTATACAAGTATTTTGCTAATCACTTTGCTGCCCCCTACAGAGGTTTCTCCTCGTATTTGAAATCCTGAACCACAAGTGACAGACGACCGTTGCCCATCAGGTCCGGGTTACGGACGAAGAAGAAGGTCGTCAAAAGGACAACCTTCGATCCATCGGATTTCATTTCTCCAAGTAGATGACTTTCCCTTGGAAATCCGCCAGATCGCGGATCCAAAGGGTCGGGCCGCATTCCGCCACACCATCTGGAAAGACGCTTTCCACAGCCCAGGGCCCGGGTGGCAACGGAATTTCAATCTCGGCGGGCGCACAGTCGAATGTGTGCAAGACGACCAGCATGCGATGGCCGTTGCCATCGAGGCGTCGGACGGCCTGCCAGCCGGTCGGATGCCGCCAACTCGGCCCCCGGGAACCAAACCGCCGGCTCTTTCCCTGCTTGATGACAGGAGCCGCCCGCCGATAGAGCATCATCGCGCGCTTCACGAGGTCCCATTGTTCGGCTCCCAGCTCATGGATTTCGCCGGAAAGGCACATGCGGCCGAGAAAAGTCGCGGCAAGGCTGTAAGCCAGGCGCTGAGCGGTTTGGCCGGCGCGAAGAACCGCCCAGATCTGCGATTGGCGTGGCAGCATGAGCCGATGAAGGCCCGCCGCGATGATGGGAATCTCCACGGCTTCATGGGCGTCGCTGAACGAGGACATCGCCGTTAGCGCGAGCATCGAGGGTTCAAGACGGTGACCACCGGACGCGCAGTTTTCAATGACGAGTTCCGGCAAGCGCTCGCGGATTTTGCGGAAGAAATTTTGCGATCCCTCCACCTGGCACCGAAGCCCCTCGCCCAAGGAATCCGGATGGTCGCACCCGATGCCGAGGGTTTCGTTGTAATCAACCTTGAGGTATCCAAACCCGCAGCGCTCCAGAAGCCCGATCACCCGTTCGGCCAGGTATTCCACGACCCACGGATCCTTCAAATCCCAGAACCTCCTTGCTCCCGTCGTAAGCGGAATGCCGTCCCGCCGGAGAAGATGATCCACCAGCGAAAAAGCCGTCGAGTCACGCCCGCAGGTTTCCATTTCAAACCAGAGCCCAGGAATGAGGCCGCGCCGCCGGATTTCGCGGGCGATTCCTTCCAGACCGGCCGGGAAAAGCCGTTCATTCGGCACCCAGTCGCCGTGGGAAAGGCCCCACTCGGTGCCGTCGGCTTTATACCACCCGGCATCGATCACAAGATACCTTGCCTCGGTGCCCGCCAGGCGGTCGGCGATCGCGAGAAGGTTGTCGTGCTGCGGATCCCCCCAGCTCGAGCACCATTCGTTGAAAACAATCGGCAGGTCTTTTTCGACTTCCGGATGCCTGTCCGCCGCGGTCTCCTGGGCAAGGGTCAGGCGGTCGCAAAGGTCGTCAAAAGTTCCCTCCACACAGGCAACGGTCGCAGGCGG